>NZ_JBFANF010000123.1:0-17809 GCF_040674675.1 Dactylosporangium sp. NPDC049742 | reverse complement strand
TCGCCCGGGAACTCCGGATCCAGCGGCAGGAACGCGCCACCGGCCCGGCCCACCGCCAGCAACGCGACCAGCAGGTCGACGCCGCGGCCCATGCACACCGCGACCGTCGACTCCGCGCCGACCCCGCGACCGGCGAGCCAGCGCGCCAGCCGCTCGACCCGGGCGTCGAGGTCCGCGTACGTCACCGTCTCGGCACCGCACAGCACCGCCACCGCGTCCGGCGTCCGCGCCGCCTGCGCCGCGAACAGCTCCGGCAGCAGCGTGTCCGGGAACTCGACGGCGGTGTCGTTCCACCGGTCCAGCACCAGGTCGTGTTCGTCGGCGTCGAGCACCTGGACCGCCGACAGCGGCGTCCGCGCCACGGCGTCGAGGCCGGCTTCGAGTGCGGTCAGCAGGCCGTCGACCGTGGTCTGCATCATCCGTGTCACCGCGAGCGGGTCGATCGGGGCGACCGCGTCCACCTTGAACCGGAAGCCGTGCCCGTCGTCGTCCACCGACATCGTCAGCGGGTAGTTGTTGATGTCGTGGGTGAACAGCGCCTGGATGCCGTCGAACCCGCCGTCGTCGGCCACCTCGGCGGGGCTGACGGTGTTGTGCCGGTAGTTGAACAGGGTGGTGAAGAGCGGCTCTCCCGCGGGCACCGCGCTCGCCCGTTGCGCCAGCGCCAGCGGGGCGTGCTCGTGCTTGAGCAGCCCGGCGAGCTGGCCGCGCATCTCGTGCAGCGCGGTGAGCGCGTCGAGGCCGCCGGTGCGGACCCGCACCGGGAGGGTGTTCATGAACAGGCCGGGCACGCGGTCGGCGCCGGCGCCGGCGTTCATCCGGCCGAACAGTACGGTGCCGAAGACGACGTCCTCGCGTCCGGACAGCACGGCGAGGAGCCGGGACCAGGCCACGTGCATGACGGTCGCCGGGCTCGCGCCCAGCCGCCGCGCGACCTCCCGGAGCCGCCGGCCGAGGTCGGCGTCCATGCCGGTGTGGGTGGTGGCGACACCGGTGCCGTCGCGCCGCACGTCGCTGATCCCGTAGGCGACCGTCGGCTCGTCGATGCCGGCCAGCAGCTCCTGGAAGAACCGCTCGTGCTCGCCGCTGGTGACGCCGGCCCGCGCCTGGGTGACGAAGTCGCGGAACGGCAGCGGCGCCTGCATCGAGCCGGCGCGGCCGGCCAGCAGCGCCCGCACCTCCCGCTGCAGGACCTCGAGGGTCGTGTGGTCCTGCACCAGGTGGTGGCGGCGCAGGACGCCGAGCCAGCGGCCTTCGGCGATCCCGGCGACGTGCAGGTCCATCAGCGGCGCGCGGCGCAGGTCCATCGACTGCCCGGCGACGCTCAGCAGCGCCGCGACCGGGTCGGCGGTGCCGTCCGGCAGGGGGACCTCGGTGACGGGCAGCGGCGCGCTGCGCCACACCACCTGGACCGGTTCCCGCAGCCCGGACCACACGACCGAGGTCCGGAACACGTCGTGGCGGTCGAGGACGTGCCGGAGCGCGGCGATGAACGCGTCCAGCCG
This sequence comes from Dactylosporangium sp. NPDC049742, assembly GCF_040674675.1. NCBI lineage: Bacteria > Bacillati > Actinomycetota > Actinomycetes > Micromonosporales > Micromonosporaceae > Dactylosporangium > Dactylosporangium sp. NPDC049742. The sequence continues at coordinate 16,304 of NZ_JBFANF010000123.1, read as the reverse complement.
TCCCCGGTCCGCGAACTCGATCATGGTGGGTGCGACGTAGACGTCTTCGCCGCCGCCGGCCAGGACGTGGTGGAACAGGATGCCTTCCTGCAGCGGGGCGAGGGGGTAGATGTCGGCGATGTTGGCCGCGCCGCCGGGCACCGTGCCGATGACCGCTTGGAGCTCGGCGTCGGTCAGGTCGACCAGCGGCAGCATCCGCGGCGTGATGACCTGCGCGCCGTCGGGGATCAGGTTCGGCGGGACCTCGACCGTCACCGCGCCCGCCACGGCGGCGAGCCCGGCCGGTGTGGGGGTGTCGAACAGTGCGGCGACGGACACCGGCACGCCACGCACCCGCAGCCACTCGACCAGCCGGACCGCGAGGAGGGAGTGGCCGCCCAGCTCGAAGAAGTCGTCGTCGACGCCGACGGTCTCCAGCCCGAGGACCTCGGCGAAGGCCTGGCAGAGGACCTCCTCGCGGGCGTTGGCGGGGCCCCGGCCCACGCCGGCGGCCGCGGCGAAGCCGGGCTCGGGGAGGGCCTTGCGGTTGAGCTTGCCGTTGCCGGTCAGCGGCAGCGCGTCGAGCGCCACGACCGCCGCCGGGACCATGTACTCCGGCAGCCGGCCCGCCAGGTACTGCCGGACCGCGCCCGGCAGTACCTGGTCGGTGACGTCGTCGGCGTCGGCCGGCACAACGTATGCGACGAGCTGCTTTCCGCCGGCGGGGTCGTCCCGGGCGATCACGGCCGCCTGGGCCACCTGCGGGTGGGTCAGCAGCGCCGCCTGTACCTCGCCCGGCTCGATCCGGAAGCCGCGGATCTTCACCTGGTCGTCGACCCGGCCGAGGTAGACCACGTCGCCGTCGCCGGTCCAGCGGACCAGGTCGCCGGTCCGGTACAGCCGGCCGCCATCCGGGTCGAACGGGTCGGCCACGAACCGCGACGCCGTCAGACCGGCCCGGCCGACGTAGCCGCGTGCCAGCTGCGGCCCGGCGACGTACAACTCGCCCGCCACCCCGACCGGGACCGGCGCCAGCCGCTCGTCCAGCACGTAGACCCGCGTGTTCGCCACAGGCCGGCCGACCGGCACCACAGCGCCGCCGTCCAACCGGGTGGTGAGGACACCGACTGTCGCCTCGGTCGGCCCGTAGTGGTTGAACACCTCCCTGACGGCGACGAGGTCGCGGACCAGGTCCGGCGACGCCGCCTCACCGCCCAGGACCACGGTCCGCGCCGGCAGCACCCCCGCGACACCGTCCGGGCCCGCGGCCAGCGCGGCAAGGTGCGACGGCACCACCTTCACGCCGTCGACCCGCTGCTCGCTCAGGAACGCGCCCAGCCCGACCGGATCGGTCACCAGGTCTTCCGGTACCACCACCAGCGTCGCACCGGACGACAGGGCGCCGAACACCACCGTGTTGCCGAGGTCCGTCACCTGCCCCTGCAACACCGCGAACCGGCCCGACCCGGCCAGACCCACCGCAGCAGGCACCGACGCCACATAGTTCAGCAGGCCGCCGTGCGTCACCCCGACACCCTTCGGCGTCCCCGTCGAACCCGACGTGTACATCACGTACGCCAGCTGACCCGGCGACACCGTGACACCGAGCGGGTCCGTGGACGTCCGCCCGATCGCGGCCGCGACCCGGGAGTCGTCGAGGGCCACCGAGCGCACCCGGCCGACCGGCAGCTCGTCGAGGACGTCCTCGGCGCCGAGCAGCACCGCCACCCGCGCGTCCGCGACCATGAACCCGAGCCGGTCCACCGGCAGCTCCGGGTCCAGCGGCAGGTACGCCGCACCGACCTTCCACACCGCCAGGAGACCCACGATCATGTCGAGGCCGCGCGGCAGGCACAGGCCGACCACCGACTCGACGCCGACGCCCAGGCCGGCCAGGTACCGGGCGAGCCGGTTCGCCCGCGCGTCCAGGTCGCCGTAGGTCACCTCGGCGCCGTCGGCGACCACGGCCACCGCGCCCGGGGACCGCTCGGCCCACCCGGACACCAGCTCCGGCACCGTGCCCGTGGGCACCTCGGCGGCCGTCCGGTTCCACTGCACCAGCAGCCGGTCCAGCTCGGCCTCGGCGAGAACACCGACCGCCGACAGCGACGAGGCGCTGCCGCCGTCGAGGGACCGCTCCAGCGCGGCCACGAGGTGACCGGTGGCGGTGTGCAGCATGCCGGCGACCGCGGCCGGGTCGATCGGGCGGACCGCGTCCACGATCAGGCCGAACCGGGAGCCGTCGTCGTCGACCGACACGTACAGCGGATAGTTGGTCCGCTGCCGGGTGTACAGGGTGCGGATGCCTTCGATGCCGCCGGCGACCTCTTCGCCCTCGGCCGCCGCGGTGGTCTCGTGCCGGTAGTTGAACAGCGTGGTGAACAGCGGCTGGTCCGCCGGGACCGCGCTCGCCCGCTGCGCCAGGACCAGCGGCGCGTGCTCGTGCTCCAGCAGCCCGGCGAGCTGGCTGCGCATCGCGGCGACGGCCGTGACGACGTCGGGTTCGCCGGTCCGGGCCCGCACCGGCAGCGTGTTGATGAACAGGCCGGGCACCCGGTCCGCGCCCTGGCCGCCGTTCATGCGGCCGAACAGCAGCGTCCCGAAGACCACGTCGTCGCGGCCGGACACCGCGGCCAGCACCCGCGCCCATGCGACGTGCATGACCGTGGCGGTGCTGGCGCCGAGCCGCCGCGCGACGTCCCGTAGCCGCAGCCCGAGGTCGGTGTCGACGTCGACCGAGAACCGGACGACCTCCGACCCGTCGCCGCGGACGTCGCGGAAGCCGAACGCGGCCGTCGGCTCGTCGACGCCCGCGAGCAGGTCGCGGAAGAACTCCTCGTGGTCGCCGCTGCGCAGCCGGGCCCGGGCCTGCGCGACGAAGTTGCGGAAGGGCAGCGGCGCCGCCAGATCGCCGGCGCGGCCGGCGAGGACCGCCCGGATCTCGGTCAGGACGACGCCCATCGCGGTGTGGTCCTGGACGAGGTGGTGCATCCGCACCAGGCCCAGCCAGCGGCCGCCGGCGACGGCGGCGACGTGCAGGTCCAGCAGCGGCGCGCGGCCCAGGTCCATCGACAGCGGCACCGCCGACAGCATCGCGGCCATCGGGTCCGCGGTGCCGGCGGGCAGCTCGAGCTCGGTCACCGACAGCCGCGCCGTGCGCCACACCGCCTGCACGGGTTCGCGCAGCCCGGCCCATACGACGGAGGTGCGGAAGATGTCGTGCCGGTCGATGACCCGCTGCAGGGCGGCGACGAACCGGTCGAGCCGCTCCCGGCCGTCGAACTCGATGATCATCGGCGCGGCGTACACGTCCTCGCCGCCCTCGGCCAGCAGGTGGTGGAACAGCATCCCTTCCTGCAGCGGGGCCAGGGGGTAGATGTCGGCGATGTTCGCCGCGCCGCCGGCGACCTTGGCCGCCACGGCCTGGATCTCGTCGGCGGACAGCTCGATCAGCGGCAGCATGCCGGGCGTGATCTCGCGCGCGCCGGCGGGGATGAGGTTCGGCGGGACCGCCACCTCGACGGGGCCCGCGACCGCCGCGAGCGCGGCCGGGGTCGGGGCGTCGAACAGCGTCCGCACCGACACCGACATGCCCCGCACCCGCAGCCACTCGGCGAGCCGCACCGCGACGAGCGAGTGCCCACCGAGGGCGAAGAAGTCGTCGTCGACCCCGACCTGCCCGACGCCGAGCACCTCGGCGAACGCCTGGCACAGCAGCTCTTCCCGGGTGTCGGCGGGGGCCCGCCCAGCGGTCGACGCCGAGCCGAAGTCGGGTGCGGGCAGGGCCCTGCGGTCCAGTTTGCCGTTCACGGTCAACGGCAGCGCGTCCAGCACCACGACCGCCGCCGGGACCATGTAGTCCGGCAGCCGCTCGCTCGCGAGCCGGCGCAGCGTGGCCGGCAGCGCGTCGCCGTCACCGTCGGCGGGCACGACGTAGGCGACGAGCCGCCGGTCACCGGGGACGTCCTCGCGGGCGATCACCGCGGCCTGCGCGACCTGCCGGTGGGTGCCGAGCACCGCCTCGATCTCGGCCGGTTCGATCCGGTATCCACGGATCTTCACCTGCTCGTCGGCGCGGCCGAGGTAGACCAGGTCACCTTCGGCGTCCCGGCGCACCACGTCGCCGGTCCGGTACAGCCGGCCGCCGTCCGGGTCGAACGGGTCGGCCACGAACCGTTCCGCGGTCAGCGCCGCCCGGCCGACATAACCCCGCGCGAGCTGCGCGCCCGCGATGTACAGCTCGCCGGCGACGCCCGCCGGCACCGGCGACAGCCGCTCGTCCAGCACGTACAGGCGGGTGTTCGCGATCGGCCGGCCGATCGGCACCTGCTCGCCGACGGCCTGCCCGGCCGTCACCCGGTGCACGCAGCAGCCGACGACCGTCTCGGTCGGGCCGTACTCATTGACGACGACGGAGCCGGGGGTGCGGTCCAGCCACTGCCGGACGGGGCCCGCGGTCAGGGCCTCGCCGCCGACGACGAGGACCTTCGCGGCCCGGGCGGCGGCATCGTCGGTGATGTACTCCGCCAGCAGCGGCAGGTGGGCGGGGACGACCTTCAGCACGTCGAACCCGTCGCCGCCGTTGACCAGCTCGGCCAGGCCTTCCGCGCCGCCGTCGACGCTGACGGCGACCGGCGACCCGGTCGCCAGGGGCACCACCACGCTCGTCACGGTGAGGTCGAACGCCAGCGACGAGTGCAGCACGGCACCCTTCGCCGCCGGGCCGTACTCGGCGGCCGCCCAGGCCACGTAGTTCGCCAGGCCCGCGTGCGTGACCGCCACGCCCTTCGGCAGGCCCGTCGACCCGGACGTGTAGATCACGTACGCCAGCTGCTGCGGCGCGACCGGCACGTGCAGCGGCGCTTCCGGCTGTGCCGCCACCGACGCGGCCACCCGCGGGTCGTCCAGCGCGACCGTCCGCACCCGGCTCGCCGGCAGCTCGTCGAGGACGTCCTCGAGGCCCAGCAGCACCGCGGCGCGCGCGTCGGCGACGACGAATCCGATCCGCTCCGGCGGCGACTGCACGTCGATCGGCAGGTACGCCGCACCGGCCTTCCACGCCGCCAGCAGCGCCACGATCATGTCGGCGCCGCGCGGCAGGCACAGCCCCACCACGGACTCGGCACCGACGCCGAGGGTGGCCAGGTACCGGGCCAGGCGGTTCGCCCGGGCGTCCAGCTCCGCGTACGACACCACTGCGCCGTCGCACACGACCGCGGTCGCGTGCGGTGACCGCGCCGCCTGCTCGGCGAACAGCTGCGGCACGAGCGCCGCCGGCCCGTCGACCCGGGTGTCGTTGCACCCGACCAGGACCCGCTCCAGCGCGGCCGCGTCCAGCACCGGCACCGCCGACAGCGACGTCCGCGAGTGGCCGCCGAGGTCGGTCTCCAGCGCCGACACCAGACCCGACACTGCGGTGAGCATCATCGCGGCCAGCGCGTCCGGGTCGATCGGCCCGACGGCGTCGACGACCACACCGAACCCGACGCCGTCGTCGTTCACCGAGACCGTCAGCGGGTAGTTGTTCCGGTCCCGGACGAGCACCTGCCGCATGCCGTCGCGCAGCCCGTCGCCGACCCGGATCTGGTCGCTGGTGCTGTACCGGTAGTTGAACAGCGTCGTGAACAGCGGCGACCCGGCGGCCACCGTGCTGGCCCGCTGCGCGACCGCGAGCGGCGCGTGCTCGTGCTCCAGCAGCCCGGCCAGCTGGGCCCGCATCGCGGAGACGGCGGCGACGACGTCGAGGTCGCCGGTGCGGACCCGCACCGGCAGCGTGTTGATGAACAGGCCCGGCACCCGGTCGGCGCCGACGCCGGCGTTCATCCGGCCGAACAGCACGGTCCCGAACACGACGTCGGCGCGGGCCGCGACCACGGCGAGGACGCGGGACCAGGCGACGTGCATCAGCGTCGCCGGGCTCGCGCCCAGCCGCCGGGCCACGTCCCGCAGCCGCACGCCGAGGCCGGCGTCCATGTCGGCGTGGACGGTGGCGACCGCGGATCCGTCCCCGCGCACGTCCGTCACGCCGAACGCCGTGGTCGGCTCGTCGACGCCGGTCAGCAGCGTGCGGAAGTACCCTTCGTGGTCGAGCTCGCGGGCGCCGGCGCGGGCCTGGGCGACGAAGTTGCGGAACGGCAGCGGCTCCGGCAGGGTGTCGGCGCGGCCGGACAGGGTCGCCTCGATCTCGCCCAGCACCACCTCCAGCGCGGTGTGGTCCTGGACGAGGTGGTGGACCCTGACCAGCCCGAGCCACGGCCCGCCGGTGAGCTCCGCCGCGTGCACGTCCAGCAGCGGCGCCCGGCCCAGGTCCATGGACGCGCCCACGTGGGCCGCGAGCTGCGCCGCGGGGTCCGCGCCGCCGGCGTCGAGCCGCACCTCGGTGACGGGCACCGTCGCGCGCCGCCGGACGACCTGCACCGGCTCCCGCAGCCCGGACCACACCACCGACGTGCGGAACACGTCGTGCCGGTCGACGACCTGCTGCAGCGCCCCGACGAACCCGTCGAGCCGGTGGCGGTCGTCGAACTCCAGCACGAACGACGTGACGTAGGCGTCCTCGCCGCCGTCGGCGAGGAGGTGGTGGAACAGCATGCCTTCCTGCAGCGGCGCGAGCGGGTAGATGTCCGCCACGTTGGCCGCGCCGCCCTCGACGGTGCCGACCACCGCCCGGATCTCCGCCTCGGTCAGCTCGACCAGGGGCAGCATGTCCGGGGTGATCTCCTCCGCACCGGCGGGGATCAGGTTCGGCGGCACCTCCACGGCGGCGGCGCCCGCGGCCGCGGCCAGCCCGGCGGGTGTCGGGGACAGGAACAGCGCGCGCACCGACACCGCGACGCCGCGCGCCCGCAGCCACTCGACCAGCGACACCGCCGACAGCGAGTGCCCGCCGAGGGCGAAGAAGTCGTCGTCGACGCCGACCGTCTCCAGGCGGAGCACCTCGGCAAAGCCTTCGCACAGCACCTCCTCGCGGGCGTTGCCGGGGCCGCGGCCGGGCTTGTCGCGCCCCGCCAGGTCCGGTGCGGGCAGCGCGGCGCGGTCGAGCTTGCCGTTCGGCGTGAGCGGCAGCCGGTCGAGGACCACCACCGCCGACGGCACCATGTGCTCGGGGAGCTGCGCGGCCGCGAACTCCCGCAGCAGGTACGGCAGCCCGTCGGCACCGTCGGTGGGCACCACGTAGGCGACCAGGCGCCGGTCCCCGGCGGGTTCCTCGCGGGCGATGACCGCGGCCTGCGCGACCTGCGGGTGCCGGCCCAGGGTCGCGGCGATCTCGCCGGGTTCGATCCGGAAGCCGCGGATCTTCACCTGCTCGTCGGCGCGCCCGACGAAGACCAGGTCGCCGTCGCCGGTCCACCGGACCAGGTCACCGGTCCGGTACAGCCGCCCGCCGTGGCCGAACGGGTCGGCGACGAAGCGTTCCGCCGTCATCCCGGCCCGGTTCACGTATCCGCGGGCGAGCTGCGCCCCGGCGAGGTACAGCTCGCCGACGACGTTCGCCGGCACCGCCTTGAGGTCGCCGTCGAGGACGTATGTGCGGCTGTTGCCGGTCGGCCGGCCGAACGGCACCACCGCTTTCTCGCCGCCGACCTCGCCGGCGGCGACCATGACCGCCGCCTCGGTGGGCCCGTACGTGTTGACCAGCACCCGGTCCGCGGACCACTGCCGCGCCTGCCGGGCCGAGATCGCCTCGGAGCCGACCACCAGCCGCCGCACCGGCGCGAGGTCCTGCGGGCTGAGGACCTCCAGCAGGCTCGGCACCACGCTGGTGATCTCCACGCCGGTCGCGGCGACCAGTTCCCGCAGCAGCCCGGCGTCCTTCCGCTGCGCCGACGATGCGATCACCAGCCGCGCGCCCGACGTCAACGTGACCGCGAGGTCCAGCACCGACGCGTCGAAACTGAACGACGCGAACTGCAACACCCCAGCACCCGGACGGGCGTCGAAGACCGGCGTGAACACCGACGCCGCGTTCGCCAGCGCCGCGTGCGAGACGCCGACGCCCTTCGGTACACCCGTCGAACCCGACGTGTAGATCACGTACGCCAACTGGCTGCCACGCGTCGACACCGCCGGAAGCGGCCCATCGGAAAACGGCAGCTCCGTCAGCACGCACACCGGCGCCGCATCCTCGACGATGAACGCGACCCGGTCCGCCGGGTAGTCCGGGTCGATCGGCACGTAGGCGCCGCCGGCCTTCCACACCGCGAGGACCGCCACCACCATGTCGGTGCTGCGCGGCAGGCAGAGTCCGACCAGCGACTCCGCGCCCACACCCCGAGCGGCCAGCGCGCTCGCCACCCGGTCCGAGCGGGCGTCCAGCTCCGCGTAGGACAGCGTCACGCCGTCGCACACCACGGCGGCCGCGTCCGGGTCCCGGGCCACCTGCGCCTTGAACTGGTCCAGCACCGTCGCGTCGGGCACCGCGACCGCGGTGTCGTTCCACTCGATCAGCACCCGGTCGCGCTCGGCCGGGTCGAGGACGTCGATGCCGGAGATCGGCGCCGACGGGTCGGCCAGGAGCGCGTCCAGCACCCGGATCCACCGCTGCGCGATCGACGCCACCGTTTCGGAGCCGAACAGGTCCGCCGCACCGGTCACCACTCCGCGCAGCCCGGCGGCGGCACCGTCGCCGCCCACGGTCTCGGAGAGCGTGAAGTCCAGGTCGAACTTCGCCGCCGTGGCACCGGATCCCTGCCCTTCGACGCGCACGCCGGGCAGGTCCAGCACGGCGCCTTCGGTGTTCTGCACCGTCAGCATCACCTGGAAGAGCGGGTGCCGGGCCAGGGACCGGGCCGGCGACAGCTCCTCCACGAGGCGTTCGAACGGCACGTCCTGGTGCTCGAACCCGGCCAGTGTCGCTTCCCGCACCCGCGCCAGCAGCTCGGTGAACGCCGGGTCGCCGGCGACGTCGGTCCGCATCACGAGCGTGTTGACGAAGCTGCCGACGAGGTCGTCGAGGGCTTCGTCGGTGCGGCCCGCGACCGCCGTCCCGATCGGGATGTCGGTGCCGGCGCCGAGCTTGGCCAGCAGGACCCCGAGGCCCGCCTGCAGCAGCATGAACACGGTCACGCCCTCGTCCCGCGCGACGCGCACCAGCCGCGCGTACAGCTCGGCCTCGATCTCCACGGGCACGGCGTGCGCCCGGTGGCCGGCGACCGCCGGACGCCGCCGGTCCACCGGCAACGCCAGCTCCTCCGGCGCGCCCGCGAGGGCCTCCCGCCAGTAGCCGACCTGCCGCGAGATCACACTGTCCACATCGGACTCGTCGCCGAGGAGGTCGCGCTGCCACAGGGCGTAGTCGGCGTACTGCACCGGCAGCGGCGCCCACGCGGGTGCCTGCCCGGCCAGCCGCGCCCGGTACGCCAGCGACACGTCCGCGGCGAGCGGGCCGGTCGACCAGCCGTCGCCCGCGATGTGGTGCACGACCACGACCAGCGTCCACTCGTCCGGGCCGGCGTCGAACAGCCACGCCCGGACCGGCACCTCGGCGCCGAGGTCGAAGGTGTACCGCGCCGCGGCCTCGACCGCCGCCGGCAGGTCCTCCGCCGGGACGTGCACCTGCTGCAGCCGCCAGTCCAGTGCCTTGGCCGGGATCACCTGCTGGACCGGCTGGCCGTCGACGGTCGGGAACACCGTGCGGAGCACCTCGTGCCGGCCGATCACGTCCCGCAGCGCCGTGTCCAGCGCAGCGGCGTCGACGCGGCCGGTAAGGCGCAGCACGACCGGGATGTTGTAGACGGCGCTCGGGCCCTCCAGCTGCCCGATGAACCAGAGGCGCTGCTGGGCGTACGACAGCGGCAGCCGCTCCGGACGGTCCCACGGCACCAGCGCTTCTCGCGCGTTCCGCGCCCCGGTCAGCCGTCCGGCGAGCCGCGCGGGGGTCGGGGCCTCGAACAGCGCCCGCAGCGGCAGCTCGACGTCGAACACGGCCCGGACCCGGCTGATCAGCCGCACCGCGAGGAGCGAGTGCCCGCCGAGGGCGAAGAAGTCGTCGTCGACCCCGACCGCCTGGAGCTTGAGTACCTCGGCGAACGCGAGGCACAGCAGCTCCTCGTGCACGCTGCCCGGCCCGCGGCCGCTCCCGGCCGCCGACGCGAAGTCCGGTGCGGGCAGCGCCTTACGGTCGAGCTTGCCGTTCACGGTGACCGGCAGCGCGTCGAGGGTCACGACGACGGCGGGCACCATGTACTCGGGCAGCCGGGTCGCGGCGAACTCCCGCAGCACCGCCGCGTCGACCGCGCCGACGACGTACGCCACGAGCCGCTCGTCCCGGACGATGACGGCGACCTGGTCGACGCCCGCGTGCCCGGCGAGGACGGCTTCGATCTCGCCGGGTTCGATCCGGAACCCGCGGATCTTCACCTGCTCGTCGGACCGGCCCAGGTAGACGAGGTTGCCGTCGGCGTCCCAGCGGACGACGTCGCCGGTGCGGTACAGCCGGCCGCCGTCGTCGAACGGGTCGGCGACGAACCGGTCGGCGGTCAGCGCGGGGCGGCCGGCGTAGCCGAGGGCCAGCTGGGTCCCGGCGAGGTACAGCTCGCCGGCCACGCCCACCGGGACCGGCGCGAGCCGGTCGTCGAGGACGTAGGTGCGGGTGTTGAACACCGGCCTGCCGATCGGCACCACCGGCGAACCGTCGGCGACGACCTCGAACTCGGTGACGTCCACCGCGGCCTCGGTCGGGCCGTACAGGTTGAACAGCTTCGTGTCCGGCAGGACCTCGAAGAAACGGTCCCGCTGGTTGGTGCCGAGCGCCTCACCCGAGCACACCACCCGCCGCAGGCCGACACACGACGCCGCCTCCGGCGCGGCCAGGAACGCGTCCAGCATCGACGGCACGAAGTGCACCGTGTCGACCCGCTCCGACCGGATCAGCTCGGCGACGTACGCCGGGTCGCGGTGACCGTCCGGCCGGGCGATCACCATGACGGCGCCCTGGATGAGCGGCCAGAACAGCTCCCAGACCGAGACGTCGAACCCGAACGGCGTCTTGTGCAGCACCCGGTCCCCGGGCTGGAGTCCAAACCGGGCCTGCATCCACACGAGGCGGTTCACGATCCCCGCGTGCGACACGACAACGCCCTTGGGCTGCCCCGTCGAACCCGACGTGTAGATGACGTACGCCGGGTTGTCCGGCAGCACCGGCACGTCCTCGGCGGGCGACAGACCGGACGCGTCGGCGAGCGTCGACTCCGACACCACGCACACCGCACCCGCGTCCGCCACCATGAACGCCACGCGCTCGGGCGGCAGCTCGGGGTCGATCGGCAGGTACGCGCCGCCGGCCTTCAGTACGGCCAGCAACGCCACCACCAGGTCGGCCCCGCGCGGCAGGCACACGCCCACCACCGCGCCGGCGGTCACGCCCTGCCCGGCGAGGTGCCAGGCCAGCCGGCTCGCGCGGGCATCCAGGTCCGCGTACGACACCGGTACACCGTCGAAAACGACCGCGGGAGCATCCGGCGTCCGCGCCGCCTGCGCCGCGAACAACGCCGGCAGCGTCGCTTCGGCGACCGTGGCACCGGTGTCGTTCCACTGCCGCAGCACCCGGTCCAGCTCGGCCGGGTCGAGGACGCCGAGGTCGGACAGCGCCGTCGGTCCGTGGCCGTCGAGGCCGTCCTCCAGCGCCGCCACGAGGCCGCCGATCACGGTGTGCAGCATGCTCGCGACCGAGCCCCCGTCGATCGGGCCGACCGCGTCGACGACCAGCCCGAACCCGTCGCCGTTGTCGTCGACCGCGACGGCCAGCGGATAGTTCGTCCGGTTGCGGACGAGGAGGTGCCGGACCTCGCCGGCTCCGTCGCCGTCGCGGCCCGCCGCGGTGTTGTACCGGTAGTTGAACAGGGTCGTGAAGAGCGGCACGTCGGCGGGCACCGCGCTGGCCCGCTGCGCGACCGCCAGCGGCGCGTGCTCGTGCTCCAGCAGCCCGGCCAGCTGGCTGCGCATCGCGGTGACGGCGGCGGCGACGTCGAGGTCTCCGGTCCGCGCCCGCACCGGCAGCGTGTTGATGAACAGGCCCGGCACCTCGGCCGCGCCGACGCCGGCGTTCATCCGCCCGAACAGCAGCGTCCCGAACACCACGTCCTCACGCGCCGCGACCACGGCGAGCACCCGTGCCCACGCCACGTGCAGCAGCGTCGCGGGGCTTGCGCCCATCCTCCGGGCCACCTCACGCAGCCGCACGCCCAGGCCGGCGTCCACCTCGGCGTGCGTGGTGGCGACCGCCGAGCCGTCCCCGTGCACGTCGGTCACGCCGAACGCGACGGTCGGCTCGTCGACGTCCGCGAGCAGCTCGTGGAAGTACCGCTCGTGCTCCTCGGCGCTGAGCCCGAGCCGGGCCTGCGCGACGAAGTTGCGGAAGGGCTGCGGGGTGGCCAGCTCGCCGGCGCGCCCGGCCAGGATGGTGCGCACCTCGTTGTACACGACCTCCACGGCCGTGTGGTCCTGCACGAGGTGGTGGATCCGCACCATCACCATCCAGCGGTCACCGGCCGCCGCGGCGACGTGCACGTCGAGGAGCGGGGCGCGGCCGAGGTCCATCCCCGATCCGACGAGCGACACCAGCGCCGCCGCGGGGTCCGGTTCTTCCGCCGGTACGGCGACCTCGACGACCGGCAGCGTCGCCGCTCGCCACACGACCTGGACCGGCTCGCGCAGGCCGGCCCACACCACCGACGTCCGGAAGATGTCGTGCCGGTCGATGACCCGCTGCAGCGCCGCGACGAAGTTGTCGACGCCGGCGCGGTCGGGGACCTCGAACACGCGCGACACGGCGTACACGTCCTCGCGGCCGCCGCCGTCGGCGAGGAGGTGGTGGAACAGCATGCCTTCCTGCAACGGGGCGAGGGGGTAGACGTCGGCGACGTTGCCCGCTCCGCCGGCGACGGTGTCGACGACCGTCCGGAGCTCGGCCTCAGTGAGGTCGACCAGGGGCAGCATGTCCGGCGTGATCTCGCGCGCGCCGGCGGGGATCCGGTTCGCCGGCACCTCGACGGCCGCCGCTCCGGCGACCGCGGCGAGGCCGGCCGGGGTCCGGGCGGTGTCGAAGAGCCTGCGCACCGACACGGACACGCCACGCACCCGCAGCCACTCCACCAGCCGCACCGCCAGCAGCGAGTGCCCGCCGAGCGCGAAGAAGTCGTCGTCGACCCCGACGGCTTCGAGGCCGAGGACCTGCGCGAACGCCTGGCACAGCAGCTCTTCGCGCGCGTTCGCCGGACCGCGCCCCGTCCCTGCGACGTACGAGGGCGCAGGCAACGCCTTGCGGTCGAGCTTCCCGTTCCCGGTCAGCGGCAGGGCATCCAGCGTCACGACGGCGGACGGCACCATGTGCTCCGGCAGCCGCGCGGCCACGAACTCCCGCAGGGTTGCCGGCTCGACCGCACCGACCACGTAGGCGACCAGGCGCCCGTCCCTGACCACGACCGCGGCCTGCTCGACGTCCGGGTGCCCGGCCACGACCGCCCGCACCTCACCCGGCTCCACCCGGAACCCACGGATCTTCACCTGCTCGTCGACCCGGCCGACGAACACCAGGTTGCCGTCGCCGGTCCACCGCACCAGGTCCCCGGTGCGATACAGGCGGCCGCCCTCGGGATCGAACGGGTCCGCTACGAACCGGGCCGCCGTCAGCTCCGCCTGACCGAGGTAGCCACGCGCCAGCTGTGCGCCCGCCACGTACAACTCACCGGCGACGCCGACCGGCACCGGCGAGAGCCGGTCGTCCAGGACGTACACCCGCGTGTTCGCCGCCGGCCGACCGATCGGGACCACCGCACCGGCGGCCAGCCGCGTCGTCAGCACACCGACGGTCGTCTCCGTCGGGCCGTAGTGGTTGAACACCTCGCGCGCGGCGGCCAGGTCACGCACCAGGTCCGGCGAGGCGGCCTCACCACCGAGCACCACCGTCCGCGCGGGCAGCACACCCGCAAGCCCGTCCGGGCCGGATGCCAGCGCCGACAGGTGCGACGGCACGACCTTCAAACCGTCGACCCGCTCCGCCGCGACGAACTCCGCCATCGCCGCCGGATCCGTCACCACCTGCTCCGGCGCCACCACCAGCGTCCCGCCCGACGACAACGCCCCGAACACCACCGTGTTCCCCAGGTCCGTCACCTGACCCTGCAACACCCCGAACCGACCCGGACCCGCCAGACCAACCCGGGCAGGGACCGAACCCACGTAGTTCGCCAAACCGCCGTGCGTCACGCCGACGCCCTTCGGCACACCCGTCGAACCCGACGTGTACACCACGTACGCCAACTGCCCCGGCAGCACCTCGTCCTCGAGGGGCGCGTCCGACAGCGACGGCAGCCGAGGGTCGTCGACCGTCACCGTCTGCACGCCGTCCAGCAGTTGTTCCGCGCCGACGAGGACCGCCGCGCGGGCGTCGGCCAGCATGAACCGGATCCGCTCGGCGGGGTGCGACGGGTCCAGCGGCAGGTACGCGCCGCCGGCCTTCCACACCGCCAGCAACGCCACGATCATGTCCACCCCGCGGGGCAGGCACAGGCCCACCACCGACTCCGCACCGACGCCGAGGCCGCGCAGATGACGGGCCATACGGTTCGCCCGGGCGTCCAGCTCCGCGTACGACAGCTCGGAACCGTCACACACCACGGCCGCCACGTCCGGCGTCCGCGCCACCTGACCGGCGAACATCGCCGGCACCGTCACCGCCGGCAGCGCCACCCGCGTGTCGTTCCACCGGTGGAGCACCAGGTCCCGCTCGGCCGCGGCCAGCACCGGCACCGCCGACAGCGGCATGCCCGGCCCCGCGGCGGGGTCCGCCGACAGCGCCGTCACGAGGTGGCCGACGACGGTGTGCAGCATGGTGGCCACCGCGTGCGGGTCGATCGGTCCGACCGCGTCGACGGTGAGCTCGAACCCGGTGCCGTCGTCGTCGACGGACACGCCCAGCGGGTAGTTCGTGGTGTCGCGGGACCACACGGCCCGGACGCCGTCGAACTCGCCGGCGCCGTCGGGGCCGCGGCTGGTGTCGTGCCGGTAGTTGAACAGCGTGGTGAACAGCGGCTGGTCGCCCGGCACCCCGCTCACCTGCCGCACCAGCGTCAGCGGCGCGTGCTCGTGCGCCAGCAGCCGCGCGAGTTGTCCGCGCATCGCGGTGACCGCTCCCGGCACGTCCAGGTCGCCGGTGTCCATCCGCACCGGGAGGGTGTTGATGAACAGGCCCGGGACCCGGTTGCCGCCGGTGCCGGCGTTCATCCGGCCGAACAGCACCGTGCCGAAGACCACGTCGGACCGGCCGGAGACCGCGGCGAGGACCCGGGACCACGCCACGTGCAGCACCGTCGCGGGGCTCACGCCGAGCCGCCGGGACACGTCGCGCAGCCGCGCCGCCTGGCCGGGGTCCAGGACCCGGACGGCGCGCTCCAGGCCGGAGCCGTCGCCGCGCACGTCGCCGATCCCGTACGCCGCGGTCGGCTCGTCCACACCGGCCAGCAGGTCCCGGAAGTACCGCTCGTGCTCGCCACGGGACAGCCCGGCACGGGCCTGCGCGACGAAGCTCCGGTACGGCTGTGGCGCCGGCAGCTCGTCGTCGCGCCCGGCGAGCACGAGCTGGACCTCCGCCAGCACCAGGTCCAGGGCGGTGTGGTCCTGCACCAGGTGGTGGGTCCGCAGCAGGCCGAGCCACCGCCCGTCCGGGAGCCCGGTGACGTGCAGGTCCAGCAGTGGGGCACGGCCCAGGTCCATCGACCAGCCGACGGCGGCGACCAGGTCGGCGACCGCGTCCCCGGTGTCGCCGGGCAGGCCGACCTCGGTCACCGGCAGCGCCGCGGCCCGCCACACGACCTGCACGGGCTCCGGCAGCCCCGTCCACACGATCGAGGTGCGGAACACGTCGTGCCGGTCGATGACCTGCTGCAGCGCCGCGACGAGCTGGTCGAGCCGGTCGCGGCCGGCGAACTCCAGGACGAACGACGTGACGTACACGTCGTCGCCGCCGTCGGCGAGCAGGTGGTGGAACAGGATGCCTTCCTGCAGCGGCGCGAGGGGGTAGATGTCGGCGACATTGGCCGCGCCGCCCTCGACACCGCCGACGACCGCTTCGATCTCGGCGGCGGTCAGCCGCACCAGCGGCAGCATCTCCGGCGTGATCGCCTGCGCGCCCGCGGGGATCCGGGTCGGCGGGACCTCAACGGTCGCACCCGCGGCCGCGGCGGCGAGCCCGGCCGGGGTCGGCGTCTCGAACAGCGCCCGCGCCGACACCGACACACCCCGCACCCGCAGCCACTCGACCAGCTGCACAGCGAGGAGCGAGTGCCCGCCGAGGGCGAAGAAGTCGTCGTCAACCCCCGCGGCGTCGA
>NZ_JBFANF010000122.1:11993-18074 GCF_040674675.1 Dactylosporangium sp. NPDC049742 | reverse complement strand
GTCCGCTGCACGGGCACGGCCGGCACGGCCGGCGCGGCGGCCGGGCTCGCGGCGGCGGCCGGGACGGCGGCCGGGGTGGTGGCCGGGGTGGTGGTCATCGGGCCGGCTCCAGCTGCCGGGTTTCCTCGGCGGCGGGCACAGCAGCGGGTCCAAGGGTGCGGCGGCGCAGCTCCTGGATGCCGACGAGGTCGTCGGGCAGGGCGTCGGGCACGTCGGCGTCGAAGCGGCGCAGCACCGGGATCCGCAGCCCGGCGGCGACCATCGCGGCCATCGCGAGCCCGAACACGACGTACATGAGGGCGATCCCCCGGCCCGGCCCGGTGCCGATGACCGCGCCGACGGTCCCGGCGAGCGCGCCGCCGGGGGCGAGGAGCGGCTCGAAGAGCTTCGTGCCGAGGGGCGCGACGATGCCGTGGCCGATCGGCAGCGTCGACCAGGCGACCATGGTGTTCAGCGCGAAGACCCGGCCGTGGTACCGCTGCGGCACCTTCACCTGCACGATCGTGGTGTAGACGCCGTTGACGAGCGACAGCGCCGCGGAGAGGCCGAAGGCGCAGGCGCCGACGACCCACACGCTCGCGTGGGTGCCGCCGAGGACGGCGGCGGCGGCGAGGAGGGCGGCGAGGCCGAGCATGCCGCGCAGCCGCTGCCGGCGGGGCCCGCCCCAGAAGCCCATGGCGATGCCGCCGACGATGACGCCGGCGCCGCCGCACATGGCGACCCGCGCGGCGGTGCCGAGGTCGGCGAAGGACAGCACGAGCGGGGTCATGAGCAGGAACAGCGGGGCGAGGAAGATGTTCAGCCCGGCGAACCACAGCAGCATGGCCCGGAAGCCGCGGTGGTGCCACGAGTACGCGAAGCCGTGCCTGATCTCCGCGAGGAGCGTCTCGCGGCGCCGCCACGGCAGGGTGCGCGGGAACTTCACGACGGCGAGGACGGTGATCGCGACGGTGTAGCTGAGCACGTCGATGATGAGGATGCCGCGCAGGCCGATGCCGGCCATGAGCCCGACGGCGATGAGCGGCACGACGAAGGCGCTGACGCCGCCGGCGAGCTGGACGATGCCGTTGGCGTGGCCGAGGTACTGCTTCGGCACGAGCTGCGGGACCGCGGAGGCGTACGCGAGCCGCTGGAACGTCAGCGCGATCGACAGGGCGGCGAGCAGCGGGTAGATGTGCCACGGGACGAGCACACCGGCGACGAGCAGGGCGAGCAGCGCAGCCTGGGTGGCGCCGGCGGCGATGTCGCCGGCGAGCATCACCTTGCGCCGGTCGAACCGGTCGACGATCGCGCCGGCGACGGGCCCGGCGAGGATGCCGGGGAGCATGCCGATGACGGCGTAGAGGGCGTACCGGGCGACGGACCCGGTCTCCAGGTAGATCCAGATCGGCAGGGCGAACTCGGTGAGCGCGGAGCCGGTGATGGAGACGAGCTGGCTGAGCGCGACGACGAGGAACCGCGCCATCCCGGGCTGCGCGACGGGTTTCGCCGCGGCCGGGTCGGCGGGTGCGGGTGCCGCGGCGCCGGTGCCGTGCAGCCACCACGACGTGTCCCCCGCCGTCGCCGGCAGCACCTCAGCGGGTGCGGGGCCGCCGGGGGCCAGCGTCGGGTGGATGCGGCTGACGATGTCGGCGAGCTCCTTCGCCCGGTACTTGAGGAAGAAGTGCCCGGCCTCGTCGAGGAGCACGAGCGCGACCCGGTCGGACACGAGCAGCCACTCCTTGTACCGCTCCTGGTAGAAGTCGGCGGCGGGGTCGCGGGTGCCCATGACGGACACGATCGGCGCGCGGAGGCGGGCCGCCGCACGACCACCGCCGCCGTCGAGGGTGGCGGTGAAGTACTCCTCAGCGGCGACGGAGTCGCGGCGCATGTTGCCGATGATGAACTGTTTCTGGGTGTCGTCGAGATCGGCGACGTCGGCGCCCATCGACGTGAGCCAGTTCTCGTAGACCCGGTTGCCGAGCAGCGGTTCGAGGGCCGCGAACCGGCTCAGGGCGCTCAGCACGCGGCTGCGCGGGCGGGCGAACGGGAACTGGGCGCCGATGTAGACCGCTTCGAGGTCCCGGCCGGCGTTCTCGAGGCGGCGGGCGACGGCGACGATGAGGGCGCTGCCGACGCCGCAGTGGCCGTACAGGGCGATCGGGCCGCTGACGCGCTCCTGGATCTCGGCGGCGACGCGGTCGGCGAGCTCCTCGAACGGCAGGCGCTCCTCGGTGAGGCCGACGTCGTGCCCGGGGATCGCGACGGACCAGAGGGCGTGCCCGGCCGGCAGCGCGTCGGCGAGGGGCTGGTAGACGACGGCGCTGCCGCCGCCGTACGGGACGCAGACCAGCGACAGGTCCGGCGTGGACGTGGCCTTGGTGAGCTTGTGCAGCAGCCGCCGCGGCCCGCGGTCGTCCTCGGACAGGGACGCGAACGCGGCCAGCTCGCGGATCGTCTTGAGGGTGAACACGTCCATGACGCTGACCGGCTGCCCGATGCCGTCCAGCTGCTTGCGGGCGCGGGCGACGACCTGGGTGGCGAGCAGCGAGTGCCCGCCGAGGTCGAAGAAGTCGTCGTCGACGCCGACGGACGGCAGGCCGAGGACGTCGGCCCAGATGGCGGCGAAGACCAGCTCCGCCGGGGTGGTCGGCGGCGCCGACTCGGCGCCGCCCGCGGCCGCGACGGGTGCCGGGAGGGCGCGGCGGTCGAGCTTGCCGCTGGGGCCGAGCGGGAGCTTGTCGAGGCCGACGTACGCGCTGGGCACCATGTAGTCGGGCAGGCTCGCCTTCAGCGCCGACTTCAGCGCCGGCGCGTCCGGCTCGGCGACCCCGGTGAGGTAGGCGACGAGCCGCTTGTCGCCGGGCCGGTCCTCGCGGACGGTGACGGCGGCCTCGGTGACGCCGGGCTGGGCGCGCAGGGCGGCCTCGATCTCGCCGAGCTCGATCCGCAGCCCGCGGAGCTTCACCTGGTGGTCGATGCGGCCGAGGAACTCGACGGTGCCGTCGGTGCGCCAGCGGGTGAGGTCGCCGGTGCGGTACAGCCGGCCGCCGGGCGGCCCGAACGGGTCGGGGACGAACCGGGTGGCGGTGAGCCCGGGCCGGTCGTGGTAGCCCAGCGCCAGGCCGACGCCGCCGATGTGCAGCTCGCCGGGGACGCCGGGCGGCACCGGCTGGCCGGCGGGGTCGAGGACGTAGAGGCGGATGTTCTGGATCGGCGCGCCGATCGGGACGGTGTCCAGGTCGCCGGAGCACTGGAAGGCGGACACGTCGACGGCGGCCTCGGTCGGGCCGTACAGGTTCCACAGCGGCGTGCCGGGCAGCGCAGCGGCGAAGGCGCGGACGGCGTCGAGCGGGAGCTCCTCGCCGCTGCAGACGACCCGGCGGAGGCTGGTGCAGGCGGCGACGCCGTCCTCGGCGAGGAACATGGCGAGCATCGACGGCACGAAGTGGGTGGTGGTGACGCCTTCCCGCACGATCAGGTCGCGCAGGTAGGCGGCGTCCTTGTGCCCGCCGGGCTTGGCGAGGACGAGCCGCGCGCCGGTGATGAGCGGCCAGAAGAACTCCCACACCGACACGTCGAAGCTCGCCGGGGTCTTCTGGAGCACGACGTCGGTGCCGTCGAGCCGGTAGGTGCGCTGCATCCAGTCGAGGCGGTTGACGATGCCGCGGTGCGTGTTCGGCACGCCCTTCGGCTTCCCCGTCGACCCCGACGTGTAGATCATGTACGCGACGTCGCCCGCCTCGGGCGCGTCCGGCACCGGCGGGAGCTTCCGGGCGAACGCCGACGGGTCGTCGAGGAAGATGACGGTCGCGGTCGTGTCCGGCACGGGCAGCCGGGACTGGGTCAGCAGCACCGGCGCGGCGGCGTCGGCGAGCATGAACGCGAGCCGGTCCGCCGGGTAGTCGGGGTCCAGCGGCACGTAGGCGGCGCCGGCCTTGAGCACGCCGAGGAGGCCGACGACGAGGTCGGTGGAGCGTTCGGCGCTGACCGCGACGAGCCCGCCGGGGCCGGCGCCCTCGACGCGCAGCCGGCGGGCGACACGGTCGACGGCGACCTCCAGCTCGCGGTAGGTGAGGCGCCGGTCCTGGAACTGCACGGCGACGGCGTCGGGGGTCCGGGCGGCCTGCGCGGCGATGAGCCCGGGCAGGGTCGCGCCGTCCGGGAAGTCGGCGGCGGTGTCGTTCCAGCGGTGCAGCACCTGGTCGCGCTCGTCCGCCTCCAGGAGGTCCACGGTGGACACCGGCAGGCCGGGCCGGGCGACGACGGCGCGCAGCAGCTTGTCCAGGTGCCGGCCGAGGCGGGCGACGGTGGCCTCGTCGAACAGGTCGACGTTGTAGTTGAACGCCCCGCGCAGCCCGCTCGGGTCCTCCATGACGAACAGTTCGAGGTCGAAGCGGGTGCCGGTGGCGCGCAGCCCGAACGGTGTGACGTCGAGCGGGCCGGTGCCCCCGGCGAGGTTGGCGGCGGCGTAGTTCTGCACCGCGAGGACGGCCTGGAACACCGGTGAGCGGCTCACGTCGCGGGGCACGTTGAGCTCGGAGACCAGCTGCGCGAAGGGCAGCTCCTGGTGCGCGTACGCGGACAGGCACGTCTCGCGGGTGCGCTCGATCAGCTCGTCGAACGTGGGGTCGCCGTCGAGGCGGGCCCGCATCGCGAGGACGTTGACGAACATGCCGATGAGCCGTTCGAGCTCCGGCTCGGGCCGCCCGGCGATGGGTGAGCCGACGGCGAAGTCCCGCTGGCCGCTGTGCCGGGACAGCACGACCTGGAAGGCGGCGAGCAGCACCATGTAGACGGTGGCGCCGTGGGTCTTGGCGAGGCGGGTGAGCCCGTCGAGCAGCTCCCGGTCGATGTCGAAGCCGTACCCGGCGCCGTCGAACGTCTGCTGCTTCGGGCGCGGCCGGTCGGTGGGCAGCGCGAGGGGTTCGACGCCGGCGAGCTCGGTGCGCCAGTAGTCCACCTCCCGGGCGAGCGCGTCGCCGGTGAGCCGGCCACGCTGCCAGGCGGCGAAGTCGCCGTACTGGACGGGCAGCGGCGGCACGGGTGACGGGACGCCGGCGGCGTGGGCGTCGTAGCCGGCGAGGACCTCGCCGACGAGCACCTCGCTGGACCAGCCGTCGCTGATGCTGTGGTGGGTGACGAGCAGCAGCACGTGGTCGTCGGCGGCCATCCGGACCAGCAGCGCGTGCAGCAGCGGGCCGTGGACGAGGTCGAAGAGCCGGCCGACGGCCTCGTCGACGATCCTGGCGGCGGCGTCCTCGCCGGCGGCGTCGACGACCGTCAGCGTGACCGGCCCCGGTTCGGCGAGCTCCAGGACGGGCCGGCCGTCGTCGGTGACGGGGTAGCGGGTGCGCAGCGACTCGTGCCGGGCGACGACGTCGTCGAGCGAGCGGGCGAGCGCGGCCTCGTCGAGGGCGCCGCGCAGCCGGCGGGCGACCGGGATGTGGTAGGCGGCGGTCCCGGGCGCGAACTGCTCCATGAACCAGAGTCGTTCCTGGGCGAACGACAGGGGCGGGACGGTGTCTTCGGGCCGGGCCGGGATGGTGGGCCCGGTCTCGGCCGGGCGTCTGCGCAGTCGTGCGGTGAGCAGTGCCCGCTTGGTGGCGGACAGATCTTCCACGGTCATAACTGGTCCCCCGTGAGCATGTGCCGTGCGGTCTCTTCGTCCATCGCCTCGATCTCGGCGATGAGCAGCGCCTCGACGGCCTGGGCGAACCCGGCGACGGTGCGGTGGGTGAACAACGTGCGGATCGGGACGCTCAGGTCGACGGCGGCGCGGACCCGGGCGACCATGCGGGTGGCGAGCAGCGAGTGGCCGCCGAGGTCGAAGAAGTCGTCGTGCGCGCCGACCTTCTCCACGCCGAGCACCTCGGCCCAGACGCCGGCGACGAGGTCCTCGGCGTCGGTGCGGGGCGCGACGTAGCCGGCCGACGAGCGGACCTCGGGGTCCGGGAGGGCGGCCTTGTCGAGCTTGCCGTTGACGGTCAGCGGCAGGGCTTCCAGCGGCACGACCGCCGTCGGCACGAGGTGCGCCGGCAGCGTCGCGGGGGGGGGGTGGCGGGCGCGGGGCGGGCGCACGGTCGGCTGGGGGCTGTAGGG
>NZ_JBFANF010000122.1:0-11983 GCF_040674675.1 Dactylosporangium sp. NPDC049742 | reverse complement strand
GCCGCCCCGCGGCGCCCCGCCCGCGGCGCGCCCCCCGCCCCCCCCACGGCCGACGGGTCCAGTGACGCCGGTGTCACGTAGCCGATGAGGGCGTCGGTGCGGGCGACGACGGCGGCCTGGCCGACGTCCGGCAGCGCCAGCAGGGCGGCGGTGACCTCGCCGGGTTCGATGCGGTAGCCGCGGACCTTGACCTGCTCGTCGAGCCGGCCGAGGAACTCCAGCTGCCCGTCGGGGCGCCACCGGACGCGGTCGCCGCTGCGGTAGCGGCGGGCGCCGGGCGGGCCGTCGGGGTCGGGTTCGAACGCCTCGGCGGTGCGGCCGGGCCGGCCGAGGTAGCCGTGGGCGAGGCCGGCGCCGCCGATGCGCAGCTCCCCCAGGACGCCGGGCGGCACCCGGCGGCCGTGCCGGTCGGTGACGGCGAGGGTGGTGTTCCACAGTGGACGGCCGATCGGCGGCCGTTCGCCGGACCGGTCGCCGGTGAGGTCGGCGGCGGTGGCGATGATGGTCGTCTCGGTGGGACCGTAGGAGTTGACGAGGCGGACCCGGTCGCCGAAGGCCGTGGTCCACTGGGCGACGGCGGCCGCCTCGACCTGGTCGGCGCCGAGGATGACCAGGCGCAGCCCGGCCGGCCACGGCACGCCGCCGAGGTCGTCGACCAGGCGGTGCCAGTACGGCGTCGGCAGGTCCAGGACGGTGACGCCCGCCCCGGCCGGGGACGCGAGGAAGTCGGGCAGGTCGGCGTCGGCGAAGACGACGGTGCCGCCGGCGGTCAGGGCCGGCCACAGCTCCTCGGCGTGCGTGTCGAAGCTCAGCGCCGCGAACTGGGCGACGGTGTCGGCCGCGGTGATGCCATAGCCGTCGCGCATCCAGGCGGCGCGGGCGGCCAGGGCCCGGTGCGGCACCAGGACCCCCTTCGGGGTGCCGGTGGAGCCGGAGGTGTAGATGATGTAGGCGGCGTCCTCGGGGTCCGGGGCCACGGGCGCGGCGGCGCCGGTCGCCGTCACCGGGATCGTCCGGACGCCGTCGAAGTGCTGCCCGTCGGTCACGACGACGCCCGCGCCGCTGTCGGCGACCATGAAGGCG
Organism: Dactylosporangium sp. NPDC049742; assembly: GCF_040674675.1. Taxonomy (NCBI): domain Bacteria; kingdom Bacillati; phylum Actinomycetota; class Actinomycetes; order Micromonosporales; family Micromonosporaceae; genus Dactylosporangium; species Dactylosporangium sp. NPDC049742. The sequence goes on along the minus strand of NZ_JBFANF010000122.1, from coordinate 10,900 downwards.
AGGCGGGCCGGCGGGTACGACGGGTCCAGCGGCAGGTAGGCGGCGCCGGCCCGCCAGGCGGCGAGCATCGCGACGACGGCCTCGGGGCCGCGGGGCAGGCAGACGCCGACGATCCCGGGCGCGCCCGCCTCCCGCAGGGCGCCGGCCAGGCGGCCCGACGCGTCCCAGAGCTGCGCGTAGGTCATGCCGTCGAGGGCGGCCTTGTCCGGGTGCCCGGCCGCCCGGGACGCGACCCCGTCCAGGACGGTGCCGGTCGGCGGGGCGCCGTCAGTACCGGCGAAGACCGCGGAGCTCAGGAACACCTCGTCGGCCTCGGTGAGGACCGGCAGGTCACGGACCGGGGTGTCGGGGGCGGCGACCGCGGCGCGCAGCAGCACCTCGAAGCGCTCGGCGAGGGCGGCGACCGTCCCGGGGCGGAACAGGTCGCTGCGGTAGCCGAAGACGCAGACGAGCTCGTCGCCGGAGCGCCAGACGTCGAGCATCACGTCGACCTTCGTCTGCGCGTGGCCGCCGTCGATCTCCACCGCGGTCAGCGGGCCGAACGGGTGCGGCCCGCCGTGCCGGTCGCCGTCCTGGCTGTGCACGGTGAGCAGGGTCTGGAACAGCGGGTTGCGCGACAGGTCCCGCTCGACCCGCAGCTCGTCGAGGAGCCGCTCGAACGGCATGTCCTGGTGCGAGAACGCGCCGAGCGCGGTCCGGCGGGTGGCCTTCAGCAGGTCCCGGAACGTGCCGCCGCCGCTGAGGTCGGCGCGCATGACGAGGGTGTTGGAGAAGTAGCCGACGAGCGGCTCCAGGTCGGGGTCGTTGCGGCCGGCGACCGGCACGCCGACGCTGACGTCGTCCTGGCCGGTGTGCCGCTGGAGCAGCAGCTGGTAGGCGGCGAGCAGCACCATGAACGGGCTGACCCGCTGCTCGCGGGCGAAGGCGTCCAGCGCCGCGGCGCCCGGGACCCGGCGGGTGTGGAAGGCGCCGTCGGACGTCTTCGAGGTGGGCCGCCGCAGGTCGGGCTGCAGTTCCAGCGCGGCGGCGCCGGCGAGCTGCTCGCGCCAGAACGTGGTGTCCTGCTCGGCGCCGGCGTCGCGCTGGGCCCGCGCGTAGGCGGCGTACGTGGTGGGCAGCGGCGGCTCGTCGAAGGTGCCGGCGTAGCGGCGGGCGAGCTCGTCGCGCAGCACGTTGAGCGACCAGCCGTCGGCGACGATGTGGTGCACGACGAGACTGAGTACGTGTTCGTCACCGACGGTGACCAGCGTGGCACGCAACAGCGGGCCCTCGGCGAGGTCGAACGGTGCGTTGCTGCGCTCGGCGAGCAGCGCGGCGAGGTCCTCCTCGGCGCAGGCGATCTCGTCCAGGACGGGGGCCGGGCCGGCCGTCGCGAACGGGCGGCCGTCGACGGCCGGGAACCTGGTGCGCAGCGTCCCGTGCCGCTGGGCCAGGCCGTCCAGCGCGGCGCGCAGCCTGGCCGGGTCGAGCGCACCGGCGAGCCGCAGGACCAGCGGGATGTTGTAGGAGGCGTCACCTGGGTCGAGCTGGTCCAGGAACCAGAGCCGTTCCTGCCCAAAAGACAAAGCTCCCGACACGAGTCCCCCTCTCGTCGGCGTGACCATCGGTAAGGTACGAGTCGATACGTAAACTGTCAACAATCCTTACGATTAACCTAGTGAATCGACGGCGGTGAGCCCGTCGATGCCGGTACGCGCCGGGCGGGCAGGGCTCGTCGCGCGGCGGTACGATGAGGGCCGGTTCGGACATGAGCCGCGGGCGCGACAGCGCCCACTCCGTGCACGGGCCGAGTGGGTTGGCCGTGAGCTCCGAGGATTGCGCCTCATGTCCGCGTATCGATCCGTCGATCGACCAGACATCTCCCCCGCGGCGCCGCCGCGGCTCCAGCCGCTGCCGGAGCGGCCACGGCTGAGCGGGGCGGCGGCCCGGACGAGCGCGCGGGTCGCCGCGGAGGCGAGCCGGGCGGCCGCCGGGCAGGCGCGGCTGGCCTCCGCGATGCTGCGGGAGCGGCAGCGGGAGGTGGCGGCGGCCCGGGCCCGGCTGCTGAAGCTCTTCGAGCAGGTCGCCCCGCGCCTCGCCCGCGCGCCCGGCGCCTTCCCGGCGGGGGCGGCCACCCGCGTCCCACCCCCCGGCGGGGACGCCTCGCCGCCGCCCGGGCCGGACCGGCGGTCACCGACCCAGGCGAAGCCTGATCGACCCGGGTGATTGCTGCGATTCGGCGGCCATCCGCGGGTATCACCTCTCGAGTGCCCCGGCGGGAGCGAGACTTGAGGGAGAGCGCGGCGCGGACCGCCCCCGCGTGCCGCCACAGGGAGTCAGATGGACCTGACGATCACGGTGTCATCCCAGCGCGACGAGGACCTCGTGGAGGTCGCCGGCTCGGTCGACTACGCGACCGTGCCGTACGTGCGGCAGGTGCTGTTCGAGCTGTTCGACGCCGGGCGGTGCCGGATCGTCCTCGACGCCTCCCGGCTGCGGGTCATCGACGCCGCGTCGATCAGGAACCTGCTGTGGCTGCGCGAGCGCGCCGGGCAGCTCGGCGGCGAGCTGCGGCTGGTGGGCGCGACCGGCGCCGCGCTGACCGCGCTGGAGATCACCGGGGTCGCGAAGCAGCTCGGGGCGTACGACCGGGTCAGCCGGCCCGAGCGGGCCGAGCGGCGCGTCGTCGACCTCGGCAGCCTGAGCCCCGGCCCCGACCAGTGGCCGATCGAGGTCACCGGCCTGCTCGACCGGCTGCACGCGACGCCGGCCGGCGCGCCCGGCCGGGGCCGGGCCCGTGCGTCGATCATCGAGCTGTGCCTGCCCGCCGCGCACCGGCTGGCGCGGCGCTACGCCGGCGCCGGGGAGCAACTCGACGAGCTCACGCAGACCGCGTCGCTGGCGCTGGTCAAGGCCGTCGACGGCTTCGACGCGTCCCGCGGGGTGGAGTTCGGCGCGTACGCCACGCCGACCATCGTCGGCGACCTCAAGCGGTTCTTCCGCGACCAGAGCCCGGGCATCAGGATGCCGCGCCGGCTGCAGGAGCTGCGCCTCGCCGCGGGACTCGCCCGCGACGACCTCACCCAGCGGCTCGGCCGCTCGCCGACGCCCGCCGACGTCGCCGCGGACCTCGGCGTCGGCGAGGACGAGGTCGTGGAGATGCTCGGCGCGACGTTCGCGGACCGGCCGCTGTCGCTGGACGCGCCGGGCCCCGGGTCCGACTTCGCGACGCTGATCGACGCCCTCGGCGGCGACGACCCGGCGTTCGGCCTGGTGGAGTACCGCAGCTCGATCGCGGTCGTCATGGCCGAGTTGCCGGAGCGCGCCCGGCGGATCATCGGCCTGCGCTTCTACGGCAACCTCACCCAGGCGGAGATCGCCCGCGAGCTCGGCCTGTCGCAGATGCACGTCTCGCGTCTGCTGCAGCAGACGCTCGACCTGCTGCGCCGGCGGCTGACGGAGTGAGCACGGTGGGGGCCGTCGTCGTGGTCGGCGCGTCCGCGGGCGGCGTCGAGGCGCTGCGGACGCTGATCGCCGGCCTGCCCGCCGACCTGCCGGCCGCGGTCTGCGTGACCCTGCACATCCCGCCGACCGTGGTCAGCGCCCTGCCACGGATCCTGTCGCGGGCCGGCACCCTGCCCGCCAGCCATCCGCCCGACGGCGCGCCGCTGCTGGCCGGTCACGTGTACGTGGCACCCGCCGACCGGCACCTGCTGCTCGACGGCGACCGCGTCCGGCTGTCGCCGGGACCGCCGGAGCACGGGCACCGGCCGGCGATCGACCCGCTGTTCCGGTCGGCGGCGCAGCACTGGGGGGCGCTGGTCGCCGGGGTGGTGCTGTCGGGCAGCGGCGGCGACGGCACCGGCGGGCTGGCGGCGGTCGCGGCCCGTGGCGGTGCGGCGTTCGCGCAGGCACCGCAGGAGGCACTGTTCCCGCGGATGCCCCGCAGCGCGGCCGAGCGCGTCTCCGGCTGCCACGTCCTGCCGGTGGCGCGCCTCGCCCCCGCGCTGGCGGCCTTCGCCGCGGAAGTCTCCGGCGCCGCCGTCCAGCGTCCGGACCCGTCGCCCACCGAACCGCCACGACCGGCGCCCGGCCTGCCGGACCTGCCGGACCTGCCGGCGGGGGTGACGGACGCGCTCCGGGTGGCGGTGCGCAGCCTCGAGGAGAAGGCCGAGCTGAGCGAGCGCCTGTCGGCGACGGCGCTGGCCCGCGGCAGCACCACGACCGCTGAGCGCTACCGGAGGGCCGGCGCCGAGGCGTCCCACGCCGGTGCGGCGATCCGCGAGTTGATCCTCCGGATCGGCGCCGCCGGGCCGTAGCGCGACGCACCCCGTGGCGACCGTGTCGGCGCCGGTCCCGGGCGGTACGGTTCGTCGTTGACGGGTGTTGCGGAAGGGTGACGATGACCGGGCCGGACTACGCCTTCGAGGCGCTGCTGACGTACCTCAAGGAGGCACGGGGCTTCGACTTCACGGGGTACAAGCGCTCCAGCCTGATGCGCCGGGTCAACCGGCGGATCGCGCAGCTCGGCATGCACGGCTACAGCGAGTACCTCGACCAGCTCCAGGTGCACCCCGACGAGTTCACGACGCTGTTCAACACGATCCTCATCAACGTCACGAGCTTCTTCCGCGACTCGGACCCGTGGGACTACCTGCGCGCCGAGCTGATCCCGCGGATGCTGGCCGAGTCGAAGCCGGACGCGCCGCTGCGGATCTGGAGCGCCGGGTGCGCGTCCGGCGAGGAGGCGTACACCCTGGCGATGCTGCTCTGCGAGGTGCTCGGCCCCGACGAGTTCCGGCGCCGGGTCAAGATCTACGCGACGGACGTCGACGAGGAGGGCCTCGCCCAGGCCCGGCAGGCCGTCTACAACGAGCGTGACGTGCAGGCCCTGCCCGACGGGATGCTGGAGCGCTACTTCGACGTCTCCGGCAACCGGTACAGCTTCCGCAAGGACCTCCGCCGGTCGGTCATCTTCGGCCGCAACGACCTGGTCCAGGACGCGCCGATCTCGCGCATCGACCTGCTCGTCTGCCGCAACACCCTGATGTACTTCAACGCCGAGACGCAGGCACGGATCCTCACCAGGTTCCACTTCGCGCTGGCGCCGGCCGGGCTGCTGTTCCTCGGCAAGGCGGAGATGCTGCTGAGCCACGCCAGCCTGTTCGCGCCGGTCGACCTGAAGCGGCGCGTGTTCCGCCGGGCCGCCCGCCCGGCGTTCCTCGGCGACCCGGTCCTGGCCGTCCCGGCGCCGGCGCTCGACGCCTCGCGGCTCACCGGCCTGGACCGGCTGCGGCACAAGGCGTTCACGGCCGGCCCGGTCGCGCAGATCGTCATCACCGACACGGGGCTGGTCGCGCTCGTCAACCATCAGGCGGAGACGCTGTTCGGGCTGTCGTCCTCGGACTGCGGCCGGCCGTTCCGCGACCTGGACCTCTCCTACCGGCCGGTGGAGCTGCGCGGGCACATCGAGAAGGCCAAGACCGACCGCCGGGTCGTCCGGGTCGCCGACGTGCAGTACACCACCGGCCAGGGTGAGAAGTTCCACCTCGACGTGCAGATCCACCCGCTCACCGACGGCTCCGGCGAGCTGCTCGGCGCGGCGATCGTCTTCCAGGACATCACCACGGCGCGGCGCCTGCAGCAGGAGCTGGAGCACTCGAACCAGCAGCTGGAGGCGGCGTACGAGGAGCTGCAGTCCACCAACGAGGAGCTGGAGACCACCAACGAGGAGCTGCAGTCCACGGTCGAGGAGCTGGAGACCACCAACGAGGAGCTCCAGTCCACGAACGAGGAGCTGGAGACCATGAACGAGGAGCTCCAGTCCACGAACGACGAGCTGCAGGCCATCAACGAGGAGCTGCAGGACCGCACCGGCGAGGTGCACGAGTCGAACGTCTTCCTCCAGGCGATCCTCAGCAGCCTGCGCTCCGGGGTCGTCGTGCTGGACCCGGAGCTGCGCGTCATGGTCTGGAACCGGCGCATGGACGACCTGTGGGGCATCCGCGCCGAGGAGGCCATCGGCCAGCACTTCCTCAACCTCGACATCGGCCTGCCCACCGACCAGCTCCGGCCGCTGATCCGCTCGGTCCTCGGCCCCGGCCCGTCCCAGGACCACCTGACGCTGAGCGCCATCAACCGGCGCGGCCGCCCGACCTCGCTGCGCATCGCAGCGAACCTGCTGGTCGACGGCAACGACACCGCCGCCGGCGCCATCCTCGTCATGGACCCGGTGACCCCCACCGAAGACCCCGCCCAGCCGGACCCGGCCGCCGCCACCGCCGACGAGCACCAGACCGCGCACTAGACCCCGTCCCGCCCCTCAGGGGCGCAGGGTGCACCAGACGGTCTTGCCGTCCGCGGTGCGGGTGGCGCCCCAGGCCACCGTCAGCGCCTCGACGATCATGAGGCCGCCGACGCTGCCGGCCGGGGCGGACAGGCGGGGCAGCGAGGGCGCCCGGTCGCGGACCGCCAGGTGCAGGTAGCGCCCGCGGATCGACACCCAGGCGGTGACCGGCGCGGCCCCGTGCCGGAACGCGTTGACGAGCAGCTCGGTGATCACCAGCTCGGCGTGGCCGGTGACCGACTCGCTGCCGTGCCCCCGGCAGAACGCCCGCACCACGTCGCGCGCCTCGGCCAGCCCATCGACCAGGCCGCGGACGTCCCAGCCGAGCCGCTCGGGCCCCTCCTGCCGGGCCGCCAGCGCCTCCGCCTCCGCCGGGCCCGCGGCGAGCGGCGTGTGCCGGACGATCGCGAAGCTGTCGAGGTCACGGGCGACGGCGGGCGCGGCCGAGTGGATGACGATCTGCGCGCCGGGCCAGGCGGCCGCCGCCCGCGACAGCGCGTGGAACACCGTCAGCGCGGCCGGGTCGGCGACCGTCACCCCGGCGAGGTCGACGAGCACCGCGGCCGGCTCCCCGGTCAGCGCCTTGAGCACGGCCTGCCGGAGCACCGCGGCGGTGAGCGGGTCGAGCGTCCCCCGCACGGTCACGTACGCCAGCGGCGGCCTGTGCTCCAGGTCGCAGACGAGGAGGTCGGCCGGCACGGGTCGACTGTAGCCCCGGACCGGCCCCGCCGCGCGCGGGGCCGGCCAGGGGCGTCAATCTCTGCCCACCGCACAGTGACGGGCGAAGATTTCCTTCACCAGGCCATTGACATCGATGATGCTGACTGAAGACACTCATCAGCAATCGATTTCTCACCTCCTCGCGACAGGTGCCCCGGATCCCGGGACACCCATCTTGAGCTGCCCAAGAACCCGAAGGAGCACCGTGAGACGCACCCCTGCGGCGTTGCTGGCCGCGCTCTGCCTCACCGTCCCCGCGACCGTCGCCTCCGCCCCACCGGCGGCGTCGGCCGCGCAGGACCGCATCCTCGCCTGCCCGTCCATCCCGTCCGGTCACGACCCGGCGGTGACCACGATCGTGTACCGCGTCGCCCGCGGCTTCAACGCCAACGACAAGGTCATGCTGTCGGCGTTCGAGGCCGGCTGGGTCGAGTCGCACATGAACAACCTGCCGTGCGGCGACAAGACCTCGCTCGGGGTCTTCCAGCAGCGCTGGGACTACGGCTGGGGCACCGCCGAGCAGATCATGGACCCGGTCTACGCCTCGACGCAGTACGTCACGCGCGCCATCACCTGCGACCGCAACAACCCCGGCTACAGCGCCGGGCAGGTCGCCCAGTGCGTGCAGCGCTCCGGCTTCCCCGACCGCTACGACCAGGTCGCCGCCAAGGCGCGCACGCTGCTCGCCGAGGCGGCCCGCACCGCGTCCATCGCCGCCGGTTCGAGGACCGACGTCAACGGCGACGGCCGCGACGACATCCTGGCGTTCACCCAGAACGCGAGCGCCGACGTGTACGTGGCGCCCTCCACCGGCACGTCGTTCGCGGGCACGTCGGTGAAGTGGCACGACTTCTTCTCCATCGGCGGCGAGACCGCCTCGACCGGCGACGTGAACGGCGACGGGAAGGACGACGTCGTCACGTTCGCGCACAGCAACACCGGCGACGTGTACGTGGCGCTGTCCACCGGCACGTCGTTCGGGACCGCACAGAAGTGGCACGACTGGTTCGCGCCCGGCGCGGAGATCGGCGCGGTCGGCGACGTCAACGGCGACGGCAAGGACGACATCATCACCTTCACGCACAACCCGGCCGGCGACGTCTACGTGGCGCTGTCCACCGGCACCGGCTTCGACCCGGGCGTGAAGTGGCACGAGTTCTTCTCCATCGCGGGCGAGTACCCGGCGGTCGGTGACGTCAACGGCGACGGCAAGGCCGACATCATCACCTTCACCCAGGGCCCGGCGAGCGCCGCCGACGTCATCGTGGCCCTGTCCACCGGCACGTCGTTCGGGGCCGCACAGAAGTGGCACGACCTGTTCGCGGTCGGCGCCGAGCTGCCCCGGGTCGGCGACGTCAACGGCGACGGCAGGGCCGACATCGTCACGTTCACCTGCGACGCCAACGCCGACGTCTACGCCGCGGTCTCCACCGGCACGGGTTTCGCCGGCACGACCGTGAAGTGGAACGACTTCTTCTGCCTCGCCGGGGAGTTCCCGTACCTCGCGGACGCCAACGGCGACGAGCTGGACGACATCGTCGTGTTCACCAAGGGCGCCACCAACGACGTGTACGTGGGCCTGTCCAACGGTTCGTCGTTCGCCGGCGGCGTGAAGTGGCACGACTTCTTCGGCCTCAACGGCGAGGCCACCCTGTGAACCCCCGACGGGAGACCCCCATGGCATCGACCTGGTTGCGCCGCGGCGCGACCGCCCTCCTCGCGGCCGCGCTGGCCGCGACGACGACCACCACGGCGGCCGCGGCCGCGCCCGCGCGAAGCCCTCTCGACGCCGCGTTCGACCGGGCCGCCGGCGAGTCCGGCGTGCCGCGGGACCTGCTCGCCGCCGTCGGCTACGGCGAGACCCGCCTCGACGGGCACGGCGGCAAGCCCAGCCAGGACAACGGGTACGGCGTGATGCACCTGGCGAGCAACCCCGGCAACCACAGCCTGGAACGCGCCGCGCGGCTCACCGGCGAGCCGGTCGCCCGGCTCCGGCAGGACACCGCGGCGAACATCCGCGGCGGCGCGGCGGTCCTGCGCGACCTCGCCGACGCGCAGGGCCTGAACGCCAGGGACCGGGGCCGGATCGCCGCCTGGTACCCGGTGGTCGCGGCCTACGCCTCCGCCGTCGACGACGCGACCGCCCGCCTGTCCGCCGACCACGTCTACGACCTGCTGCGCGACGGCGTCAGCGGCGTGCTCGCCGCCCGGAAGGTCCAGCCCGAGCTGGGCAGGTTCGCCGCCGTCCAGCCCGCCGGGGCGCCGAAGGCGTCCCTGGCCGCACTGCCGGAGTACGGCCCGGCGCGGTGGGTCCCGGCCAACGCCGCCAACTACGGCGCGGGCCGCTCCAGCCGGATCACCACGGTCGTCATCCACGTGACCCAGGGCTCCTACGCCGGCACGGTCAACTGGTTCCAGAACCCGGCCGCCGGCGTGAGCGCGCACTACGTCGTCAAGTCCAGCAACGGCGAGATCACCCAGATGGTGCGGGAGGGCGACACCGCCTACCACGCCCGCTCCGCCAACGCGTACGGCGTCGGCATCGAGCACGAGGGCTACGTGGACAACCCGGCGTGGTTCACCGACGCGATGTACCGCTCGTCGGCGGCGCTCACCCGCTACCTCTGCGACAAGTACGGCATCCCGAAGAACCGCACCGGGATCAAGGGGCACAACGAGATCCCCGGCAACGACCACACCGACCCGGGCCCCAACTGGAACTGGAACTACTACATCTCCCTGGTCAACCAGGGCGGTGGCGGCGCGGGCGGCAGGTACTTCGCCGGCTCGCCGACGGACTTCAACGGTGACGAGCTGGACGACGTCGTCACCTTCACCCAGGGCACGCTCAACGACGTGTACGTGTCGACGTCGACCGGCACGGGCTTCGCCGGCACGTCGGTGAAGTGGAACGACTTCTTCGGACTGACCGGCGAGACCCCGCTGACCGGCGACTTCAACGGCGATGGGAAGGACGACATCGTCGTGTTCACCGGCGGCACCCTCGGCGACGTGTACGTGGGGCTGTCCAACGGCACGTCGTTCGGCGCCGGGGTGAAGTGGCACGACTGGTTCGCGCCCGGCGCGGAGGTGCCCGCGGTCGGCGACGTCAACGGCGACGGCAAGGACGACATCATCACCTTCACGCACGACGCGGCCGCCGACGTGTACGTGGCGCTGTCCACCGGCACCGGCTTCGGGCCGGGCGTGAAGTGGCACGAGTTCTTCTCCATCGCGGGCGAGTACCCGGCGGTCGGTGACGTCGACGGCGACGGCAAGGCCGACATCATCACGTTCACCCAGGGCCCCGCGAGCGCCTCGGACGTCATCGTCGCGCTGTCCAACGGCACGTCGTTCGGCGCGCCGCAGAAGTGGCACGACCTCTTCGCCGTCGGCGCGGAGCAGCCGCGGGTCGGTGACATCAACGGCGACGGCAAGGCCGACATCGTCACGTTCACCTGCAACGCCGACGCCGACGTCTACGCGGCGACCTCTACCGGCACGGCGTTCGCCGGCACCACGGTGAAGTGGAACGACTTCTTCTGCGTCGCCGGCGAGTTCCCGTACCTCGGCGACGTCAACGGCGACGGGAAGGCCGACATCATCGTCTTCACCAAGGGCACCACGAACGACGTGTACGTGGGCATCTCGACCGGCACCGCGTTCCTCGGCGGCGCCAAGTGGCACGACTTCTTCGGCCTCAACGGCGAGACCACGCTGTAGCGCACGAAAGAGGCGCCCCACCCGGCCGGGGGGGGGGCCTAAGGAAGACCCCAACGGAGACCCCCAGGCAGGAGTATAACTAACGGGGTTGCCGGGGGCGGGGGCGGGAGGGGCGGAGGGGGGGGGGGCGCG
>NZ_JBFANF010000121.1:0-18215 GCF_040674675.1 Dactylosporangium sp. NPDC049742 | reverse complement strand
CGGTGCCGGTCAGCCTGAAACACGGCGGGCCGGCACTGACTCGTGCCGGCCCGCCGCTTTCAGTTGGAACTCACACGGTGTACGGGATCCGCAGCGTCGACTGGTTGCCGTTGGCGGCGGAAGCGTCGATCCGGACCGTGGTCGCGGCGTTGCCGATCGCGTTCCAGACCTCCATGCGGACACAGCCGTTGCTCATCGCGCCGAGGCTGCCGGAGGAGGACGACAGGCCCACCGCCTGCGTGTACGTCTCCGTCCCCGGCACCGGGTCGGTGGCGAAGTACCGGTACGTCTCCACCCGCTCGTAGCTGCCGTTGTTGGTGAGGTCGTACGACACCCGGACCTGGATGCCCTGCCCGACGGTGTTCGCGGCGTCGACGTACAGCGTGAACGCGGTCGCCTGGCCGTTGGTGCTGCCGGTGATGCCGCACTTGGTGTAGGTCACCGGGTTGTGCGGCGTGCCGTCGTAGTTGCCGTTGGCGGCGCTGACCGTCTGGGTGCCCGCGGCCGTCCCGGCGGTCGTGTTGAGCGCCGGCCCGCTGCGCAGGTAGAACAGGTTCGACCCGACCGGCGGCTGGGACGACGGCGGCTGCGAGGAGGGCGGCTGCGACGACGGCGGGTTCGACGTCGGCGGCTGCGAGGTGGGCGGGTTGCTGGTCCCGCCGCCGCCGACCCACGTGAACGCGCCGGTCGTGGCGGTCTTGCCGGCGGGCACGGTCAGCGTCCGGCCGTCGGAGAACGTCACGGTGAGCGGCGATCCGGTCAGGTTCGACGCCACGTAGGTCTTGGCGCCGTTCTTGGTGAACACCGCGTAGAGCGGCGTGTTGGCGGTGACCGACGTGTCGACCTGGCCGAGCGCGGCGAGGTTGCGCAGCCAGTGGAACGTGTGCGCCTTGCTCTCGCCCTCCTCCGGGGTGTAGCCGGAGTTGGCCCGGAAGTTCGCCAGGGCGGTGTCGCCGTTGCCGAGGGCCTGGAAGGACCACAGCACGTCCTGCCAGACGGTCGGCGGGCCGCCGTTGTTGGTGACCATCTCGTTCCAGTTGACGCTGTTGTAGGCCGGCTTGTAGCCCATGTACAGCGAGCCGCCGGTGATGGGCAGCATGTTGATGCCCTGGATCATCTCCGGCTCGGCGGAGAACCAGGTGGCGTACGCGCCGCCGTCGCCCCAGACCATGCCGACGGTGTTGTGCGCGAACGTCGACGGGAAGTTCTGGTTGGACGAGTCGAACCAGTACTCCTGGATCGCCTGCGCCTGGGTGGTGTAGATGTACAGGCCGGCGTCGCGGACGGCGGTGTTGCCGGTCGCCTGGCCCCACTGGATGAGGGCGTTGGCGAAGTTCATGCCCTCCGAGGACGACTCCTGGTTGTTGCCGGCGCCGAACGCACCGTGCCCGGAGGCCCAGTCGTGGCCCGCGTAGATGTCGAAGTCCCGCAGGAACGGGAACATCGTGTCGTTGCGGTCGGGGTTGTTGGCGTCCCGGATGAGCAGGTTCACCATGCTGCCGTAGGCGTTGCTCGCCGCCCACGCCGGGTCGAACTTCGCCAGGGTCGCGGCCGCGGCGATGTAGTAGCCGTAGTGGAAGTGGTGGTCGTTGAGCTCGCTGTCGGAGCCGTACGACGCGGGGTAGCCGATCAGCGTGCCCCAGTTGGCGTCGTAGACGAACAGCCGGGTCGCCTCGCCGGGGCTGGCGGTGAACCAGTTGGTGAGCCGGGTGCGGATCGCGTTGAGCAGCGCGTCGCGCTGGGCGGTGCGGCCGAGCTGGTCGGCGATCTCGGCGAGGCGGGCGGCGCGGCCGACGCCCTTGCCGGTCCAGTAGGTGTCGTCGCCGAAGCCGGCCAGGGGGTCGCCGGAGGCGGCCTGGTCGAGGTAGCCGCCGAGCGTGGCCAGGTCGGCCCCGCTGCTGTCGGCGACCGCGGGGATCTCCGGCAGGACACCCTGGTACTTCGTGCCGGTGGTGAACGACGAGACGCCGGTGAGCGTCTTCATCGGGCCGCGCGCCGAGACGTAGGTCTGGGCGATCGGCGTGGCGCCGGTGAGGTTCTTCCACTGGTGCGGGTAGAGCGACACGACGGTGCCGCTGCCGCTGCCCTCACGGGCGGTGGTGGTGAACGCGTAGGTCGCGTTGACCGTGCTCGCGCCGGCGTTGTACGCCCAGCTGACCCGCGTGCCGGTCACGTGGTTGTGCGCGTAGGTGCCGTACGTGTCGGCGAGCGCCGTCCGGTCGGCCGCCGGGGTGGACGTGGTCGTCGGCAGCAGCGCCACCGAGTAGTAGTCCTTGCCGGCCAGGGTCGAGGTGATGGTGCTGCCGCTGACGGTCCAGGTGGCCCCGGTCGGCGCGTAGGCGACGAAGTCGTGGCCGCGGACGGTGAAGCCGATCCGGGCGCCGCTGTTGCTCCACACGGCGGGCGGGCCGCCGAAGGTCAGCTGGGCGCTGCCGCCGCTGGTGCGGGCGTAGACGAAGGGCAGGCCGTGGCCGATCGTGGCGCGCAGGGTGCGGGCGCCGTCGGACCAGTAGGGCGTCACCGTCCAGTCGGTCCAGCCGTCGACCTTGGTGTCCGGGGAGTTGAGGCCGGCCACGCCGAGGGTGAAGTCGGTCGTGTACGGGTAGTGGTACTCCCCGACGCCGGTGGCGGTGCCGGAGATCGCGGCGTCGGTGGTGTAGCTGACACCGAGCCCGTTGTTGGCGGGCTTGAACGCCATCGGGTGCGCGTTGAGCGGCTCGGAGTAGCTGCAGTTGAACTTCTTGAACAGCAGCGACGACCACCAGTCGTTGGTGGGGACGGCGCCGGCTGGGGCGTTGGCGGTGACCCACTGGCGCGGGTTGGTGCCGATCGAGCCGCAGCCGGCGGGCGGTGCCTGGCCGGCGGGGCGGGTGGTGGCGTAGCTGCCGGAGCCGAGCGTGTCGGCGGCGGCGCTCTGCAGGGCGACGAAGGTGACGGCGGAGGCGACGAGCGCGAGTGCGGCGGCGCCGGTGAACAAGGGTCGGCCTCGGGTAAGGCGCATCGGGTGGGACTCCGATCAGAAGTTGGCGGCTTCCTGGGGTCCCTGGTGATTTTGGGCAATCGATCTGACCAATGTCAATGGTCAACTTCTGAGAGCGCTCTCAAACAGCGCTCTGAGCTGCTTATTCATTCTGAGAGCGCTTCCCGCCAGTGGATCAGCAGGACGTGCAGCGCGGCGACGGTGCGGCGCCAGGAGGCGTCGACGTCGCGCGGGTCGTTGAAGCCGCCGCGGGCCTCCAGGTCGACGAAGCCGTGCAGGGTGCTGCGCAGCAGGCGCACGGCGTCGGTGGCGTCGGGCTCCTCCAGGCCGTAGCCGCGCAGCATCCCGTAGGTCAGCTCGATCCCCCGCCGCGCGGCCGAGACGTCCGCCGCCGGGTCGACCGGCGCCTGCAGCGCCGCGTAGCGACCCGGGTGGGCACGGGCGTAGCCGCGGTAGGCGTCGGCGAACGCGACGAGCGCGTCCCGGCCGGACCTGCCGGCGACCGCCGGGGCGAGCAGGTCGGCGAACTCCGCCGCGGCGAGGAGCGCCACCCGCGAGCGCAGGTCCCGCAGCCCGCGCACGTGCGAGTAGAGGCTGGCGTCCTTGACCCCGAAGTGCCGCGCGACCGCCGACACCGTCACGCCGTCGAGCCCGGCCTCGTCGGCGAGGTCCGCGGCGGCCCGGGTCACGAGGTCGGTGGTGAGCCCTGCGCGTCTCATCCTAGCCACAATAGTCAGTTGCCTAGGGTCATTAGGCGTCGGTACCGTCGGCTGCGTGAGACCACTGACCGAGACCGACATCCGCGCGTCGTTCGTCAACTGCTCCAAGGGCGAGGCGAAACGCATCGCGCTCCCCCGCGACCTGGCCGACCGGCCCTGGCCCGACCTCGACTTCCTCGGCTGGCGCGACCCGGGCGCGCTGGACCGTGCCTACCTGGTCGCGCCGGGCGGCGGCGACGCCCTCGTCGGCGTCACGCTGCGCATCGCGGCCCAGCAGCGCGGCTTCCTGCACCGCAACATGTGCTCGCTGTGCCTGACCACCCACCCGGGCAACGGGGTGTCGCTGATGACCGGACGCCGCGCGGGTGAGGCGGGCCGCAAGGGCGACTCGGTCGGCTCGTACATCTGCAGCGACCTGGCCTGCTCGCTCTACGTCCGCGGGCTGCGCACCCCGGACGCGGGCGGGCCGAGGGAGACGCTGTCGGTGGACGAGAAGGTCGAGCGGACCCGCGGCAAGCTCGACGCGTTCCTCGCCCGCATCCTCTAGAACCAGCCCTGGCGCTTGGCCCAGCCGAGCAGGGTGCCGGACATGACGACCATGATGACGAGGACCGCGATCAGGTGCGGCCACCGCGTGTGGTCGCTGACGATGAGGTTCATGCCGAGCACCGACGACAGCGCGGTGATCGGCAGGGTCACCGCGGCGATCACGGCGAGCCGCTCCGCGGCGATCGTCATCTTGGTCTCCGTCCGCGCCTGGTAGAACTCGATGACGCCCTGCAGGTACTCCCGCTCGCCGTCGGCCACCGACCGGACCCGGTTGAACTGGTCGACGATGTCGATGATCGAGTGCTCGTCCCGCTGGTCGCGGGACAGCGTCGCCATCCGGCCGTAGATCTCGCCGCCGAGCGCGGCCATCGTCCGCACCGCGAGCAGCCCGTGCCGGACCTGGAAGAGCTCCTCCAGGAACTGCTCCGGGTCGCCCAGGTGCCCGGCGGTGACCCGCTGCTCGAGGCGCCACACGTCGGCGGTCATGTCCTCGACGAGGCTCTCCTGCCGGCGGCTGATGGCGGACACGATCGCGTAGGACAGCTCGAACGGGGTGGCCGGGCTCAGCCGGCCGGTCTCGATGCGGCGCAGCACGTCCCGGGTCTGCCGCATCGGCACGTCCGGCGGGACCGCGGGGTTCGCCGGCCCGTGCACCGTCACCAGGAACCGCTGCCCGATGAACTGGTCCAGCTCGACGTAGTGCACGTGGCCGCGGGCGCCGAGGTGCGGCGCGTGCAGCACGACGAAGAGATGGTCCTGGTACGGGTGGATCTTCGGCACCCGGTTGCGCTGGGCGGCGTCGCGCAGCGCCAGGGGGTGGAAGCCGAACGCCTCGCCCAGCACCCGCACCGCCGCGTCGTCGCACACCGGCACGTCCACCCACAGCAGCCCGTCGCCGCCGTCGTCGGCGGCGAGCGCCGGCAGTTCCTCGACGGCGTGGGTGTGCACCGTGCCCGACCGGATGACCCGGATATCCATGCGGGCACGATCGCACACCCCGCCGGCGCCGTCACCGGCCGTCGTAGGCGGCGACGACCGCCCCCTGCGCGTCGGTGGCGACGCCGTTGACCTTCCACCCGTCCCCAGCCGGGACCCCGTTGACCCACGCGACGCGCAGCTGCGGGTGGGCGCTCCAGCGCGCGGAGCCGCGGCCCGTCGCCCCGGGTGCGCCCAGGGTCACCGCGGCGGCCGGGCCGACGTAGACGGCCACGACGACCTTGGTGCCGCCGACCTCGTCGAACTCGTGGCGGCCGCCGTAGAAGCCGATGTCGAGCGGCGGGCGGGCGTAGCGGCCGAGGCCGCGCAGCTCGGTGGGGGCGCCGGTGCCGTGGTCGCTGCCGGCGACGAGGCCGGTGCTGCGCTCGTCGCCGCTGAACCACAGCACGAGCCGGCCGCCGTCGGCGAGCGTCACTCCGGTCCGCATGAGGTCACCGATCTGGACGGAGGTGTCGGCGATGACGACCTCGCCGTCGCTGCGCTGGACGTGGCCGCCGGTGGCGACGACGGCCCCGGCGGCGTCGTGGGCGGTGAACACGAGGTCCGGTGAGGGCCCGCCGACCGCGCCGGTCGGCTGGACCGCGACCCCGGCGCGCCGGGCCCAGAAGATCGTCGCGTCCGGCATCCCGGGCAGCTCGGCGGTGCTCGCCTGCGTGCGCTGCCCGTCCGCGATGAGCTCGACCCGCAGGCCGGCGCCGTGGACCACGCCGTAGTCGACGACGCCGCCGTGCCGGTCGTCGAGCTCCAGGATCGTGGAGAACCCGCCGGGCGGCGGCACGGTGATGCCGCCGCCGAGCCTGCGGTACGTCCCCTTGACCGGGTCGTGCAGCGCCGAGTACAGGCCGTTCATGTCGTCGCCGCTGTACCGCAGCACGAGCTCCTCGCCGGTGCCGTAGGCGACGCCGGTGCGCACGACCGGCCCGGTGCCCCCCAGCTCGGTGCCGCCGGCGAGCTGGGTCGGTGCCGCCGCGGCGGCGCTCAGCGTGGGTGCGGCCCCGCTCAGCGAGGGCGCCGGCAGCGGGGCGGGTCCGGCCGGCGCACCCGCCAGGGCGGTCATCGTCGCGGCGACGGACACCAGTACAGCGGCCGCGAACGTGAACAGTCCGGTGAAACGGCGCCGGCGGGCCCGCTGCCGGACCTGGGCGAACGTCACGCGGGGCGCGAGGTCGGCGGTCTCGTCGCGCATCGCCCGGCGGAGCTCCTCGATGCTGCGCATCACCGCGCCTCCTTCATCTCGTACGTCGTCTCGTCTGCCGCGATCCGGAGCTTGCGCAGGGCCCGCGCGTTGGTGCTCTTGACGGTGCCGAGGGCCACGCCGAGCTCGTCGGCGGTCTGCTGCTCGGTGAGGTCCAGGTAGTAGCGGCAGACGATCACCGCCCGCTCCCGTCGCGACAGCGTCTGCAGGGCCCGGGCCACGCCGTCCCGGACGACCACCCCGTCGGCCGGGTCCTGCTCCGCGCGGCGGGGCTCCGGCACGTCCGGCGTCGGCCGCTCCCGCAGGAACCGCCTCCGCCACCAGTCGTTGTGCAGGTTCACCAGGATCCGGCGGGCGTAGCCGTAGGCGTCGTCGCCGGCGACGCGGGACCAGGCGGTGTACGTGCGCACGAGGGCCTGCTGGGTCAGCTCCTCCGCCTGCGCGGCGTCCCCGGCGAGCAGGTACGCGACCCGGTACAGCCGGGCCGCGCTGGCATGCATGAAGCTGACGAACCGGTCGTCGTCGTTCTCGGGCCGCTGCATGCACTCAATACTCGGCAGCCGCCCGGAAGGTTCTGCGGCGACGCCAGGAAGCTCAGGCGTCGGGGAGCGTGAAGGAGAACGTCGCGCCGCGGCCCGGCTCGCTCTGCGCCCAGACCCGGCCGCCGTGGCGGTCCACGATGCGCTGGACGGTGGTCAGGCCGATGCCGGTGCCGGGGAAGTCGCTGCTGTCGTGCAGCCGGCCGAAGGGGCGGAAGAGCTGGTCGGCGCGTTCGGCGGGGAAGCCGGCGCCGTTGTCGCGGACGTGGAACGCCGGCGGCGAGCAGCCGATCTCGATCCGCGGGGACGCGGTGCGCCCGGTGAACTTCCACGCGTTGCCGACCAGGTTGATCAGGACGGCGCGGACCAGCTCGCCGTCGCAGGAGGCCCGCATCCCGGGCGCGACGGTCACCTCCACCGCCCGGTCCGGGTCGCGCTGGCGCAGCTCGTCCACGACGTCGGTGGCGAGCGCGGTCAGGTCGACCTCGGTGCGCTGGATCTGGCCGCGGTTGGCGGAGGCGAGCTGCAGCAGCGCGTCGATGAGCGCGTTCATCCGCTGGGCCGCCCGGTGGATGCGCAGGGCGAGGTCGGTGGGCTCCCCGCCGGTCTGCTCCTCCAGCAGCAGCTCGCTGAAGCTGATGATCGTCTGCAGCGGCGAGCGCAGGTCGTGCGAGACGGAGCCGCTGAAGGCCTCCAGCTCCCGGTTGCGCCACTCGAGCTCCTCGACGAGCTCGGCGCGGGCCTCCGCGACCTGCCGGGCGGCCCGCTCGTGCGCCGCCTCCAGCTCCCGGCGCACCAGCTCGTCGCGGATCCGCCGGTTCTGCTCGTGCAGCTGCTGCCGGCGGATGTGCGCGCGGATGTGGGCGCGCAGCGTGTTCGGGCCGTCGGCGCGGCGCACGTAGTCGTCGGCGCCGGCGGCGAGGCAGTCCAGCAGCGCGTCGCCGGCGCCCAGGCCGATGACCGGCATGTCACGCAGCCCCGGCACCGACCGGATCCGGGTGCACAGCTCCAGGCCCGCGGTCGCGTCGCCGGGCCCGTCGACCGCCAGGACCACGCACCCGGCCGGCTGCACGGCGAGCATGGCGAGGGCGTCGTCGGCGTCCGGCGCGGCGACCGGCTCGTAGCCCTCTTCCCGCAGCAGGTCCGCGGCGTGGTCCAGGAACCCGCGGTCGGGGTCGACGAGCAGCACCTTGACCTGGCCGTGGAACGGGCCGTCCGGCGGCAGCGGGGTGACGGTGCTCTTGCGGAGCACGGCGGCGAGCTTGGCGAGGACCACCGCCAGGCTCTCCTGCTTGCGCACGAACGCGTCCGCGCCGGCGTCGAGGATCTGCAGCTCGGTCGCGTAGTCGTCGGCCGCGGTCAGCAGCAGGCACGGCACGTTGCGCAGCGTCGCGTCGAGCCGGACCCGGCGGATGACGGTCGCGCCGTCGATCCCGGGCAGCACCCCGTCGACGATGATCGCGCTCGGCGGGCTGGCCGCCGCGACCCGCAGCCCCTCCTCGCCGCTGGCGGCGGCGAGCACCTCGTAGCCGGCGTCGGCGAGCAGGCGCCGCAGCTCCTCGCGGAACGTGAGGCTGTCGTCGATGACCAGCACCGACCGCTGGGCGGGTGGCTCGGAGCCGCGCCGCAGCAGCTCCCGGCTGCGGGCCACGACCGCGTGCGCGTCGTAGGGCTTGCCGACGTAGTCGTCGGCGCCGTGGCGCAGGCCGCGGAGCCGGTCGCTGACCTCCGCCTCGCTGGACAGCAGCAGCGCCACCACCCCGGTGTGGCCGGGATGGGCGCGCAGCGCGCGCAGCAGCTCGACCCCGTCGGCGTCCGGCAGCAGCACGTCGAAGAGCGCGACGTCGAACTGCTCGGCCTCGAACGCGGCGAGCGCGTCGGCGCCGTTGGCGCACAGCACGGTGCGGAAGCCGCCCTCCTCGAACGCCTCGTGCAGGTCCATCCGGACGGTCAGGCTGTCGTCGACGATCAGGACAGTGCTCGCCATCCGACCTTCTCCGTCAGCCCGGCCGCGATCAGGTCCGGCGGCAGGATCTCCACCGCCGCGTGCAGCGCCGCGGCCTCCTTCGGCATCCCGTAGACGACGCAGCTGCCCTGGTCCTGCGCGTAGGTGTGCGCGCCGGCGCGGCGCATCGCGAGCAGGCCTTCGGCGCCGTCGCGGCCCATGCCGGTGAGCAGCACGCCGGTGGCGCCCGCGCCGACCTCGGCGGCGACGGACTCGAAGAGCACGTCGACGGACGGGCGGCACGAGTGCCGGGGCGGCCCGGAGTTCAGGTGCAGGTGCCCGCCGCGGACGGTCAGGTGCCGGTCCGGCGGCGCCATCACGACCTGCCCGGCGACGGACTCGAGGCTCTCCCCGCCGCGGGCGTACCGCACGACGTGGCCGGTCTGCTCGGCGAGCCACCCGGTGAAGGCCTGCGCGAACGTCTCGTTGGTGGCGAGGTGCTGCACGTACAGCAGCGGCACCGAGAAGCCCCTCGGGACACCGCGCAGCAACGTGACGATGGCGCCGGGGCCGCCCGTCGAGGCGCCGACCGCGACGAGTCTCCTGGGCATCCGGGGGGTACGGGTGGCCGCCTGGACGGGTGCGGCGGCGCCCGGGGGGCGGTGCCGCGTCACGACCCGGATGCGCGACACGACCTTGACCGCGGTGCGCAGCCGCGCGCCCCACGTGTCGTCGGAGGCGTCGCCACGCGGCTTCTCCAGCACGTCGACCGCTCCTGCGGCGAGCGCGTCGTACGTGGTGAACAGCTCCTGCCGGGACGCCGAGCACACCACGAGGATCGGCGTCGGCTGGCTCGCCATGATCCGTTCGGTGGCGGCGAGGCCGCTCATCACGGGCAGGACCACGTCCATCGTGATGACGTCGGGCCGCAGCCGCCGGCACAGCTCGACGGCCTGCCCGCCGTCGACGGCCTCCCCGACGATGTCGAAGCCGTGCCGCTCGGTGAGCGCCTCGCGCAGGCACTGCCGCACCGTCGCGGAGTCCTCGACCACCAGTACCTTGATCACGGGTTCCCCACCAGGTCGCGGATGTGGCCGAGCAGCTCCTCCTGGTTGAACTCCGACTTCACCATGTACGCGCTGGCGCCGGCCTCGGCGCCGCGGCGGCGGTCCTCCGCGGACGCGCGCGAGCTGACGAGGATCGCGGGCGTCTCGCGCAGCACCGGGTCCTCGCGGGTCAGGGCGACGAACGTGAACCCGTCCATGCCCGGCATGTCGATGTCGACGAGGAACAGGGCGTACCGCCGCAGCTTGACGCGCTCGAGGGCCTCCTCGGCGGAGGCGGCGAGGTCGACCTCGTAGCCCGCCGACTCGAGGATGCTGCGCTCCAGCATCCTGGTGGTGAGGGAGTCGTCGACGACGAGGACCGGGTCATTGCGCCCGGCGGCGCCGGCCTCCCGGGTGAGCGGGTCGGCGGGCTTCTCGCCGTCGGCCGCGGCGACGAGGCCGTGCGGGTCGAGGACGATCCGTGGGTTGCCCTCGGCGTCGATGGACAGGCCGTTGACGACCGCGCCGGCCGGCGCGAGCTCCGGCAGCGGCCGCACGACCAGCGCCGACGTGCCGAGCAGCCGGTCGACGCCCACCGCGAGGATCCGGCCGCCGGCGGCGACGATGACCGCGACCGCACCGCCGGCGGCCTGCGGCTGCGCCGGTGGTTGTCCACCCGGGGTCAGCACGCGCGCGAGCGGCAGGAACGCGATGACCTGCCCCTCGTGGGCCATCGCGCCGGCCGCCGCGGCGGCGGCGACCTCGACGGCGCTCAGCAGGACGCAGGTGCGCACCGCGTCCAGCGGCAGCGACGCGAGGGTCCCGGCCGCCTCGACGACGAGCCCCGACAGCGACACCAGCGACAGCGGCACGACCAGCTCCACGGTGGTGCCGCGGCCGGGCTCGGTGCTGACGTCGACCTCGCCGCCGAGCTGCTCGGCGACGTCGCGGACCGCGTCGAGGCCGATGCCGCGCCCGGAGATGCCGGTGACCTCGCCGGCGGTGCTGATCCCGCCGTGCATGAGCAGCCGCATCAGCTCCCGCACGTCCTGCTCCGCCGTCCCGGAGCCGCCGGCCACGAAGCCCTGCGCCTCCGCCTGGCGGCGCACGGCGGCCAGGTCGAAGCCGCGGCCGTCGTCGGTGCAGCGGAACGCGGCGTTCGTGCCGCGGCGGCGCACCTCCACGGTCACGTGCCCGGCGGGCGGCTTGCCGGCGGTGCGCCGCTCCGCCTCGGTCTCCACCCCGTGCGACACGGCGTTGCGGACCACGTGCAGCAGCGCCCCGGACGCCAGGCTCAGCACGTGCGGGTCGAGCCGCAGGTCGCCGCCGCGGCTGTCGAAGACGACCTTCTTGCCCTCGGCGGCGGCGGCGTCGTACGCGGCCCGGTGCAGCGTGGTCAGCACCGCCGCGACCGGCACCAGGCGGAGCCGTTCCGCGCGGCCGCGGATGTCGTCGAGCTCGCGCTCCACCTGCTCGACGGCCTCCGTGAGCTGCCGGCCGAGCGCCGTCAGGTCCGCGGCCAGGCGGGTCGCCATGGCGCCCGTACGGCCGTCGGCGCCGTCGTGCTGCACGGCGCGGATCCGCAGCTGCTCCGTGATCGCCTCGGCGGCCCGGCGCGCCCGCTCGACGGTCGCGACCTGCCGGCGCAGTGGCGCGAACCGGGCGTGGGCCTCGCCGACCGCGTCGAGCAGCTCGTCGATGTCGGCGCTGTCACGGCGTACAGGAGCGGCTTGAGGCTCTGGCTTTTCTGGCTTTTCTTCCTTCTTGTCCGGCTGCTGCAGGACGTCGGTCAGGGCGGTCATCCGGTCGGTCAGGGTGAGCAGCGCGCCGACCGTCTCCGGCGGGACCGGCGCGGCGCCGTCGCGGTGCGGGACGAGCAGCTCCTCGAGGGCGTGCGCGGCGTCGGCGATCTCCTTCTGCCGCACCACCCGCGCCGCGCCCTTGAGGGTGTGCGCGTGCCGCAGCAGCCTGGCGACGGGCTCCCGGTCCGCGCTGTCGCGGGTGAGCTCCAGGACCCCCTGGGCGAGCTGCCCGACGAGCTCCTGCGCCTCGATCCGGAAGTACCGCAGCGGGTCCTTGGCCACCGCGGGCGACGGGGCGCTCAATGCCGTTCGGCGCCCGCGGCGACCAGCCGCAGCAGCTCGGTGGAGAGTCCGGCGAGATGGGTCGCGGTCTGTCTGGTCTGCACGGCGCTGGACTCGCTCTCCTGGGTGACCCGGGCGGTGTCGGTGACCGCGACGTTGACCTGCTCGACCGCGGTCGTCTGCTGCTTGGTGGACAGCTCGATCTCCCGCGCCGACTCGGTCGTCGTCGCGACCAGGTCGGCGATCTGCTGGAACGACGCGGTGACCGCGCCGAACTGCCGGGTGCCGGCGTCGACGGCCTTCGCGCCGGTCTCGGTCGCCATGACCGTCGTGTTCACCGCGCCGCGGACGTCCTCGATGAGCGCGCGGATCTCCTTGGCGGAGCCGGCGGTGCGGTCGGCGAGCTTGCGGATCTCGTCGGCGACGACCGCGAACCGGCGGCCCCACTCCCCCGCCCCGGACGCCTCGATGGTCGCGTTGATGGCCAGGATGTTGGTCTGCTCGGCGAGCTCCGACACCAGGTCGACGACGCCGCCGATCTGCTGCGAGCGCTGCCCGAGCTCCAGCATGTGCTGCACGATCAGGTCGACCTGGCGGCGGATCGCGGTGATCGACTCGCGGGCCTGCTCGATGGTCGCGTCGCCGGAGCTGGCCGCGCCCGCGGTCTCCTCGGCGATCTTCGCGACCCGCTGCGAGCCCTCGGCGATCTGCCGCGACGTGATCAGCAGCTCCTCGATCGTCGTGTTGATCTCGCTCATCGCGGTCGCCTGCTCGCGGGCGCCGTTCGCCTGCTGGCTGGCGGCGGCCTCCAGCTGGGCCGAGGAGCTCTGGATGTGCCCGACCGTGCTGGCGACCTGCTTGCCCAGCGCCCGGATCAGCAGCACCGCCACCAGCACGCCGAACACCAGCGCGAGCAGCGCGATGCCGATCACGACGAAGGTCGCCACCCGGGCCTTGCTCGACGCGGCGTCCCGCTGGTCCGTCAGGTCCTGGCGCAGCAGCCCGCCGAGCGCGTCGATGTGCTGGTTGAGCGTCTCGCGCTGCGGCGCCACCGTGTCGTCGAACTCCTTGGCGATCCGCTCTGCCGGGGCGGCGTCCCGCTGCAGCGCCATCACCGTCTCCAGCGCCGCCTGGTGGTTCTGCTCGGCCTGGGCGGAGGCGTCGAGCAGGTCCCGCTCGCGCTGCGAGTCCGTCACCTCGCGCAGCCGCTGGACCGCCTGGGCGAACGCTGCGCGGGCCTCGGTGATCTGGGTGCGGAACCGTTCGTCGCCGGTCAGCAGGTACCCGCGGGACGCGCTGCTCTTCGCCTCCACCGACACCCGCAGCTGCTGCGCCTCCACCAGGCCCTGCACGCCGATGTCGATGACGTGGTCCTTGCCCTCGACGACCGTGTCCAGCGCGGCGACCGTGACCGCGCCGGTGATCATCGTGAGCAGCACGACGACCGCGAAGCCCGCGGCGAGCCTGCGGCCGAACGTCCATCTCCGGTTCATCGTTCCCCGGCCCCCGCTGTCACCGCGTCCCATGCGACTCCCGTCAGTGTCTGGATCGCCGCCCGTACCGCCGGGACATCGACGATCGGCCGGGCGCCGCCGTCCATCGGCACGATCCCGCGCAGGCAGCCGCGCGGGCCGTGGCCCGTCGACTCCTCCACGATCAGGTCGCGCGGGACGCGCAGGTGGCCGTCGAGGCCCTCGAACGCGAGCGCCACCGTCGGCTCGCCGGCGACCAGGACCAGCCAGCGCCGGTCGGCGGTGGCCGGGTGGCCGAACACGGCCCCGAGGTCGTAGACCGGCACGATCGAGCCCCGGAAGCTGGCGACGCCGAGCAGCGACGGCTGGGGGCCGGGCAGTCGCGTCACCGGGCGGTCCGGGAAGAGGCCGGCGGCCTGGGTGAGGCGCAGCGCGTACCGGTGGCCGCCGACCCGGATCGCGAGGAGGTCGTCGAAGCCGGTGACCTGCTCGCGGTGCGGTTCGGTGAAGGATCGGTCGAACGACTCGCGCAGCTCGGCGAGGCGCTGCGTCAGGTCGGGGGTCTTCGTCTTCATCGCGTGTCCCGCGGCGGTCGGCTTCGGTCTGTGGCTGTCATGGCCTGTTCCGCGGGCGTCATCGTGGTGCGGCCGTTTCGGCGTGGCAGAGGGCGATCAGGGCGCCGCGGCCGAACCCGCCGCCGAAGAGCAGGACGCGCTCCTCCTTCTCGTGCCGCAGCAGGGCCGCGGCCCGGCCCAGCTCGCGTTCGGCGGTCGCCCGGTCGCCGCCGCGCCGGGCGAGCAGCCCCATCCGCAGCCGCGGCATCGCGAACTCGGCGTCGAGGTGGGCGGCCATCCGGTGGTGCTCCAGCGCTCCGTCCGTGTCGCCGTCGCCCTCCCGGCACTCGGCGAGCAGGTGGTGCGCGTCGGGGTTGAGGGCGTCACGGTCCAGCAGGCGGTGGCAGACCGCGGCGGCCCGCCCGGTGTGCCCGAGATGGGCGAGGACGGCGCCGCGCAGGAGCAGCACGTCGGGCCGGTCGGCCGCGGCGGTGTCGATGGCGTCGAGCGCCGCGAGGGCCTCACCGAACCGCTCCTGCTGCACGAGATGCAGCGCCTTCGCCTTGCCGTCCTCCTGACGCGCCGGCCGCACCCGGTGCGCGTTCTGCGCCTGCTGTACGACCTTCTGGTAGTAGAACGTGTTGTGGGTGTGCTGCACCGCGAGGGCGGGCGGCTTGCTGCCGAGCGTGTCGGTGTGCCCCAGGAAGAGGTAGCCGCCCGGCGCCAGGGCCCGCGTGATCCGGGCGACCGCGGCCGCGACCGTCCTCGGCGTCAGGTACATCAGCAGGTTGCGGCAGAAGACGACGTCGTACGTGTCGGGCGCGAACAGCACCGGGTCGTCGTTGACGGCGTTGTACTCCAGGAACCGCACGCGCCCGCGGAGCCGCTCGTCGATGTCGACCCCGTCGGCGGCGGCCCGGAACCATCGCTGCTGCACGGCGTCCGGGGTCTCCCGCAGCGACCACTGCGAGTACCGCCCGGCGGCGGCGACGCGCAGGGCGGCCCGGTTGACGTCGAGCCCGACGATCGACACGTCCCACGACGGCTCGACGCGTTCGGCGGCGACCATCGCGAGCGTGTACGCCTCCTCGCCCGTCGAGCAGCCCACCGACAGCAGCCGCAGGCACCGCTGGCCGGCCCTGGCCCGGACGCGCGCGGGCAGTACCACCTCCGCGAGGACGTTGAACTGCTCGATGTTGCGGAAGAAGTAGGTCTCGTTGACGGTCACGGCCTCGGCGAGGGCGGCGAGCTCGTTGTTCCAGGCGGTGCCGAGGCGGTCGAGGTAACCCCGGCCGGACAGGCCGTGCTGGCCGGAGCGTGCCCGCAGGGTCGCGGCGAGCTGGGGGTCGCGCTTGTCGTCGAACGTCAGCCCGAGCCTGATCGACAGCAGCTCGCGCAGCCGCGCGACGTCCTCGTCACGTTCCATCGTCCACCGGCCACTCGTCGTGCTCTGTGTTTGTGTTTGTGTTTGTGTTTGTGCTTGTGCTTGCGCTTGTGCTTGCGCTTGTGCTTGTCAACGGCCATTCGCCGCGGGCCGCGCCCTCCAGCGGCCATTCGCTGCTCAGGAACAGCAGGGGGCGGGCGTCCAGGACGCCGACGGCCGCGACGATCCTGGTCGCCGAGGCGGCGAGCATCGGCGGCGGCGGCCGGTCGGCGTCCGGCTCGACCGGCAGCACCCCGCGGACCGGCCCGGTGGCGTACGCGAGCGGCCCGCTTCCGGTGCGCGTCGTCACGAACCTGCTGGGCCGCTCCGCCGCCGCGCCGAGGAGCCGCGCCGTGTCGACGACGGGCACCGCGAGCCCGCGGATCACGCTGACCCCGAGCAGCACGTCGGCCGTGCCCGCCAGCGGCTGCACCGGCAGCGGCCGGATCGTCTCCACCACCTCACGCAGGGGCAGCGCGCACAACAGGTCACCGACGCCGAAGACCAGCGACAGCCCCGGCGGCGCTTCCGTGACAGCGGTCATCGCCACGCGATCATGATATGCGGCATTGGTCGGTTTTATACCGCGATCGGGTGAGGGCTGCGGGCTCTCGCCGGCTCCGGTTTTTTGTCATACCCTCGGCGTAGGTTCGCAGGCATGGACGTGACCGCATCTGTTTCCCGGCTGGCCGCAGCGGCGTCGTTTCTGCTGCGCATGCTGACCGGCCGCTCTCTTCAGCCGTCGCACGCGGGCGTCCTGCTGCGCGCCGACGACGCCGGCCTGCACCTGGTCGCCACCGACGGCGAGGTCGTCGTCCACCTGCACACCCCCGCGACCGTCCACACCCCCGGCGAGGTCGTCGTCCCCCGCCGCGCCGTCGCCGACACCCTCACGTCCCTCGACGCCGCCGACGCCCGTCTCACCGTCCAGGGCGGCCGCCTGTCGATCCGCGTCCCGGGCGCCCGGTTCGCGCTGCCCAGCCTCCCCGACGCCACACCCCCGCCGGTCCACCTGCCCCCTGCCCACGGCACCGTCACCGGCGACGACCTCCGCACCGCCGCTGTCCCGGTGGCCGGCGCCGCCTCCCGCGAGCACGCCCTCCCGCTCTTCACCGGCGTACGTCTCCGCGCCCACACCACCACCCTGTCGCTCCTGGCCACCGACCGCTTCCGCCTGGCCGCCGCCGCGATCCCCTGGCACCCCACCGCCACGCCGGCCCCCCTCCGCCCACCGTCGACCACCCCCCTGGCAACGCCGACGACCGAACCCACCGCCCACAAGGCAGCGACCGCCCGCGCCGCAGTCGACGCACTCACACCCACAACCGTGCCGGCAACCGAAACCGTCGCCCGCGAGACGGCGACCGGCCGCGCCGGGGTCGAAGCGCTCGTGCCCGCGGCCGTGCTGGCCCGCGCCGCCCAGCACCTGTCCCGCGAGGAGACCATCCACGTCCACGCGGACGACGACCTGTTCGCCCTGTCCTGGGACGGCGGCAGCATCACCACCCCGACCCTCGGCACCGGTTACCCCGACGCCCAGATGTCCCGACTCCTCGACATCTCCGCCATCTGCACCGTCGAGACCGACGCCGACACCCTCGCCCAGGCAGTCGACCGCGCCACCGCCTACGGCGGCCCCCACGGCCGCGTCACCCTCCAACCGATCGAAGGCGCCCTCCTGGTCCACGCCGACGACCCCCTCACCGGCGAGTCCGAGCAAACCCTCAAGGCCACTACCGACGGCACCCACGTCGTCCGCTCCTTCCAGGCCCGCCTGCTCCTGGACGCCCTGCGCGCGTTCCCCCACCACCCCGTCCGGCTCCAGTTCCAGCCCGACCTGCGCGCAACCGCATTCACCGCCTCCCTGCCCACCACCACCCTCAACTACCTCGTCGTCCCCCTCCGCACCCCACCAACCACCTGACACCGCCCCACTCGCTCCTCAGCCCTGCCCGACACCCGAGCAGCCACAACCACTGCCCCCCGACCGGTGGGCGGCGACCGGTGGGCGGCGACCGGTGATCGGTTGCTGCGCGAATGCACCGGTTTCGTCCCGACGAACGCCCCCGCCGCCTTCAGCCCTGCCGCAGGCCTCCGTGTCCTTCACGCCCGCCGCAGATCCTCACGTCCTCCAACACCCCGCCACCGCAAGCCTCCGCATCCTTCATCCCCACGTCGTTCACCGCTCCGCCCCGGGCTCCGTGTCCTTCACGCCCGCCGCAGGCCCCACGCCCTCCAACACCCCGCCATTGCAGCCTCCGCAACCTTCATCCCCACGTCGTTCACCGCCTCGCCCCGGACCCCACGATCTTCAACCCGCCGCAGATCACGACTCCCTCAACACCCAGACACCGTGAGCCTTCACAACCTTCACCTCGACGCCGGTCACCACCCGCCACATGCCTCCACGACCTTCACATCCCGCTGCACGCCTCGACGACCTTCAGACACGCCCCTCGGCATACGGCCCATGCACTTCACACCTACGGCTGGCCTCCACGGCCTCACACCTCGCCGCAGATCTCCGTGTCGTTCACCGTCACGTCGAGAATCGCCACGACCTTCAGCGCCCAGCCGCCGCGATCGTTGTCCGAGCCACGCCCGCGCCCGACCGACCTGCCTAGTGCAACGTTCGTTAAAGGTGGTACACGAACTTGTGGCGGAGTGTGCGGTTCGGTGGTGCGGGCCGTCCCCAGATCCAGGGGTTGGCGTG
>NZ_JBFANF010000120.1:0-18468 GCF_040674675.1 Dactylosporangium sp. NPDC049742 | reverse complement strand
GGAGGGCTCAACACCATGACCACGCCGACTCTGCCCGTCGAGACCCGCTGGACCGTGCAGGAACGCGCCTGGAAGCAGGAGCTGCCCGACCTGCCTGGCGGCGACCAGGGCCGCGGCTTCTACGACGACGCGGCCGCGCCGCACCCGCCGGCGGCGACGTTCCGGCCGGTCGTGCTCGCCGCCGGGCTCCGCGAAGGCATCGGCTACCTGTCGCGGTGGGACGGCCGCTCCCCGCGCCTGTTCGCCGACCGGGGCGGCGCGCCGCTGGTCAACCGCGACGGCGTGCAGTGCCCCGACTGCACGCTCGAGCAGGCGATGGTCCGGTCCCTGAACACCCCGGTCTACGCGCTGACCCAGCGGATCGGCGGCGACAAGGTCCGGGCCGTCGCGCTCGAGCTCGGTGTCTCGCCCTCGTACGGCGGCAGGCCCTCCCTCGTGGACGACAAGGGCGACCCGCGCCCCGGCCGCACCCGCGCCGACATCGCCCTCGGCCGCTACCCGGTGTCCGTCGCCGACGTCGCCACCGTGTACGCGACGCTCGCCGCCGGCGGCACCCGCAGCGACCGGCACTTCGTCGAGAAGGTGACGACCGCGGCCGGCGACACCGTGCAGCCGCCGCCGGTCCGCAAGCGGGTGCTCGACCCGCGGGTCGCCGCCGACGTCACCGCCGTGCTGCGCGCCGTCGTCGACGGCCGCGGCCTCGCCCCCGGGCGTCCCGCCGCCGGCGCGACCGGCAGCCAGCAGTGGGGCAACACCGGCGACAACCAGGACGCGTGGATGAGCGGCTACACGCCGCAGCTCGCCGCCGCCGTGTGGATGGGGCGGCTCGTGCCCGGCCCGATCCGCGACGCGACCGGCCGGCCGATCGAGGGCGAGACGCTGCCGGCGAAGCTGTGGCAGGACTTCCTGCGGGCCGCGCTGCACGGCGCCGCCGAGGCGGCGTTCCCCGCCCCCGCGCACGTCGGGCGCACCGACACCGGCGACGCCGGCCACGCCGGCGACAGCCCGGACGACCTCACCGGACGGGCGCCCGCCGCCGCCGTCGGGGCGCGACCCGTCCTGCGGACCGCCCACCCGGGCAAGACCTTCGCGCTGACGTTCGACGACGGCCCGTCGGAGCACACGGCCGCCATGCTGGACCTGCTCGGTCAGTACCACATCCGCGGCACCTTCTGCGTCGTCGGCGAGGCGGTCGCGGCCAACCCCGCGCTGGTGCGCCGCATCGTCGGTGACGGCCACGCCCTGTGCAACCACTCGACGCACCACGACGCGCTCGGCCGGGCCTCCGCCGAGCAGGTCCGCGCCGACATCGCCACCACCGACGCCGCGATCGCCGCCGCCGCGCCGGGCTGCACCGTCACCTACTTCCGCGCCCCGTACGGCGACTGGGGCGTGTCGGCGAAGGTCGCCCAGGACCTGCGGCACACCCCGATCGGCTGGACCGTCGACCCCGACGACTGGACGACGCCGGGCGCGGAGGAGATCGTGGCCCGCATCGAACGGCAGCTGACGCCCGGCGCGATCGTCCTCGTCCACGACGGCGGCGGCGACCGGCGGCAGACCGTCGCGGCGATGCGGATCCTGATCCCGCGGCTGCTCGCGGCCGGCTGGACGGCCGACCTGCCGGCAACGACGGTGACGGCGGTCCCGGTGTCGCCGCCGGTGACGCCGCCGGTGTCGCCGCCGGTGACGCCGCCGGTGTCGCCGCCGGGGTCGCCGTCGCCCTCACCGTCGCTGGAATCGGCGCCGCTGCCGTCGTCGTCGCCGTCGGACGCGGTACCGGCGACGGAGGCCCCGTCGCCGTCGCCGTCGGTCTAAAACGGTGGCCGGTGGTTGCCGGCGGCGCCTACGATCCGGGCATGGCGAAGGGGCGTGGCACCGCGGGCCTGCGCCCCGTCCAGGACGTCGTGTCCCGGATCCGGTTCGACGCGACCCTCGACGCGACGCGGTTCGTCGTCGGCTACGAGGAGCGGGGCGCCGGGGTCAGGGAGACGCCGCTGTCCCTGTTCGTCGCCGGCGGGGACGTGCCGTGGCACCGGGTGCGGTACGTGAAGGCCGGCAACCGCGTCGTCTGGGACCGGCAGGCCCGGATCGACCTCGTCTTCGGCACCGGCGACACGCCCGCCGAGGACCTGTCCACCGTGCCCTCCGCGCCCGCCGCCGCACCTACCGCCGCCGCGGGGCCGCGCCGGCAGGTGGCGTTCGACGCGTCCGCGTGCCTGCGGTTCGACCCGTCCACCGGCGCGTGGGTCCCCGCCGGTCCCGCCGGCGACGTGCGGGCCGACGCGCTGCAGGTGGCCACGTTCAACGTGCTCTCCGACGCGTACGACAGCGACCTCACCTACCCGCGGCTGCGCATCCCGGCGTGCGTCGAGCTCCTGGCCGGCCTCGACGCCGACGTCGTCGCGCTGCACGAGGTCACCGCGGCGCTGTGGGAGGCGCTGCTGGACGCCGCGTGGGTCCGCGCCGGCTACCACGTCTCCGCCGGCCCCGACCCGGACGCCGGCTACGGCACGGTGCTGCTGTCGCGGTGGCCGATGGCGATCGAGGTGCACCGGCTCAGCACGTACAAGCGGACCATCGTCGGCAAGGTCGGCCTCAACGGCCGTCAGGTCGGTTTCGTCGCCGCGCACCTGACCAGCGACCACACCGCCGGGGCGGAGCAGCGCCGGGAGCACCAGCTGCGCATCATCGACGAGCGGCTCTCCCGCGGCGACCTCGGCGGCGCCGTCGTCCTCGCCGACGTCAACTTCGGCGACGACACCCGCCCCGACGTCGCCGGCTACACCGACGCGTGGCGGGCGCTGCACCCGCACGACGCCGGCTTCACGTTCGACCCCGCCGTCAACCCGCTCGCCGCGGTCGCGTCCCGCACCGGGCGGTCGCTGCGCCTGGACCGGATCCTGATCCGCTCCGGCACCCCGGGCGGGCTCGTCCCCCTCGCCGTGGAGCGGTTCGGCGACCGGCCGTTCGACGGCGAACGGTTCGTCTCCGACCACTTCGGCGTCACCGCGCTGCTGCAGGACGCGGCACCGTCCACTGTGGTCACCGCCGCTTCCGTGCACACGTCGGCGCTGGTACTGCGCCCGCCGCCCGCCGTGTGGGCGCCGCTGCAGGAGATCCGCGCGGCGCACGACCCGTCCTTCCGGCGCTGGATGCCGCACGTCAACCTGGTGTACGGCTTCGTCCCCGACTCCTCGTTCGCCGAGGCCGAGCGGGCGGTGCGCGAGGCGGTCGCCGGTCTCGGGCCGCTGCGGATCCGCCTGGCGCGGTTCCGCACGTTCGCGCACCGCGGCAGCACCACGGTGTGGCTCGCGCCCGACCCGGCCGAGCCCCTGCTGGAGCTGCAGGCGGCGCTGGCGCGGCGGTTCCCGGGCTGCGCCGAGCAGGACAGCCGCGGCGGGTTCACGCCGCACCTGACGGTCGCGAAGCTCACCGGGCCCGCCGTGGCGTCCACTGTGGAGCGCTGGCAGGCGGCGTGGCACCCGGTCGAGTTCACGGTGTCGGCGGTCGACCTGATCAGCCGCCGCGGCGACGGACCCTTCGAGGTCCGGCGCAGCGTGCCCTTAGGACCTGCGCCAGGCCCCGCGACCTCCCCCGCGGCGGCGCCCATGCCGGCGTGGAGCGCCCTGCCGTCGCCCTCGCACCGGGTCGCCCTCGACGCGGTCGCCGAGGCCTGCGCGGCCGTCGACCCGGGCGGGCGGCTGCACGTCGCCGGGTCGGTGCGGCTCGGCGTCGGCGGCCCGTCGACCGACCTGGACCTCGTCTGGCAGACCACCGGCACCCTCGCCGACCTCGCCGACCTCCTGCCGGGCGCCAGGCTCGCCGGCACCGTCGTCCCCGTCGTCCGCGCGACGGTCGCCGACGTCGGCGTCGACGTGCAGCGGGTCACCGTCGACCCGCTGTCGGACCTCGACCTGGGGTCCCTCGACGACGCCGACCTGCGGGCGGTGCTCGCGATCCGCGACGCCGACGCGCTGCCCGCCGCGGACCCCGCGTTCCGGTCGCTGCTCACCGCGGTCCGCGCCTGGTCCCGCGCCCGCCAGCTCGACGGCGCCGCGTGGGGCCTCGTCGGCGGGTTCACGTGGGCGGTGCTGGTCGCGGAGGCCCGCGCCCACCACGTCACCGACCTGGCCGGCTTCCTGCGGCACTGCGCCCGCCACCCGCGCCGACCCCGCCGCGGCGAGCGCCACGCCTACTGGCCCGTCTACTCCCCCGCCCCGCCGGGCGTGAACACCACCCGCACGATGACCCGCTCCACCGCCGCCGTGCTCCAGGACGCCTTCGAGGGCCGCGGCGGCTCCCAGTCCCACGAGCGCCGGGTCCTGCTCACCGGCGACGTCGAGGGCCGCGTGCTGGGCCTGGTCCTCGCCCTGGAGGACGCGGGCGCCCGGGTCCGCCCGTACCCCCGAGCCGCCGCCCTCGGCCTCGACGGCGGCGACCCCGACGCCCTGCGAGCGGCCGTCGCCGAGTCCGGCCTGCCCGCCCGCCTCGTCCAGCCCGCGTAGCCGCAGGATTCACCCGGACGGTCGAGCGACGGGCGGTCGCAGGATCCTCAGGGTGTGCCGATGCCGCTTCCCGCCGCCGACCCGACGACCACCCTGTCCTGGCGGATCCGCAACAGCGGCTGGCTGCTCCTGCCACTGCTGACGCTCGGCTGCTTCAGCGGCGCCGGGCTCATCGTCATCGGGATCCGCGCCCGCCGCATGGGCTGGTGGCTGCCCGGCGCCGGCTACATCCTGGCCGGCTGCGGCACGATGATCATCCTGCCCCGCACGGATCCGGCCTCCTCGGCGGGCGGCCTGGCCTTCCTGGCCATGCTCGGTGTGCAGGCAGCGGCCGTCGTCCACAGCTTCTGGGTCAACGACGGCTGGCTGCGGTGGCGGGCGGAGCAGGCCCGCTACCAGAACAGCGCGCCCGCCGAGGCGGTCGAGGGCCGGTCCATGGCGGTCAACGTGAACACCGCGTCGGCGCGACAGCTCGCGGGGCTGCCCGGGTTCGACGCGGCGCGGGCGGAGCGGGTCGTCGCCGCGCGGGATGCCCGGCAGGGGTTCCCGCGGGTGGCCGACTTCGCGGAGGCCGCCGGGCTGACGCACGACGAGCTGCGGCAGCTGCGCTACTGGCTGACCGTCTGACGGGCGCCACCGGTGCGGCGGCGCCCGTCGAGGTCACCGCCGCGCGACGGCGCACGTCCAGGTCAGGCCCGGGCGGCGGCGACCGGCAGGAAGGGTCACAGCCGGAGCCAGACCGACGTGTCCGGGGGCAGCAGGTCGCCGTCGAGGGGGCTGCTGGCGAGCAGGACCGTGCCGGGTGGCAGCGGCGCCGGGGTCTGGGAGAGGTTGACGACGCAGGCGAAGCCGCCCTCGCGGGTGAAGGCGAGCACGTCCGCCGGGGCGTCCAGCCACGCCATCGGGCCGTCGCCGAGGCCGGGCTCCGCGCGCCGGACGGCGAGGGCCCGCCGGTACAGGCTGAGCATCGACGACGGGTCGGACGACTGCCGCTCGACGGTGTACGCGGCCCAGTCGGCGGGCTGCGGGAGCCAGCCGGGCGCGGCCGGCGCGGACGACCACGGCAGCGGAACGCGGCAGCCGTCGCGGCCGGGGTCGGCGCCGCCGGTGCGGGCGAAGATCGGGTCCTGGCGGGCCGCGGCCGGCAGGTCCTCGACCTCGGGCAGGCCGAGCTCCTCGCCCTGGTACACGTAGACGGAGCCGGGCAGCGCCAGGGTGAGCAGCGCGGCGGCGCGGGCCCGGCGGGTGCCGAGCGCCGGGTCGGTCGGGGCGAGGTGCCGGGTCTGCCGCAGGTGGTGCTCGAAGCCGGTCTCGGCCCGGCCGTAGCGGGTCACGTGGCGGGTCACGTCGTGGTTGGACAGCACCCAGGTGGCGGGCGCGCCGACGGCGGCGTGCGCGTCGAGGGTCTCGTCCACGCAGCGGCGCAGCGCCTTGCCGTCCCACGGGCAGCCGAGGAAGTCGAAGTTGAACGCGGCGTGCAGCTCGTCCGGGCGCAGGTACTGCGCGAAGCGGTGCGGGTCGGCGAGCCAGACCTCGCCGATGAGGGCGCGGCCGCCGGAGTAGCTGTCGGCGACGCGGCGCCAGGCGCGGTAGATGTCGTGGATCTCGTCGCGGTCGTTCCACGGGTGCGGGTCCGGCGGCGACGCGGGGTCGAAGTCGGGCAGCGCCGGGTCCTTGGCGACCATCGCGGCGGAGTCGATGCGGATGCCGTCGACGCCGCGGTCGAACCAGAAGCGCAGGACGTCCTCGAACTCCTCGCGGACGATCGGGTTGTCCCAGTTGAAGTCGGGCTGGCCGGCGTCGAACATGTGCAGGTACCACTGCCCGTCGGCGACCTGGGTCCAGGCGGGCCCGCCGAAGATGGAGCCCCAGTCGTTCGGGGGCAGGTCACCCCGGCCGTCGCGGAACCAGAAGCGGTCCCGGTAGGACGGGTCCACGAGGGCCCGCTGGAACCAGGCGTGCGCGACGGACGTGTGGTTGGGCACGATGTCGATGATGATCCGGATGCCGAGGGCGTGCGCCTCACCGATCAGCGCCGTGGCCTCGTCCAGGGTGCCGAACGCCGGGTCGATGTCACGGTAGTCCGCGACGTCGTAGCCGGCGTCCGCCATCGGGGACGGGAACCACGGGCTGAACCAGATCGCGTCGACCCCCAGGTCCCGCAGATACCCGAGGCGGGCCCGGACCCCG
The DNA here is from genome assembly GCF_040674675.1 of Dactylosporangium sp. NPDC049742. Taxonomy (NCBI): domain Bacteria; kingdom Bacillati; phylum Actinomycetota; class Actinomycetes; order Micromonosporales; family Micromonosporaceae; genus Dactylosporangium; species Dactylosporangium sp. NPDC049742. Next base: position 11,770 of record NZ_JBFANF010000120.1, on the reverse strand, counting down.
GCCAGGTCGCCCACGCCGTCGCCGTTGTGGTCGGCGAAGGACCGGGGGTAGATCTGGTAGATGGCCGCGTCGCGCCACCATCGGGTGTCTGCTGTGGACACTGGAGGTCCCCGCTTTCTGTTGGCAGTTGATCGGTTTGCTGGTAGTGCGGCGCGGCAGCGTCGCATGGGGGGCTCCGGGGTGGGAACCCCCGGCCGGCCTGCGGCGCTGCCGCACCGAAGCTGGTGACTGCGCTAGAAGCCGGAGTTGCCCGGGCCGCGCACGAGCGTGTAGCCGGTGTTGTTCAGAAGGCCGCCCGAGGCGGCGCCGGACACCGTGACGTAGTTGAAGGTCGCGCTGCCCGCCGCCGAGATCTCGATGCCGTACGTGCCGGCGCCGGCGATCCTGACGTGGTCGAACGTGACGCCCGAGATGGTGCGCTGCCACGTCATGAGCAGGCCCTGGTAGGAGCTGTCGAGGATGTCGACGTCCTTGACGGTGAACGTCCCCGTGATGTCGCGGGCCTCGGCGTAGAACCACAGGGCGCCGATCGAGGAGCCCCAGTTGCGCTCGTACCCGCCGGTGCGGGTCAGCGTGTTGCGCTGCACGCTCGTGGTGCCGGCGAACGGCTGCGCGCCGTGCCACGTGCTGACCGCGATGCCGGAGGAGGCGTAGACCGTGTCGGAGAACAGGTTGTCCTCGATCCGGTTGCCATTGCCGCCGTAGACGGCGGCGGTGTTGGCGAGCATCGGCAGCTGCGCGGTGTTGAACGTGAACGCGCTGTTGGTGACCGGGGCGCTGTTGGACCACATGGCGAGGGCGTCGTCGCCGGTGTTGCGCAGGACGCTCTGGTCGACGCGGGTGTTGCGCAGGTCCCCGTTGAGGTTGACGCCGTCGGCGAACGTGTCGCGGATGCGCAGCCCGGCGACGTACAGGCCGTCGGTGCCGCTGGACGCCCACAGGCCGACCTTCGTGTGCTCGATCCACAGGTTGTGCAGCAGCGAGCCGGTGCCGAAGTTGCCTTCCAGGGCCGCGTCGAAGTTGGTGTCGTCGCGGTACCGGACGTCCCCGGCGATCGTGAGGTCGGCGAGCTGGACGCGCGGCCCGGTGGCGAAGAAGCCGCCCTTGCCGTTCGCGCCGCGGACCGTGGTGTGCCACATGCCGGCGCCGCGGACGGTGACGTTGTCGACGTTGATCCGGGACGTGATGTCCCAGGTGCCGGCCGGCAGCCACAGCGTCCTGCCCTGCGACCTGGCCGCGGCGACCGCCGAGTTGAACGCGCCGGTGTCGTCGCCGCCGCCGGAGACGGCGCCGTAGTCCACGATGGACAGCGAGTTCGCCGGCGCGGCCAGCGCCGGCGCGACGACCTCGGTGTCGACGAGGTCGACGGTGATCGGGGTGGCGCCGTCGTTCTGCAGCTTCAGCACGGTGCCGGCCGGGTAGCTGGGCAGCGTGGTGCGGAACTCGTCGAAGAAGCGGTGCGCCTCCCCGCCGGCGGGGTTGTTGTTGTACGGGTAGGCGCCGTACACCCAGCTGTAGGTGGAGCTGACCGGCAGGTCCTTGACCTTCGCGCCGCCGGCGTAGACGGCGAGGTTGGCGCTTGTGCCGGTCCCGGCGGCGTTGTCGGGCACCGACGCCCGCACGACCAGGGAGTTGGTCGGCTTCGTCAGCGTGAACTGCACGTACTTGCCGGCGTTGTCGAGGCGGACCGCCCGGCGGCCGGACGCCTCCGCGGCGACGGTCAGATAGGCGCGGTCGGGGCCGATCGTGGTGGCGTTGGTGCTGCCGTTCTCCGCCTCGTACTCGGTGTACGCGACGGTCGCGCCGCGCGCGGCGAGGGCGGTGGAGCCGGTGACGGCGACGTTGTCGAGGGCGACGTTGCCGGAGTCGCCGCTGTCGTACTGGTAGCCGATCAGGTTGAGCCCGGCCCGCAGCGGCAGGGTCTGCGCCGCGGTGAGCCAGCCGCTGCCGGCGGTCAGCGAGATCTGGCCGACCTTCACGCCGTTGGCGTAGGTGGACAGCGTCTTCGTGCCGCCGGTGCTGTTGGTGTACCGGAGGGTGGTGGCCGCGTTGCCGGCGTTGGTGACGTTGACGGTACGGATGACGCGGGCGCCCACGGCGGTAAGGCCCGTCGCGTAGCCGGTGCCGGTGTACCCGCCGATCGAGGTCGCCGTGGTGGCGCCGCCGGACAGGAACGCGGTCTCCAGCTCCGCCCCGCCGGACGGCGGCGTGGACGTCGACGGGGTCGGGGACGTGGCGACGCTCGCGACGACGAGGTTGTCGAGGTTGACGTTGCCGGAGTCGGTGCCGTCGAAGCGGTACGCGACGCTGTTGGTCCCGTTGTTCAGGGTCACCGTGTCGGCTCGGGTGCCCCAGGTGTCCCAGTTGGCGGTCGCGGGCAGCGAGACCTGGGTGAGACGGGAGCCGTTGACGTACAGGGAGAGCGTCATCGCCGACCCTGTGCCGTTGGCGTAGCGCAGGGTCAGCGACGACGAGCCCGCACCGGACCGGCTGACGCTGAACGTGGTCGCGGCGTTGCCTCTGTTGCCGTCGGTGTAGCCGCCGACGAACCCGGTGCCGGAGTATCCACTGTGGTCGGTCGCGACGGTCGCGCCGCCGGACAGGGCCGCCGACTCGGCCTCGTAGGTGCCGGCGGGCGGTGCCGGGACGTCGGCGACGACGAGGCTGTCGAGGTTGACGTTGCCGGAGTCGGTGCTGTCGAACCGGTACGCGACGCTGTTGGTCCCGTTGTTGAGCGTGACCGTGTCGACGCGGGTGCCCCAGCTGTCCCAGTTCGCGGTCGCGTTGAGGCTGACCTGCGTGACGCGGGTGCCGTTGACGTACAGCGACAGGGTCTTGGCGGAGCCCGTGCCGTTGGCGTAGCGGAGGGTGAGCGTGCGCTGCGCCGTACCGGAGACGCCGACGCTGAACGTGGTGGCTGCCCGGCCCTGGTTGCCGTCGACATAGCCGGCCACGAACCCGGAGCCGGTGTATCCACTGTGGTCGGTCGCGACCGCGGCGCCACCGCTCAGCGCGGCGGACTCGGCCTGGTAGGTGGTGGTGGCGGCCTCGGCGCGCATCGTGGCGGCGAGGGTGATGGAGGCCGCCGCGACCAGGGTGGCGGCCCCGATCGCGAGCAGGCGGGATCGTCGGAGCATCGTGAAGATCTCCTTGCGGTGGAAGGGGGGTGTATTCAGCCTTTGAGCGCGCCCGCGGACAGGCCGCTCAAGATGCTGCGTTGGAAGACGGCGAACACGACCACCATCGGGATGCTGGCGATGGCCAGGCCGGCGAACATCTCGTTGGGGGTCACGTAGCCGTTGAACGCCAGCCGGCTCAGCGCGACGCTGATCGTCTGGCTGCCGGGGTCCTGGAGCACCAGCAGCGGCCACAGGAAGTCCTTCCAGGCGCCGATGATCGCGAAGATCGAGACCACGGCGAGGACCGGGCGGGACAGTGGCAGCACCACGTGCCAGAGCATGCGCAGCCGCCCGGCGCCGTCGATGCCGGCGGAGTCGAGCAGCTCGTCGGGGATCTGGTCGAAGAAGCGCTTCAGGACGTAGATGTTGAACGCGTTGGCCGCGCCGGGCAGCCACAGCGCCCACGGGGTGTTGAGCAGGTTGAGGTGCAGCAGCGGCACGTCGGCGACGGTCAGGTAGCTCGGGACGAGCAGCGCCGCCGCCGGCAGCATCAGGCTCGCCAGCATGCCGCCGAGGATCAGCTTGCCGAAGCGCGGGCGCAGCTTCGACAGCGCGTACGCGGCGGCGACGTCGACGATCAGCTGGAAGAGCCAGCCGCCGACCGCGTAGAACGCCGTGTTGAGCAGGTAGCGGCCGATGTCGAGCTTCCGCCACGCGTCGAGGTACGTCTCCGGGTGCCAGCTGTGCGGGACGACCGTCGGCACCGGCTGGGCCAGCTCGACCGGCGTCTTCACGGCGCCGGTGACCATCCAGTACAGCGGGAACACGAACACCACGACGAACAGCACCGCGAGGGCGATGAGCACGACCCGGTACAGCACCGGGTGGCGGCGCAGCTCGCTGTCAGAGATGAGGGAGCGTTGGCCGCCTCCGCTACGCTCCGGCGTCCGCTTCGCCCGACCCTGCGCCGATGATGCCCGGCCCGAGCCGCTTCGCTGGCCGGTCATGAGGACTTCCGGGTGAGTCGCAGGTACACGGCGGAGAACGCGCCCAGCACGACGAACAGCAGCACGCTCATCGCGGCGGCCATGCCGAAGTCGTTGTTGACGGTGAACGCGTAGCGGTAGATGAGCACCATCACCGTGATGGAGTCGGGGTTGGTGGTGCCGGTCAGCTGGTAGGGCTCGATGAAGACCTGCATCGTCGCGACGATCTGCAGCAGGAGCAGGACCAGCAGGAGGAAGCGCATCTGCGGCAGGGTCACGTGCCGGATCCGTTTCCAGACGCCGGCGCCGTCGAGCTCCGCGGCCTCGTAGAGCTCGCCCGGGACGCTGGCGAGGCCCGCGAGGTACATGATGGTCGCGCCGCCCATGTTGGCCCAGGTGCTCACCAGTACCAGCGACACCATCACCATCCGGGGTGACTGCGTCCATCCGGAGGTGGGCAGGTGCAGCGCCGACAGGGCGGCGTTGAACAGCCCGTTGCCGGGGTCGTAGAAGTACTGCCACAGGATGACCGTGACGATCGGGGGCAGCATCACCGGCAGGTAGACGGCGAAGCGGAAGAACCCCTTCAGGTGGCGCAGCTCGTGGACGACGATCGCCACCGCGAACGGGACCAGGTAGCCGAACACCAGTGCCAGGGCGGTGAAGAACAGCGTGTTCTTCCACGCGGTCCAGAACAGCGGGTCGTCGAGCACGGCCTGGAAGTTGCTCAGGCCGACCCACTCCGGCTCGGTGACGAAGTTGTCCTGCTGGAAGGCGAGGATGATGCCCTTGATGAGCGGCCACCAGCTGAACAGGCCGAAGCAGAGCAGACCCGCCGCCAGGAACGTGTAGGCGGTGGCGTTGTCGGCGATCCTGCGCTTGATCCGCCCGTCCCGCGCCTTGTTCACAGGCGGCGCGGGACGGACCGGGGTGATCGTCGCCATCGTTACTTGACTGTCGCCAGGATCTGGTTGGCCTGGGTCTCGGCGTCCTTGAGCAGCTGGTCGATGTTGGCGTTCGGGTCGGTGAGGACCTTCAGCATCGCGGTGTCGAGCACGGCGTAGAGCTGCTGCGCGTTCGGCGGCTCGACCTTCAGCGGGACGCCGGCGCTGGCCGCGTTGAACGGCTTGTAGTTCGCGGCCGGGACGTTGGCGTACTTGGTGTTGGCGGCGATGAGCTTCTGCTCCGACGCGCCGGTCCAGATGTTGGGCTCCGGGATGCCGACCGGCTGGTTCTTCTCCTTGTCGAGGGCCTTGTCGGCGTCGACGCGGTCGGGGTCGAGCTTGCGGAACGCGAGCCACTGCAGGCCGGCCTTGATCTTCGCCGGGGACAGTCCGGCCTTGAACATGTAGCCGTCGCCGCCGCCGAGGGTGGCCTTGCCGTCGGGGATGACGCCGAGGCCGTAGTCCTCGTACTTGCCCTTGTACTGGTTGACGATGTTGGGCAGGTCGCCGGTGCCGCCGACCATCATGCCGAGCTTGCCGGAGGCCATGTGGGTCAGCAGGTCGGCGTACTCGAGGGCCTGCTTCTCGGCCATCGACCTGTCCGTGAACCGCATGTCCTTGAGCTGCTGCAGGACCTGCTTGCCCTGGGCGTTGTTGAAGCCGGCCTTCCAGGTCTCGCCGTCCTTGACCGCGACCTCGCCGCCGATGGAGTACAGCTCGGCGGTGAAGTGCCAGCCGCCGGTGTTGTTCTTGCTGAAGTCGCCGTAGCCGGTGATGCCGTTGCCGAGCGCGGTGATCTTCCTGGCGGCCTCGCGGACCTCGGCCCAGGTCGCCGGCGGCTTGTCGGGGTCGAGCCCGGCCTGCTGGAACAGGGTGCGGTTGTAGATCAGGCCGAGGGAGTAGTTGGCCGACGGAAGCCCGTACACCTTGCCCTTGGCGTCGCTGAAGACCTGCATCAGGACGGGGCGGACGTCCTTGATCGCCGGCACCTCGCCGAGGTACGGCGTGATGTCGGAGACCTGCTTCTTCGCGATGAGGTTCTGCGGGTCGGTGAAGTAGACGTAGAAGACGTCCTCGAGCTGGCCACCGGCGAGCTTGGCGCTGAACGTCTTCGGGTCCATCTGACCCTCTTTGGCGTCGATCTTGATGTTGGGGTGCTTGGCCTCGAAGTCCTTGACGTCCTTCTCGAAGTTGGCCCGGTTGTACTCGTCGGTGGCGGCGGGCATGCCGTTGACGGTGATCGTCACGGGCCCGTCGGCCGCCTCCGTCTTGTCCGACTTGTCACCGCATGCGGTCAAAAATAGTGATGCTGCCAGGGCGGCGGCTATGGCGACGCGCTTCATGGTGCCTCTCTCTCCACGAGCGGGCGGCGGGCCCGAGGGGGTGTGGCTGCTCGCTCACGACGCGCTGGCGGCGCACGTGCGACGCGACGCGCTGGCGGCGCGCTCGCTCGCGATGCGCTCACGACGTGTGAGGTCCGCGCCGTTGTCACCGGCGCGTGGAGACGAGAGTAGGGCCATGGACATCAGAAAGTCCATAGCTTCTTGCAATCCAATGCAAGAACCCGCTACTTCGCTTGCGTAGCCTTGCAAATGTAGTTGTTCCCGCAGGTCAGGCCCGGTTTTTCACCGGCCCGGTGGAGTCGCGGACGATGAGCTCGGGGTCGTAGAGCTGCTCGTCGAGGGCGACCTTGCGCCCGTCGATCTGGGCCACGAGCGACGTGACCGCGGCCGCGCCGATCGTCTCGATCGGCTGGCGCAGGGTGGTCAGCGGCGGGTCGGTGTAGGCCATGTACGCCGAGTCGTCGAACCCGATCACCGACAGGTCGGCGGGCACGTCCAGGCCCTGCTTGCGGGCCGCGCGGATGGCGCCGAGCGCCAGGGCGTCGCTGGCGCAGACGACCGCGGTCGCATCCTGCGCGAGCAGGCCGTTCGTGGCCGCCTGGCCACCCTCCATCGAGAACAGCGTGCGGGCGACCAGCTTGCGCGACGGACCCTTCACCCGGGCCAGGAACTCGGCGACCTTCCGGTCCGACGGCACGTGCCCGCCGGGCCCGACGACCAGGCCGATCCGCTGGTGGCCGAGGCTCTGCAGGTGACTCAGGGCCAGGTCGACGGCCATCGCGTCGTCGACGCCGACCCGCGGCACGTCCCGGTTCTCGTCCGCGGGGTTGATCAGCACCAGCGGCAGCTTGCGCTTGCGCAGCGCCTCGGCCTGCTCGGGGCCGGCGTCGGCGTAGCTCGCGGCGACGAACACGATGCCCGCGACCTGCCTGGCCAGCAGCATCTCGATGTAGTGCGCCTCGGAGACGCCGTCGGAGGTCCGGGTGCACAGCACCGGCACCAGACCTTGCCGGAACAGCGCGCCGGCCATCGCCTCCGCATAGGCCGGGAAGATCGGGTTGTGCAAGTCGGGCAGCACCATGCCGACCAGCCGGGCCATCTCGCTGCGGTGCCGGAACGGCCGCTGGTAGCCCATCACGTCCAGCGCGGTCAGCACGGAATCCCTGGTCGCGGCCGCGATCCCGGGCCTGTCGTGCAGCACCCGGCTGACCGTCGCCTCGCTCACGCCGGCGTACTTCGCGACCTTCGACAGTCTCGTGACCACGCCAGCAGTCTAACCAACGGTCGTGCAAAAACGCCATCCGCTCTTGCAACGACTTGCACAACTGAGGGTAGTCACGAAAGTTGTTACATTGGCACGTGACCTCGATTCCCGGGCCGGTCCTCGCCGCGCCGATGGCCGGCGGCGCCGGCACCCCCGCACTGCTCGCCGCGTGCGGCGGCGGGTTCCTCGCCGCCGGCTACCTGACCCCCGCGGCCCTGGCGGCGCGGATCGCCTCCGTCCGGGCCGCTGTCCGGGCCGCCGGCGGCTGGTTCGGCGTCAACCTCTTCGCCCCGCCCGAGGGTCCCGTCGGGGACCTGGCGGCGTATGCGGACGAGCTGGCGCCGGAGTTCGCCGTCTACGACCTGGCGCCCGCGGTCCCGGCCGGCGCCGACGACGACCACTGGGCGGAGAAGCTCGACCTGCTGCTGACCGACCCGGTCCCCGCGGTCAGCTTCACCTTCGGCATCCCGTCGCCGTCCACGGTGGCCGCGCTGCGCCGCGCCGGCACGCTCGTCCTGCAGACCGTCACCACCCCGCCGGAGGCCGCCGCGGCCGCGGCGGCCGGCGTCGACGCGCTCGTCGTGCAGGCGCCCGCGGCGGGCGGCCACTCGGCGACCCTGACCCCGTCGGCGCCGGTGCCGGCGTCGCCGGTGCCCCTGCCCGACCTGGTCGCGGCGGTCCGGGCCGCCGTGCCGCTGCCGGTCGTCGCCGCCGGCGGCATCGCGACCTCCGCGGACGTCGCCGCCGCCCTGCACGCGGGCGCCACCGCCGCCATGGTCGGCACGGCCCTGCTGCGCACCGACGAGGCCGGCACCTCCGCCCCGCACCGGACCGCCCTGGAGTCGGCCTCCGGGTGGCCGGCGCACGGCACGGTGGTGACCCGCGCGTTCACGGGCCGGCCGGCGCGGGCGCTGCGCAACGGCTTCATCGACCGGCACGACGCGACCGCACCCCACGGCTACCCGCAGGTCCACCACCTGACCGCCCCGCTGCGCAGGGCCGCCGCCGCGGCCGGCGACACGGACCGCGTCCACCTGTGGGCCGGCACCGGCCACCGCCACGCGGCCACCGGCCCCGCCGCCGCCGTCATCGCCACCCTGACGTCGGCCCTGTGACCGCACCCGACTCGCCCGTCCCCACCTGGCACCACGGTCCCCCGTCCGCGGCACTCGACGCGCTGGGCGTCGCCGATGACGAGCGGGGCGTGGTCCACGGCGCCGCCGAGGTCCGCGAGCGGTTCGCGTGGCACCACGAGTACCACGACGGCAGCCCGCACCCCACGTGGCTGGTCGCGGCCACCGCCGACGGCGACGGCACCCGCCTCGTGTGGGATCCGTCCGCGGACCTGCCCGGCGGCGAATACGCCGTCGGCACGGTCGTGCCACCGCGGCGGCTCGCGGCGATCACCGGCTGGCTCGCCGGCGTGTGGCCCGCCACCGCATCGGTGCGCGTCCTGTCCGACACCGGCGTCCTGTCCGGCACCGGTCTTTCGGGTGACGCCGGTTTCCTGGCCGGCACCGACGCGCTTGGCGGCGGCGGTGTTGCGAGTGACGCCGACGTCCTGGCCGTCGTCACCGACCCCGCCGAGCTCGACGCGCTGCGCCGGGAGACCACCACCGGCCGGTACACCGGCGGCATCTGCCGCTGCCCCGGCAACCTCACCCTGACCCTGCACGACGCCGGCGGCGCGCTCCTCGGCACGGCCCGCCTGCACGGCCACGGCAGCGTCGCCTGGGCGGCCGAGCGCTTCCACAACCATCTCGACGTCGCCGACCCGACCGCCCTGCGGCTGCGGCTCGTCGGGTGGGGCGTGCCCGGTCAGCTCGCGGGCTTCTTCATGGCCCTGGCGTTCAAGCTCGACCTGGTGCCGGACGAGACCGGTCCCGACGACCCGGCGCCACCGGCCGGCGCGACGCTGACCGGGATCCTGGACTGGCTCGGTGCCCTGCCCGTGCCGATCCCGGCGTTCGGCCCCGGCGGCGAGACAGGCCGGCGGCTGCTGGCCGCCTACCCCGCCGAGGAGATCATGGCCGCGGTCGCCGGGGACCCGCCGCCGCACCGGATGCTCGGCGCGATGAACTGGGCGCAGTTCCAGCCCGACGACCGTCCCATGGCCCGCCTCCTCGCCCCGGCCCTGCGCCGCCTGCTCTGACCGCACCGGAGGCGCGCGGCGGGCCCGGCCCGCACCGAAACGAGCGGCGGGCCCCGGCCCGCACCGGAGGCACGCGGCGGGTTCGGGTCCGCGACGGATGCTCTCGGTGGTCAGGTGCGCGACAGGCGGGCGGCGAACGTGCAGCGTACGGCCTGATACATGGTCGTGAGCGCGGCCACTGTCCCGTTGCGGACGGTGACGGAGGCTTCCGTGGATGGAATCGCCGTGGCTACGGTGAGCGCACAGCCAACCACATCTCCGGAGGATCCCTTGTCACCCAAGGACCGGTCCGGTCATGCCGTCGTGCTCGGAGCAAGTATGGCCGGGCTGCTCGCCGCGCGTGTCCTGAGCGAATCATTTGCGAACGTCACCATATTCGACCGCGACACCCTGCCCGCCGGCGCCGCCGGCCGCAAGGGCGTGCCGCAGGGCGAGCACTCGCACGGGCTCCTGGCCAGGGGCCGGCAGGTGCTCGAGGAGCTCTTCCCCGGCATCGTCACCGAGCTGACCGCCGAGGGCGCGATCCCGGTCGACCTCATGCGCGACTGCGTGTGGGTCACCGGCGACCGGCCGATGCCCCGGGTCGCGTCGGGACTGGCCGGGCTGTGCGTGAGCCGGCCGCTGATCGAGGCCGGGGTCCGCCGCCGGGTCCGCGCCCTGCCCAACGTCGTGATCCTCGACGGGCACGAGGCGACCGGCCTGCTCTTCGACGGCCGGAAGGTCACCGGCGCGAAGGTCCTGCCGGTCGGCGGCAGCGAGCACGACGTCGCCGCGGACCTCGTCGTCGACGCGACCGGCCGCGGCAACCGCGGCCCGACGTGGCTCGCCGCGCTCGGGTTCGAGCGGCCCGCCGAGGAGCGGGTCGACCCCCTCACGGTCTACGTGTCCCGCGACTACCGCCGGGTCCCCGGCCGGGAGGACTTCGCGGCCGTCGTCAACTCCCCCAACGCCGGCCGCCCGTTCGGCGCGGTCGCGATCGCCGCGGACGGCGACCGGTGGATGGTGACGCTGCTCGGCGTCGGCGCGGGCCAGGCGCCGCCGACCGACCCCGACGCCTACGCGGAGTTCACCGCGAAGCTGCCCGACCCGCGGGTGCACGAGCTGCTCAGCACGGCCGAGCCGCTCGGCCCGCCGCTGCGGATGCGGCTCCCGGCGAGCGTGCGGCGGCGGTACGAGCGGATGGACCGCCTCCCGGACGGCTTCGTCGCGATCGGCGACGCCATCTGCGCCTTCAACCCCGCCTACGGGCAGGGCATGACCGTCGCGGCCGCGGAGGCCATCGAGCTGCGCGACGCGCTGCGGGCCGGCCGGGCCGGGCTGCCGCGCCGGTTCTACGCGAAGGCGGCGAAGGTCGTCGACGTGCCGTGGGACATCGCCGTCGGCGCGGACCTCGCCAACCCGGAGGTCCAGGGCGAGCGGACCGGCAAGACCCGGTTCCTCAACGCGTACGTGGCGAAGATCCAGACCGCGTCGGGTCGCAGCGCCGCGGTCGGGCGCCGGTTCCTCCAGGTGGCGAACCTGATGCAGGCGCCGCCGGCCCTGTTCGCCCCGGGCATCGTCGCGCGGGCCCTGTGGTTCGGGCGCAAACGACCGGCCGCGGTACAGGTGCCGCAGCGGCAGAAGGTCGCCGCATAGACCAGACGGAGGGGCCCCTGCACGGGGCCCCTCCGCCGACGGTCACGCCCAGATGATGTCGGTGTCCGGGTTGTAGAGGCAGTTGGTGCTGTCCGGGCCGCTGCCGATGTGGCTCGGCTCGCTGCCCTTCGGCACGCCCTTGTACTTGTCGCAGATGACCGTCTTGTGGGAGCTGTCGCCCACCACCGTGATGCGGCTGAAGCGTGCGGTGTCGCCCCAGTTGGTGTTGATGCCGGCGATCACCTTCGTGGACTTCGCGATGATGTTGTCCACCACGACGTTGCGCTGGTAGGAGTTCGTGCAGTTGCCGCAGGCGCGGTACAGCTT
>NZ_JBFANF010000119.1:0-18608 GCF_040674675.1 Dactylosporangium sp. NPDC049742 | reverse complement strand
GCCAGGGCGCCCGCGGTGATCGCCTGCTTGTCGAACGGCGTCTTCCAGACGGTGACGTCGTCACCTTCGTCCTCCAGCAGGTTGAACGTGATCAGTGCGTGCCTGATCGGCCCGGCGAGGTCGTCGCCGGACTGGTTCACAAAGCTCGCCGGCAGCTGCACCTTGTCGTTCACCCGGATCACCCCCGCATCGGTGGTGTACCGGCGGGGGTGTTCATCGCCCCGCCGCGGCCGACTCGACGTGCAAGGACCAGCCGACCGGCACCACGACGTTGACCTGATGGTCCCCGCCCAGGCTGACGGTCACGTCGCCGATGTGGAGCGGGCCGTCGTGGTTGTCGTGTGGGTGTTGGTCCGCGGCGAAGGACGCGACCCAGGACAGCGCGGAGTTCCAGTTGATCGCGACCTCGTTGGTGGACCAGGACTGGATGTCGTCCAGGTAGCAGAACTGTGGTTTGGGGTGTTCCGCGGTGGGTGTGTGGAAGAGGACCTTCTTCGCCTTCGGGTCCTCCAGGTTGGGGTTGGGTCCGCCGGCGATCGAGCCCGCTGGCGGCTGGGGCAGCCTGGGGTCGAGCTGGTGGCCGTAGATGCGGCTGTGCTGGTTGTGTGAGTATCGGCTGCCGTAGCCGGTGACGTAGGAGTTGTTGAGCGCGTTGCGGCCGAGGATGAAGTCGAGGCCTACGGGCTTGGCGGAGGTGGCCTTGGGCGCCTTTTTACCGCGCGGAACGACTTGATGCGTTGCGTGGGCTGGCGCTCGGCTGGCTGGACGAGCGTGACCTGCTCGACGCCGCCTGCCGCGCCGCACTGGATCGCAAGGGAGGACGTCCGGCCTCGGCCGAGCGGGTCGTCGTCGCTCTGACCGGGGCGCCCGAGGGTGAGCACGTGCTGCGGCGGGCCTCGCAGATCGCCGCCTCCGTCGATGCTGAGCTGGTCGGGGTACACGTCCGGGAGCCCAGCGGCCTGGCCGAGGCGGAGCCGGCGTGGCTGGCCGGTCAGCGGAGGCTGCTGGGTGAGCTCGGTGGGCGCTATGCGGAGTTGGCCGGCAACGACGTGGCCACCATGGTGCTGGATTTCGCGCGTACGGAGGGTGCTCGCCAGTTGGTGTTGGGAGCGACGCGTCGTTCCCGGTCGCAGGAATTGCTGCACGGCTCAATGATCAACAAGGCTGTCCGGGCCGCCGGTCCGATCGAGGTGCACGTGATCCCGGCCCGCCGGCCTCCGAAGCATGTTGCGCCGGCCAAGCTGGCGTCCCCGCCGCCGCCGCGGCGTGTCGCGCTGCCGACGCAGCGGCGGGTCGCCGCCTGGTGGCTCGCGCTGGTCGCGCCGGCCGTGATCACGCTGGGGTTGTTTCCGCTGCGGTCGTCGCTCGGGTTGGCCGGGGCGTTGCGAGGCGACCGCCGGGAAGACTCGCCTCGAGCAACCCGACGACGCCCCGTACAGCGTAGAGATCGCCGACGGTCGCGTCCTGGCAATGGCCGGCACACGGCTCACCGATGTGAACGCCACGCTGCTGCGCGTGCTCCTCGACCAACTGCGGGTCGCGCGCGAACGTGCCCTCCTGCGCATCGTCGAGAACGAGGAGCGCCCTATAACTGATTGACGCCGACGCCCGCCGGCACCACCTGGAACGGAGCGGCCAACTGGTGGCCGCGCGCACCCAGCAGCGCCGCACGCCGGCCCTCGGCAGCCGCCTGCGCGTCCGCCATCACCGCGTGCGCCGCTAACTCGCGGTGCGCGAAGCCGGTCGCGACCTCCGCACGCAAGGAAACGGCCCGACCCGTGCCCTCCAGCACGCGGCCCTTGCCCGCCGACACCAGCGTTGATGGCGCGCCGTCGTTGCAGGACGTGCTGTCGATGGTGCCGCGTGGCGCGGCGTCCGTGCCGTCGATCGAACGGGTGCTCATCGCCGAGGCACTCGCCGGCGCCTCGCGGATGCGCTCACCTCCGTGCTGGCGCTGGCGCCCCGGATCATGAAACTCATTGAGCACGACGACGGCGAGACGACGGCCACCAGGGGCCGGACATCGTCGTCCACGGCTGGCAGGTCCAGCGCCGGTGACCAGACCCGCAAGTCCGAGGCGAAGTGATCCGGACCGGTCGGTGTATGTAGGCCAGGAGAACCACCAGAGAGACAGGGCGGCGGTCCGGTCGGGATTCCGTCTATTGCTGTTCAGCAGGACTCGCCGGTCGGACCGCCGCTGAGCCCTTCTTCAGCTGGAAGGCGAAAGCGACCTCGGCGGCACCGATGATCAGCGCGGTGATCCCGGTCAGCAGGACCATCGTGCCGAGTGACAGGCCGGGCCACACCAGAAACGCGAGACCGACGAGCAGCGACGCGACGCCCAGCGTGACCAGCCAGGCTCGGACCGTTCCGCGGGCCAGGAACCCGACCACGATCTCCGCGATCCCGCTGAGCAGCCAGGCCAAGCCGATGATGCTGGCCAGGACAACAACACCGGTGGCCACGTTGCGCAGACACGCGACACCACCGACGAGCAGGAGGACGCCCACGACGCCGAGCAGCACCCGGCGGCCGGCTGTCTGGTTATGACCGAACGCCCCCATGAGCCGTAGCGCGCCGGCGACGAGGAGCCAGATGCCGACCAGGGCACCCACCAGGTGCAGTGTGTGCGACGGCCAGACGAGGACGGCGATGCCGAACAGCACCGTGATCAGCCCGAGCCCAAGTACCTGCCAGAACGGCTCGACAGCTGGCTTCGGCGCAGCCCCGGCCGGCGCGGTGCCGGCCGCTGATTGCCGCTTGCCCCTGTGATGCCATGGGAACGTGGTCATCGTGCGCCTCCGTCACCTGTGCGCGGTAGCTTCACTGCCCAGACTCGGCGAGTTGGCAACAGGAAGCCCCACCTGGGTCGGGTGATGGCAGCCCGGGTGCAACCCCGGGCGGCGTCTGACGTCTGCGGGCCGAGGGCGATGACATGCCGGCGCAGCACGCTCTGACGGCGACAGGTGGCGTTGAGCAGAGGGCTTGCCTCCGGCGGTGCGCCATTCAGGGTGGCGGGTGAGCCCAGCCCGGCTGGCGAGGATGATGGGGCGTGCGCGGTGACCGGCGGGGTCGCTGGTCGGCGGCAGAACACTCGACAGTAAGATCATCTGGATAGGTCCCATCTCATGGCATGAGCAGAAGCGCCTGCGCAACCTGTGGATGGGTCCTGCCGCCGCCGTTGTCGTCGCGACCCTCGCGTTGGCGTTCCGGACCCCGTCGGGCGCGATCTTCCTGCAGCGCATACGCCATCACCCAGCCGAGCGACCCACTGTACGTCACCCTGCTCAAGCTGCCGTTGTCGATCCCACGTTCCACAGTTGAGCGGCGGTTCTAGGCACGGACCGCGGTGAAGCCGCAGTTCACCAGCTAACCAGGCGTTGCAGTGGCCGATACGCCTAATGACATCCCGATCTTCGAGCAGCCGCTGGATGACGCCGGCAGACCTCACCAGGCCCGACTCGCGTCGAGGGCCACCCCTTGCGCCGGCACCTGACCGCCGGCACCACCGCCGCTTGCAACTCGTGGTCATCCTCGCAGCGACCGTCCAGGGCCGCGGCGGGCCAGGACCACCCCGCTGAGCCCTGTGGCCACCCATCGCCGCGAGCGACAATGGACGACGTGGAAGGATCAGCACAGCGTCGATCCGGAGCGGTCACCGCGCGGCCGGAAATGTGTCTGGCCGCATCCCAACACTCGCCAGACGGCGCGGCGGCGCCCTGATCGGTTGACCCGGCCACCTGCGAACGGGCCACCGCCGGCCACCGCGCCGTGTCAACCGTGCCCGCACGTCGCGGACCGAACGCGAGCACTGAAGTGGAGCGCGTCAATGACCACCGTTTTCACCGTCCTCGTGATCGTCGTGGTTGTGGCCCTGATCGTCCTGGCCCTCGCGATCCGGGTCGTCAAGCAGTACGAACGAGGTGTGCTGTTCCGCCTCGGCCGGGTCATCGGGTCCCGCGAGCCCGGGCTGCGGCTGCTCATCCCGATCGTCGACCAGTTGCACCGGGTGTCGCTGCGGATCGTCACCATGCCGATCCAGTCCCAGGGCATCATCACCCGCGACAACGTCAGCGTCGACGTGTCCGCGGTCGCCTACTTCCGGGTCGTCGACGCGGTCAAGTCCGTCGTGGCGATCGAGAGCGTCCAGGCAGCGATCAACCAGATCGCCCAAACCACCCTGCGCAAGGTGGTCGGCCAGCACACCTTGGACGAGACCCTGTCCGAGACCGACCGGATCAACGTCGACATCCGCGAGATCCTCGACATCACGACCGCGGAGTGGGGCGTCGAGGTCACCCTCGTCGAGCTCAAGGACATCCAGCTGCCCGACACCATGAAACGCGCGATGGCCAAGCAGGCCGAGGCCGAACGGGAGAAGCGAGCGAAAATCATCAACGCTGAGGGCGAGTCCATGGCCGCCGCCGCGCTCGGCGACGCCTCCGACACCATGATGGCCCACCCACTCGCCCTGCAACTGCGCAACCTGCAGAGCCTCGTCGAGATCGGCGTGGACAAGAACACCACCGTCGTGTTCCCGGCACCGCTCATGAGCACCATCAGCGAACTCGGCAACTTCATGACCCGCGAAGCGGCAGCCGCCGCACCCCGACCCCCGGTGCCCGCAACGCTGACCAGAACCATCCCACCGGACGGCGCCGAGGCCGCGGCAGTCCCGGCCCAGACCGCAGGATCACCACCGGCCCGATGATGACCCTGTACTGACCGCCCGCCTCCCAACTGATGCGCGCCCTTGTCTGTCGTCGCTCATGAAATTCGGCTCTGGCACTCATCCGGTGATCGATGGATGGGATGTCAGGTCCTGGCGAGGATACGTTTGCGGAGCAGGTCGAGGTTGGCGCGGCCGTACATGGTGCGTTTGATGGCTTTGGCTCTGGTCACGGCGCCTTCGACCGCTCCCGAGCTGTAGGGCAGGGTGAGGCCGTTGGTGATGGCGTCCTGGTCGCGGCGCATACCGACGGCGAGGGATCGCAGCGCGGGGAGGTCGTCGCTCTCGATCGTGGTGAGCCAATGCTCCAGTTCGCTGCCTTGCCGTTCGGTCATCATGACGGCGAAGGCGCGCACGTATTCGGTGGTGCGGTCGAGTTCGGGGCAGCGGTCCCGGATCTGCCGGAGGCAGGCGCGGTCGGCATCCTTGAGCCGGTCAGGTCTGGTCATGATCCATCGGGTGACGTGACGAGGCTTGAACGGCCGTGGCCCGGGTTGCGGGACGTGTCGGTGGCCGCGGAATTGGTGCAGGAAGCGGCGAACAGTCAGCATGCCGCCGCGGTAGCCCTGCTCGGCCAGTTCACTGAAGAGGGCGGCGGCGTCGCGACTACCGACCCCGCAGCCCAGACGAACCTGACCCTGTTGATCCGGGTGTGTTACGGTATTCGGGTTGCAGTTTTGGTTTCCGTAGACGTTTTCAGCGCCTGGTGGGTATCTGAACCCATCCAGGCGCTTTTGCATGTCGTGTCTTTCCGACGCGGATGATCGACGCGGCGGCGCGAGAGTCCGCATGGTGCGGTCTCTTATCAGCCTGCGAAGGAGCAGACATGGCTTCCGGTACCGTGAAATGGTTCAACGGCGAAAAGGGCTTCGGCTTCATCAGCCAGGACGGCGGCGGAGCCGACGTCTTCGCCCACTACTCGGCGATCTCGGCGAGTGGTTTCCGCAGCCTGGAGGAGAACCAGCGGGTGGAGTTCGACATCACCCAGGGCCCGAAGGGTCCGCAAGCGGCGAACGTTCGCTCGCTCTGACCTACCCTGTGCCACGGCGACTCGGCTGGTTGAGCGGGTCGCCGCCCGGCGCTGGACCTACCGTCACCACCGATACGGCGCCGACCGGCTCGCCTCGGTCCCTCACCGCCATCAGACGGCGTGCCGCCGCCGTCCACGGCAGCAAGCCGCAGGGACAGCGCACCCGGGCCGTCGAACCGCCTACGCGCCGCGGCCCTACGGCGTCGGCAAGACCGCACCGTTCGCCAGCCGGACACCCGGCCGCGGAACGCCGTCGACCGGATCTCATCCGCGTTGCGGTGCCCATCCGAAATGACAGCCACCGCATTTTCCGAAATTCGAGACGAGATCAGCCTTGACTGCCGCGTTCACTGACCGCACGACACCGTTTCTTGCACCGCCCACCGCCGCCGAGGACACCGTGGAGTATCACGCATCCGACTGCGGCGAGTCAGCGATGCACCGGCTGCGCCACCCGTTTACCGTCGCAGCGGCCATAGTGCCGCGCACCGAACGGAAATGATGGCAGCGACCCCGTGTGCCCCGGGCGCGCCCGCAAGACGTGTCAACTGAGCCGGCCCGAATCGGGTAAGCCTATCGTTCGATGTATCGCCGCCCGGGTCAGACGGCCCACGAATTGACCGGCGCCAGCGCGCCACCCAGACGGCTCGGACATGGCCCGACCGCCTGACGAGCCTTCGAGCGCATGGTTGAGCAAGCCTGCACAGCATCGACCACGGGCCGGTCGACATCCCGGTCGAACGCCGTGGCGACGGTGTCGGAGGTCGACCGTTCAGTGTGGGTACCCCACGGCCGCGCCGCACGGCCTTTCGCCGGCAGGGAATACGGCGTCAATCCGACGCCCTGGTCCAAGCACGTCGAGATCATGCCGCGCTCTTCCTCGCGTTTGAGGACGTTGTACTGGTCCTGCATCGCCGCGAACCTCGTCCACCCGTTGACCACGGCGGCGTACTGCAGTTTCGCGACCTGCCACGCCCACATCGACGACGCGCCGAGATAAACGGACCTTGCCGGCCCGGACCAGGTCGTCGAGGGCCTGCATGGTCACCTCGACCGGCATGTCCGGGTCGAAGCGGTGCAGGTAGTAGACGTCGATGTAGTCGGTGCCCAGCCGGCGCAGCGACGCGTCGACCTGTTCCAGGATGGCCTTGCGGGACAGGCCGCTGCCGCCCGGGCCGTCGTGCATCTTCCCGCTGACCTTCGTGGCCAGCACGATCTCCTCGCGCCGCGAGAACCGACCGATCGCCCGGCCTACCAACTCCTCCGACGTGCCGCCCTGGTAAACGTTCGCGGTGTCCCAGAACGTCACCACGAGCTCGACCGCCTGCCGGAAGAACGCGGCCGCGGCGTCCCCATCCAGCGTCCACCGGTGCAGGCCCGCCCCGGCGGTGCCGAAGCTCATACAGCCCAGACCGATCCGGCTGACCCACAACCCCGTTCCGCCCAGTCGCGTGTACCGCATGCCCAACGCTCCCTCAACCTTGCTCACCCAGCCGAATGGCTGCCCATCGCCCGCTCAAGCGTTCCCCGTCTGCGGTGCTGAGGTCACGAAGCCGGCCCGTCCAGATTCAACCGGCAGGCAGGTCGGCCGCGCGCACCCCAGGACACCGCGCCCCCTACGCTGTCGGTAGGCGTCGAGGGGTGAGGGGTAGCTGGCAGCGATGGCGGAGGCGGTAACGGTCGAGCAGCTCGGTGCGGGTACCCATGCCTGTCTCACCTTCACCGATCCCGACGAGCGCATCGATTTGATCGCCGCGTTCGTCGGTGACGGGCTGGAGCGGGGCGACCGGGTGGTGTGCTTCACCGACGCCATCGCCCCGCACACCCTCGCCGAGGAACTATCGCAGCGATCCGTCGGCTACGGCGAGGCTATCGCCACCGGCCAGCTGCGAGTCACCGACTACACCACGACCTGGCTCAACGGTGGCGCTCCCAGCGCCCGGCGCATGCTGGACGCCCTGACCGAGGAACTCTCCGCCGCCGCAGCCGCCGGGTTCACCGCGCTGCGGGTCACCGCTGACATGGGCTGGGCCACCCGGCCCCACGCCGCCGCCCAGGAACTGCTGCACTTCGAACGGCAGATCGGCGACCTCGCCCCAGCCGGCACCCTGACCACCATCTGCCAGTACGACCGCGACCTGTTCGACGCCGTCACCCTCGCCTTCGCCGCCGAAGTCCACCAACAGACGGTCGCCGCGCAGGTCTACCACGAAGATCCGCTGCTGCGGGTATGCCGGCAGTACCGGCCACCGGGCGTCCGGATCGCCGGCGAACTGGACTACCGCCACCTCGCCGTGCTGCAACAGGCCCTCGCCGAGTCGATCCGCCTCGACCAGCACATCCACCTCGACCTGCGGCGGCTGCACTACCTCGACGGTGCCTGCGCCGCGGCGATCGTCCGCACGGCGACGCAGCTGCCGCCCGACCGCCACATGCTCGTACGGTGCGGCCCGCTCGTCGACAAACTCCTGCGACTGTGCGGTGCGATTGACGTCCGGCAACTACGGGTAACCCCAGCGCCATGACCGGGCCCGAGCAGGAGACCGCCGGCGTCGAGCCAGCACCCCGCACCGACCCGGCACCCACCCTCGACCTTGCGCAGCCGTTCACCGAAAGCGACCTGTACGCGCTGCGCGCCGCCGTCACCGCCCACACCCACGCCGCCGACATCCCGCCACCCACCATCGACAGCCTCATGCTCATCGTCGGTGAACTGGCCAGCAACGTGGTCCAGCACGGCGGCGGCACCGGCCACCTGCGGCTGCGACGCACCGGCAACACCCTGACCTGCCAGGTCAGCGACGACGGCCCCGGCATCGCCGACCCTGAAAACGCCGGACGCGTCCCGGTCCCACCGACCGCACAGGGCGGCCGCGGACTGTGGATCGTGCGGCAACTCAGCATCGACGTCAGCATCCACTGCGACGGCACCGGCACCACCGTCACGGTCACGATGTCCGTCCAGCCCATCCCACAACCTCGCTGACCCAGGATGCATGCGGCGATGCCGACGACCGAGTTGCCGTCGCCGGTGACCCACAGTATGTCGGGCTCGGCCGCTGGTCAGCGGGCCGTCCTCGGTCACGGCGAGCACCGAGAGGCATCCGGATCGATACAGCGTTTACCGGCGCGCCGGGTGGCGATGACGCGCTGCGGCCGTCCATCCCCGCCCTGTGACCGCAGGCCGATGACCGAAGGTCCTGTTCAGAGTCGACAATGTTGGTCTTCCGCGGGCACGCCGGTGGCCCGATGCACCGTCGAGCGGCTCATGCGCCAGCTGGGCCTACGCGGCGTCGTGCGGGGCAAGACCCGCCGTACCACCATCGCCGACCAGCACGCCGCCAGGCCCCCGGACCTGGCGCAGCGCCGATTCAGCGGGGACCGGCCTTCGCAACCCGAGTGGCGGGCGGCCCTCCTGCAGCTTCGCCGTGCCCCGCGGCAGCCGAGCCTGATGCCCGATGGCCGGGAAGGGCCGCGTTGTCGGATCGCGACGTCATTTCACCAGGTTCGGCCGGGCCCGATGCGTTGGATGCGACGCCGGGCAGTCGACCGGATCATCGGGCGTCAGCGGAGGGTGCCGCGTAGCAGGGAGTGTCCGGAGTGGGCGGCGTTGCCGTCGTGGGGTTCGGCGGAGATGTCGATGATGCTGTAGTGCTCGAGGTTGAGGCCGGTGGGGACGGGGAGGTCCTGGTCGCTGCCGTCGACGAGGACGCCGAGGGCTTCCATGCGCAGGGTGGGGCCGTTGAGGCTGGTGGCGTCGAGCAGCCAGGCCTCGTAGTCGCCGCCGGTCTGGGTGGGCATGCCCTGGGCGTGGATGTGTAGCCGGCGCTGGCCGTCGACGGTGCGCAGGCAGGCTGAGCCGGTGACGCCGGGCAGTGCTTCGAGCCGGATCTGGGTGACGCCGGCGCACGGGACGGCTTGTGGGGCTGGCGCGGGGCGGTCGGTGGCGACGAGGGTGGCGAAGACCGCGAGTGCGGCGGCGACGCCGGCGATGAGGGCGGTCATCGCCCAGCCGGGGCCGCGGCGACGGGCCCGGCGGGCCGCGACCTCGTCAGCGGCACGCGCGGTGGGGCTGCGACGGGCTGGGGGCGGGTCGGTGTGCAGGGTGACGGCCGGTGGAGCCGATCCGCGGCCGGTTGCGGCGAGTTCGGCCTCGATGCGGTCCCACACCCGCTGCGGCGGCATCGGCAGGTCGCGCAGGGTCTGCATGTGCCGGCCCTCACGGGCGACGTGGCGTAGCTGGTCGAGGTCGGTGCGGCACTGGGGGCAGTGGTCGAGGTGGTCGGTCTCACCGGCCGGGCCACGGTCGGCGCTGCCGGTGTCCGGTTCGGCCGGGGTCACCGTTGGTGCCACCATCGCACAGCCACCTCCAGACGGTAACGCCATGAACAGCGAGGTCATGCCGGTTCTGCCGGGCGTCACGCCGCCGGCTGGGCGGTGATGACGACGTTGTCGCGGTAGTGCCGGGTGCTCGCGTCGAACGGGCCCCCGCATGTGATGAGGGTGAGCCGCACAGCGCCGTCGCGGGCGAAGTACCGCTCGAGCGGGATCTTCGCCTTCGGGTACACCTCCCGGGCGGTGACGGTGAACCGCCGGGTACTGCCGTCGGCACCGGCCAGCGTGATCGGGTCGCCCGGGCCGAGATCGCGCAGGTGGAAGAAGGCCCCGCGGCCCTGCTCGGCGCTGTCGACGTGGCCGGCGATCACGATCGACCCCGCGGTGGCGTTGGCCCCGGGGCCCCACTTGTACCAGCCGACGACGTCGACACTGGGCGGGACGGCGAATTCGCCGGTCTTGCCGTCGACACCGACCGCGTCGACCTTGGCGTCGAGGTTCAGCCGGTCGATCTTCAGGCCGGTCGGGGGCACGGCGGCCGCCGGTGCCGCCGGTGCGGCGCTCGCCTCCGGCGCGGGCGAGGTGGCTGCGGTGGGAGGCGTGCCGGTCGGGGGTGGTGGCTGTTCGGCGCAGGCGGTGACCGTCGCCGCCAGCATCGTGACGATGCCGGCGGCGACGGCGGCCCAGGCCGCGGCCCGGGATCGACGCATCAGGCCCGGACCCGGGACTTCCGCAGCGCGAGACCACCGGCCAGGGCGACCATCAGGCCGAGGGCGCCGGCGAGATGCACCCAGGCGGCCGGGCCCTGGTCGGCCGCGCCGCCGCTGCCGGAGGGGACGCCGCCGGGGGTGCCGTGCAGGCCGGTGATGCTCTGCGCGACGACGCCGAGGGTCTTGCCTTCGGCGGAGCCGACCGCGTAGACGATCGTCGAGGTGCCCTCGGCCAGGTTGAGGTCGGCGGCGGGGATCGCCACGGTGCTCGTCCCGGCCAGCACGACGTCGGCGCTCACCGTCCCGGCCGCGACGTCGGCCTTGGCCTCGTTCGGGTTGGTGAGGTTCTTGAACACCGGCTGTCCGCCCGCCCGGACGTCGACGGCCGGGGCCGCCGCCGTGTGCCGCACGACGAGGCGGGCCTTGCCGGGGGCCAGCTTGGCGGTGTCGTTGACGAACGGCGTCAGGGTCGGCTTGCCGTCGGCCGTCAGGTGCGCCACCAGGCTGATGTTCGCGTCGGCGGGCACGGCCGCCTGGTCGACCTTGACGACCGGGCTGGTGACCGGGTCGCCGGGCTTGACGATGACGATGTCGTACTTGCCGGCCGGCAGGTCCAGCGGCCCGGCGACCTTCGACGGCTGGAAGTTGTCGAGGGTCTTCTTGCCGTTGACGTACACGTCGACCGGCTGGCCCGGGATCCCGTGCACCACCGACACCTTGCTCGGCCCGGCCGCGTGCGCCGGCGACGCGACCAGCAGCGTGGCCGCGGCGACGGCACCCAGCGCCCCGGCTCCGGCGGCGACGCGGCGCAACGTCAGACGAATGCTCATGGTGAAGCCCTTCCACTTTTCCGGACACGCGAGCGGCTTGCTCTGTCGCCATGTCCTTCGCGCGCCGCAGGGCGCTGCGGATGCGAACGGTGGAACTTGCCACGAAACGCATCCAGCCGAGGGCAGCGATACGAACTGACTTCGATACGGGCCGAACCGCTTCGTCCACCCTCGTGTCGGGGAGTCGGGGCCAGCGCTCCTGGGCGCGGGGCAGCGTCGATCCTGTCCGGGATGCCCGTGGGTCGCTACGGCCGGCCCGGCCTCCACTGTGTGGCGGCAGCGGGCATCTGGGGTCCGGCCGAGGTGGTGGGACAGCCGGGTTGCACCGCAGTTGCCGCCCGGTCGCCATCCGGCGGGCGAGCAGCCTGGTGGCGGACACCGACCGGACGGTTCGTGTCGGGTGGTCGGGCAGTTCCACGTCGTGGCCGGTGACGGTGCCGCCGTACCCGGTCACGGTCGGAGTCCTGGACGAGACCTTCCAAGGATGGAGCTCATACCGTGACCACACTGCCGGGCCTGCGCGCCGCCGTGGCCGCAGCGCTCGAAATACCGGGCGCGTTCGCCGGCACCGCCACCGCGGTCGTCGCCCCGCCAGGCACCGCGGCGTCGGTAACCACGCTGGCCCAGGTGCGTTCCAGCATCGGCGCGGACACCGGCGCGGCTGCCGCCCTGACCGGCTCAGGGGTCGGCGTCGCACTCATCGACACCGGTGTCGCACCCGTACCGGGACTGCCCGCCTCCAGGATCGTGAACGGGCCGGACCTGTCATTCGAGTCGCAGGCGGCGAACCTGCGCTACCTCGACACGTACGGGCACGGCACCCACATGGCCGGCATCATCGTCGGCAACGACACCACGTCCGGTGCGAAGGGCATCGCCCCGGACGTCAAGCTCACCTCGATCAAGATCGGCACCGCCACCGGGGCGGTCGACGTGTCACAGATGATCGCCGCGATCGACTGGGTGGTGCAGCACCGCGCCGACGACCCGGCCAACCCGATCCGCGTGCTCAACCTGTCCTACGGCTCCGCCCGTCGGTCAGCGGGCCGCGTGCTCCGTGCGGGCGGGCGCTCCCACGTCGTGCAGGTACCGCAGGGCCTGCCGGTAGGACGTGACGAGGCTGGTCTGCTCGTACGGCACACCGATGTCGGCGCAGTACGCCTCCACGATGGGCTGGGCCCGGCGGAGGCTCGGGGTCGGCATGCCCGGGAAGAGGTGGTGCTCGATCTGGTAGTTGAGGCCGCCGAGCGCCGCGTCGGTCAGCCGGCTGCCACGCACGTTGCGCGAGGTGAGCACCTGCTTGCGGAGGAAGTCCTCGTCGCCGGAGGGGTGCGGCATGCCCTTGTGGTTCGGCGCGAACGTCATGCCCAGATACACGCCGAACAGCGCCTGGTGCACGAGGAGGAAGGCGACGGCCTGCAGCGGGGACAGGACGGTCAGCAGCGCCGTGAGGTAGGCCGCCGCGTGCAGTACGAGCAGCGCGATCTCCAGCCGGCGGCGCTTCATCCCGCTGCGGCGCAGGGCCTTGACGCTGGACACCTTCAGGTCGATCGCGAGCAGCGTGAGCAACGGGAAGAACAGGCCGGCCTGGTGCCGGGTGATGAAACCGGCCAGTCCGCGCCGGCCGACGGCCGATTCGGTCGCCCAGATGAGCACCTCGGGAGCGACGTCCGGGTCGAGGTCGTCGTGGTTGGGGTTGTTGTGGTGGCGGGTGTGCTTGTCCATCCACCAGCCGTAGCTCATGCCGACCGCCAGGTTGCCGGCCAGCAGCCCGGCGAGCTCGCTGGGCCGCTTGGTGCGGAACACCTGGCGATGCGCCAGGTCATGGGCCAGGAGGGCGACCTGGGTGAACGTGACCGCGAGGACGGCGGCGGTCACCAGCTGCCACCACGACGAGCCGATCAGCACGAACGCGGTCCACCCGCCGAGCAGCATCAGCGTGACGACGCCCATCCGGGCGGCGTAGTAGGCGGGCCGGCGTTGCATGAGTCCCGCCTGATTGATTCGCCGGGCCAGAACGGCGAAGTCGCTGCCGGACGGCGCCCGCGGCGTCATCGTGATCGTCATATGTCCAGTACACCTGGCGCTGGCAGCTTCGTCAGGAGCGCCAGGTTCCCCGGCACGGGGGTGGTAGCACCCCCCGTCACCACCGCTGGGCCGCACCCGCGACTGGCAGAATGGAAACGTGAGCGGGACCGGCGGACCGATGGGTCGATGGGCCGGCCAGGGCATGCGCGGCGTCCTGTCCGCACTGGCGGCCGTCGGCCTGGCGTTCACCAACCTGCCGCTGCTGCTCATCTCCGTGGTCGCGCTGGCGCTCAGCCCGGTGCCGTTCCTCGGCCTGGCGCTCACCCCCTGGGTGATGAGCCTGGTGCGGATGCGCGCGGACCTGGAGCGCCGGCGCGCGTCGCGGACCGGTGTGCTGGTGCGACGCCCCTACCACCCGGCGCCCGAGCGGGCGCTGCCCGGCGGCTGGCAACGCTTCCGGTGGACGGTGACGGACCCGGCCACCTGGCGTGACCTCGCCTGGCTGGTGCCGGGGGCTCTGGTCGGCTTCGGACTCGGGGCCGCCGGTGTACTCGTGCCGCTCTACGGGATCGCCGGTCTGACGCTGACGCCGCTGTGGATCTGGCTCGGCACCGGCTGGTACGGCTACGGCGTGATCTGGTCCGTCGAGTCAGCGGGCGCCGGCCTGCTGTGCCTGCCGCAGGGCGCGGCCATCCTGGCCACCGGCCTGTCGGTGGCGCCCTGGCTGCGCCGGGTCGACGCCCATTTCGCGCACCTGTTCCTCGCGCCGACGAAGAACGCCGAGCTCCGGCTGCGCATCACCCAGCTGACGGTGACCCGGGCCGACACGGTCGACGCCCAGGCGGCGGAGCTGCGCCGCATCGAGCGGGACCTGCACGACGGCGTCCAGGCGCGACTGGTCTCGCTGAGCATGGTGATCGGCCTTGCCGACGAGCTGCTCGACCGCAACCCCGCCGGCGCTCGCAAGCTGCTCGTCGAGGCCCGCGAGTCCAGCGGCGCGGCGCTGGTCGAGCTGCGCCATCTCGTCCGCGGCATCCATCCGCCCGTCCTGGCCGAGCGGGGCCTGGCCGGGGCCGTCCGCGCGCTCGCGATCGGGCTGCCGGTGGACATCTCGGTCGAGGTCGACCTGCCGGGGCGCCCGGCCACGCCGGTGGAGTCCGCGGCGTACTTCGCCGTCGCAGAGACGCTGACCAATCTGGTCCGGCACAGCCACGCCCGGCACGGATCAGTGGTCATGGGATACGCGGGCGGGGCGCTGAACATCGTGGTCACCGACGACGGTGTCGGAGGCGCCGACCCGGCGGGCGGCTCGGGGCTGCGCGGCATCGAACGCCGTCTCGCCGCGTTCGACGGCACCGTAACGTTGTCGAGCCCGCCGTCGGGGCCCACCGTCATCACCATGGAGCTGCCGTGCGCGTTGTCATTGCCGAAGACCATGCCCTCCTCCGGGACGGGCTGACGCGGCTGCTGCAGGCGTTCGACTTCGACGTCGTCGCGTCCGTCGACAACGGGCCGGCCCTGCTGCCCGCGCTCGTCGAGCACCGGCCCGACGTCGCCGTCATCGACGTGCGGTTGCCGCCGACGTTCACCGACGAAGGGCTGCAGGCGGCGATCTCGGCGCGGAGCCGGATACCGGGACTGCCGACGCTGATGCTGTCCCAGCACGTGGAGCCCCTCTACGCGCGCGAACTGCTGGCCACGCCGCACGGCGGCGTCGGCTATCTGCTCAAGGACCGGGTGTCCAACATCGGGGAGTTCATCGACGCCGTGCACCGCGTCGCCGGCGGTGGCACGGCCATGGATCCGGAAGTGATCGCTCAGCTGCTCGCCCGCCGGGAGCCGCTCGCGGTACTCACCGCGCGGGAGCTCGGCGTGCTCGGCGAGATGGCCGAGGGCCGCTCCAACTCCGCGATCGCGGCCAAGCTGGGTATCACCGAGAAGGCCGTGAGCAAGCACATCAACAGCCTGCTGGCCAAGCTGGACCTGCCGCCGTCCGATGACGACAACCGCCGGGTCCGCGCCGTGCTCACCTACCTCAACGCCTGAGCCGCTCGGCGGTGGATCCGGTCACCGAGCGCGTGCCGCGCATGTCGTCACCTCGCGCGCCGTCAGGAAGATGAGGGCCTGAACGGTGCACGACGCTGACGGGGCGGTGTTCCGGACGTTCTTCCGGGACGAAGGGACGCACATCATAGGGTCTGCGCGCGAACTGGCGTAGGGTTTGCTGCGCGGCCCGTGGTGATGCGGCCGCATGTGGCCGGGGCGACTACTCCTTCTCGCCTGCACCCGCCGTGTTCTGCGGCGTTGGTCCGGAGGTCTCAACCCGATGCAGGTCATGCAGTTCAAGCCCAGGCCCGATCGCCGCCACGACTCGACAGGTCCAGCGGCCGACGGCGCGGCACTGGGCGATGCGACGATCCATCCGATCGGCGCCCAGGCCGTCATTCACGCGCTCCTCGCCGCGGCCAACGCGGCCGGGTTCGCTCCGTCGATTCTCGACTCCCAGCCGTGGCGGTGGCGGCTGACCGGCAATACCTTGTCCCTGTACTACGACCGCACCTGCGTCGACGACGACGTCGACGCGGACGGACGCTTGGCGATCATCAGCTGCGGGGCGGCCCTGCACCATGCGCGGATCGCGCTGGTGGCGGCCGGCTGGCGACTCAAGATCAACCGCCGGCCGGACCGGGCCGACCCGGACCGGCTCGCGTCGCTGCGGCTCGAGGAGCGCTCGCCGGCGGAACCGGCCGAGGCGCCGCTCGTGGACAGCATGCCCCTGCGCCGCACCGACCGGACCCCCGTCACCGGCGCGCCGATCGCGGCCGCGCAGCTCAGGGCCGTTTCGTTCGCGGTGCGGGCGGAGGAGACGTCGCTGCACGTGCTCTACCCCGACGAGGTGCTCGAGCTTGCCCGGGTCGCCTCCGGTGGCCGCCCCGTTCCGGTCGGATCGACAGACCGCGCGACCGGCGTGGGCCCGACCGGCCTCACCGACGGCACCGGCGCGACCTTCGTCCTGCTGTACGGCCACACCGACGAGCCGGAGGACTGGCTACGCGCGGGTGAGGCACTGTCCGCCGGCTGGCTGACCGCGACCGCCGCCGGCGTCTCCGTCCTGCCGCTGAGCGCGGCCGTCGAGGTGGTTGCCACACGGCAGGCGGTCCAGATGATGATCGGCTGCGTGGGCTACCCGTACCTGCTGCTGCGCCTCGGCCGGGCCGGTATGCCACCGCCGGGGCCGCGCCGTGCACCGGCCGCCCAGATCATCGATCGGCGCTGACGCTGTGCGGCGCGGCGTATGGTCGCTGTCACAGCCGCTCCGGACCCCGGTGGTATCGATACCTCGTCCATCGCGGGAGTGCTCATGATCGGCGGTCAGGTCGGTCCGATCTCCGTCGCGGCGACCTGTTACAGGCTCGTCCGGAAGATCGCCGACGGCGACCGGGCCGCGCTTGCCGGGTTGTACCGCCTGATGGTGCACGAGATCCTCGCTCACGTTCGTCCCGGACTGGACGGCGTGGCCGCGGTGCGCGTCACGCGGGCGGTCTTCGTCGAGGTGTGGCTGCTGGCGCCGGTGTCGCAGCGGTGGCACGCGGACGCGCGGGCATGGCTCTTCGCGATCGCTGACCGGCGCGCCGGCGAGCAGGCGCGGGCGGCGAGCCCCCGGATGGCGCCGGTCGCGGTCTACGACCAGCACCTCAGCTCGGAGCTCAACGACTTGCTGCGGCAGCCGGACGGTTGCCGCCCGGCGGCCGCCGGACCGCAGTGACGTCTGCCGGTTCTGCGGTCGCCGCCTGCTGCGCTGACGGCGCGTCCTACCCGGCGTGCGGCCGCGCCGTGCCGGCGTTGCGCGCGGCCCGCAGGCGGGACCGGGTGACCTCCGCTTCGGCCTCCGCCCGGTCCGCCCAGATGCCGTGCTCGGCGTCGATGGCCTTGCCCGGCTCGAGGTCCTCGTAAATCTCGAAGAAGTGCTGGATCTCCAGCTTGTGGAACGGATCCAGGTCCGGGAGGTCCTGGAGGTAGGTCAGGCGTGGATCGGCGGTGGGGACGCAGAGCACCTTCGGGTCCGGGCCCTTGTCGTCGCGCATCCGGAACAAGCCGAACGCCCGGCAGCGGATCTGGCAGCCGGGGAACGTCGCCTCGCGCGTCAGCACGAGCGCGTCGAGCGGGTCGGCGTCCTCGCCGAGAGTGTCCTCGATGAAGCCGTAGTCCTCTGGATACTGGGTCGCGGTGAACAGGGTGCGGTCCAGCCGGATTCGGCCGGTGCGCCGGTCCATCTCGTACTTGTTGCGGGTCCCCTTCGGACTCTCGACCGTCACGTCGAACTCCACGCGTGCCACGCTCCCCAGCCGTCGTCGGATTGCGGTGGCGCCTACCGGGGCGCGGCGTGGGCCTTGCCGGTCATGCCCGCCACGTCGAGGGCGAGGAGGTCGAGCAGTCCCGCGTTTCGGGCTGTGTCGATGTCTTCGGGCAGGGACCTGTCGACCCAGGCGGCACGATCATGTTGACCTCGGCTGCGGAGTGCGGCGAGCACGCTGGACTTTGCGATGATCATGGCTGCCTTCGCGGTGCGGATGTACCGGCAGTGGCCCGAGACCGGGCGACGCGGCCAACGGTACGCCTGATCGGCGACGGGCGCCGCGCTGCCGGCCGGGCTTGTGATCCGGGCCGATGAGTGCTGCACTGGACTTAGCACTCGTAACATGCGAGTGCTAAGCCGAATGGGATGCGACTCCGGGGCGACGCAGCCCGTGCCGTGGCCATCGCAGGTCGGTCCGAACAGTGCCGGACATCCGGCGCGATACGTGAAGGACGACACAGATGGCAAAACTGATCGCGTTCGGGGAAGACGCCCGCCGCGGCCTCGAGCGGGGCATGAACACCCTCGCCGACGCCGTCAAGGTGACGCTGGGCCCCAAGGGCCGCAACGTCGTCCTCGAGAAGAAGTG
>NZ_JBFANF010000118.1:0-18653 GCF_040674675.1 Dactylosporangium sp. NPDC049742 | reverse complement strand
CGCCGCCCGGCGACCCCGCGCACCGCGGCCGCGTCCGGGCCTACGCTGCCGGCATCGACACCCGCGCCGCCCTTCTCGCGCCGGACGCGGTCGCGGCCGTGCGCGCGACCGCCGACCTGGCGCGGCTGCTGCGGGAGCTGCGCCGCCGCGACGCCCGCCGCCGCGGCGGCACCGAGCTGACCTACCGCGACCTGGCGGCGGCGACCGGCTGGTCGCACGGGATCATCGGCGGCTACCTGTCGGGGCGGGTGCTGCCGCCGACCGACCGCTTCGACGTGCTGGTCCGCCTGCTGGGCGCGGCACCGGCCGAGCAGGGCGCGCTCGCCACCGCCCGCGACCGGGTGGAGGAGGGCCGCCGTCCCGTGCCTTCCCCCGCCCCCGCCGCCCCGACCGGCCCGGCCGGCCCGGGGCACCCGGTGCCCCGGCAGCTGCCGGCGGACGTGCCCGCGTTCACCGGCCGGGCGGCACGCCTCGCCGACCTCGACGCCGTCCTCGCGGGCGCCGGGCCCCGGGTCGTGCTGATCGCCGGTACCGCCGGCGTGGGCAAGACCGCCCTCGCCGTGCACTGGGCGCACCGCGTCGCCGACCGGTTCCCCGACGGCCAGCTCTACGTCGACCTGCGCGGGTACGACCCCGGCCGGCCCGTCGACCCCGGCGACGCCCTCGCCGGGTTCCTCCGCGGGCTCGGCGTGCCGGCGTCGGGCATCCCCGCCGCGACCGACGAACGCGCCGCCCGCTACCGGACCGAGGTCGCCGGCCGGCGGCTGCTCGTGGTGCTGGACAACGCCGCCGGCGCCGGCCAGGTCCGCCCGCTGCTGCCCGGCACCTCCACCGGCGCGGTCATCGTCACCAGCCGCGACACGCTCGGCGGCCTGGTCGCCCGCGACGGCGCCCACCCGGTCCGCCTCGGGCGGCTCGACCGGGCCGACTCCCGCGTCCTGCTGCGGCGGCTCCTCGGCCCCGGGGCCGGCCCGGGCACCGTGGACCTCCTCGCCGACCGCTGCGCCGGCCTGCCGCTCGCGCTGCGCATCGCCGCGGCCGGTCCGTCGCCGCACTGCTCCGGGGTCCCGGCCGACCTGGCCGCGTTCGACGCCGACGGCGACCCGCACACCGCGCTGCGGTCGGTGTTCTCCTGGTCGCTGCGCCGGCTCGACCCGCCCGCCGCGCGCGCCTTCCAGCTGCTCGGCCTGCACCCCGGCCGGGTCGTCGACGCCGCCGCCACCACCGCCCTCGCCGGCGTGCCCGCCGGGGCGCTGCTCGACGAGCTGGCCCGCGCGCACCTCGTCGAGCCGGCCGACGGCGGCTACACCATGCACGACCTGTTGCGGGCCTACAGCGCGGAGCTCGCCGCGCACCTGCCGCCCGGCGAGGCGGGGGCCGCGCTGGACCGGCTCGCGGCGCACCTGCTGGACACCGCGACCGCCGCGACCGCGACCCTGTTCCCCCACGACCGCGCCGAGCCCGTCACAGGGTCCACTTTGGACGGTCCCGAGGCGGCGGCGCGATGGCTGGACCGGCACCGCGCCGCGCTCGTCGCCCTCGCCGGGTCCCGGGCCGCCGTCGCCCTGTCGCGGGTGCTGTGGCGGTACCTGGAGGTCGGCGGCCACTACCGGGAGGCGCTCGCGCTGCACACCGCCGCCGCGGCGCACGGCGACGCCGGCGCGCACACCGACCTCGGCACCGTCCACTGGCTGCTCGGCGACCACGACCTGGCGAAGGTCCACTTCGGGCGGTCGCTGGACGGCCACCGCGCCGCCGGTGACGCGGCCGGCGAGGCGCGCGCCACCGCCCGGCTGGCCCTCGTGCACGAGCGGCTCGGCGACCACGACGAGGCGCTCGCCCGGCTGCGGGACGCCCTGGCCGCCTACCGCGCGCTCGGCGACCGGCACGGCGAGGGCGCCCAGCTGCTCAACCTCGGCTTCACGCTGCACCGCATCGGCCGGCACCCGGAGGCCCTCGACCATCTGTGCCGGGCGGCGGCGCTGTTCGCCGACCTCGGCGACCGCCGCCTCGAGGGTTACGCGCTGGGCAACCTGGGCGCCGTCTTCAGCGCCACGGGCCGTCACGACGCGGCGCTCGCGCACCTGCACCTGGCCCTGGAGCGGTGCGTCGAGGCCGGTGACCGCGGCGGCGAGGGCACCGCGCGGGGCACGCTCGGGGCGGCGTACCACCGCCGCGGCGACCACGCGAAGGCCCTCGGTCACCTGCGGCGCGCGCTCACCGTCGCCCGCGCCACGGGCGAGTGCGGCCTGGAGGTCGAGACCCTCAACGCCCTCGGCGACGTGCTGCTGGCCACCGACCGCCCGGACGCGGCGGCGCACCGGTTCGCGGCGGCCCGTGCCCTCGCCGAACGCACCGGCGACCGGCACGGGCTGGCTCGCGCCGTCGACGGGCTCAGCAGGGCAGGCCGTTGACGGTCAGGTCGTGCGGCGCCTCCGTCGCGGCGGCCGACGCGGTCCAGCCGAACCGCACCGACCGGCCCGTGTCGATGACGGCGTTGTACGGCATGTTCGTCGCCGTGACCGCGAACGGGTTGGGCTGCTCCATCCTGGCCTGCCAGACGCCGAGGTTGCCGGTCGCGGTGCTGAAGGTCCACCTGGCGGTCCAGCCGTCGATGGCCGGGCCGTGGTTGGTGATCGTGAGGTCCGCGACGAACCCCCCGTCCCACGCGAAGAAGCGGTAGTCACAGCTGAAGTCCCCAGCGGGGGCGGCCGACGCGGGCGAGGCCAGCGGGAGCGGCAGGAGCGCGGCGACGGCAAGGATGGCGGAGCGGAACACGGTGCCTCCGGGGCGGGGTGTGACGGGCGCGGACACGCGCCGGACCCGCGGCACACGCGCCGCGTCCGGCCGCTCGGCTCCCACCGCGGCTCGCGGCCGGAATGTACCGAGCCCGAGCCGGGCGGGTCAACAGGCCCGGATCCCGCCCGATCGGACGACGCGACGCCGGTGGCGGAAATGCTCAGACGATCGCCGGTCGGGGCCGATGAGGAGGGGGCAGACCCAACTCCAGAGGAGGGCCGGGAATGGCCGAGGCTACCGGCGAACGACGCCGCTCCGGATTCCGTGACCTGTCCGTCGCCTGGAAGCTGGGCACCCTGGCGGGCGTGGTGTCCGTGCTGCTGCTGGCGATCGGGGTGTTCGGCCTGATCCAGCTCGGCGACGCCCAGCAGCGCCTGGACCTGATGTACAACAACAACCTGCGCACGGTGCAGAACGTCGACGAGGTGAGCTCGGACTACCGCGATGTCCGGTTCATGCTCCGTGACGTCGCCCTCGCGCAGACCCCGGCCGAGAGGGACGCCGCCGAGCAGACGTTGCGGACCGCCGTGGAGGGGCTCGACACGAGCTGGCAGACGTTCGCCGCCGGCGGCGGGCAGGGCGGCACGGCCGACCGGGAAGCGTTCGAGTCCTCCTGGAAGGCGTACCAGGAGCTGCTGACGTCGCAGCTGATCCCGCTGGCGAAGGCCGGCGACTATTCCGGCTTCAACAAGGTGACCAAGGGGCAGGGCGCGCCGATCGCGGCCGCGATCGACACCGCGCTCAACAACCTGGTCGAGCTGGAGAACAAGGCCGCCCAGTCGACGCTCGCCGAGTCGAAGTCCGCGTACGACTCCTCGCGGGTGCTGTCGATCGGGCTGATCGTGGTGGCCCTGGTGCTGGCGTTCACGATCGTGCTGATGATCAGCCGGGCCATCTCCAGGCCGCTGCAGGAGACGGTCGCGGTCCTGTCCGCCATGGCCGAGGGGCGCCTCGACCGGCGGGTCACGGTGGTGAGCCGCGACGAGGTCGGCCGGATGGGCACCGCCCTCAACAGCGCGCTGGAGCGCCTCGCCGACACGGTGAGCACGGTCGTCGACTCCGCCACCCAGCTGACCAACGCGTCGAGCCAGATCAGCGGCGCCTCCCAGAGCCTGTCGCAGGCCGCGACCGAGCAGGCCGCCAGCGTGCAGGAGACGACCGCCAGCATCGAGCAGATGACCGCCGGCATCGCTCAGAACAGCGACAACGCCCGCACCACCGAGAGCATCGCGGCCAGCGCGGCGACCGAGGCCCAGGACGGCGGCGGCGCGGTGCAGAAGACGCTCGACGCGATGAAGCAGATCACGAGCAAGATCGGGATCATCGACGACATCGCCTTCCAGACCAACATGCTGGCCCTGAACGCGACCATCGAGGCGGCCCGGGCCGGGGAGCACGGCAAGGGCTTCGCCGTGGTGGCGACGGAGGTCGGCAAGCTCGCCGAGCGCAGCCAGGTCGCGGCCCAGGAGATCAGCGAGCTGGCCGCGGGCAGCATGACGACCGCGGAGCACGCCGGCTCCCTCCTCGACAAGATCATCCCGAGCATCACCAGGACCTCGGACCTGGTCCAGGAGATCGCCGCCGCCAGCGGCGAGCAGTCCACCGGCGTGCACCAGATCAACATCGCGATGACCCAGATCGGCAAGGTCACCCAGCAGACCGCGTCGTCGAGCGAGGAGCTCGCGGCCACCGCCGAGGAGATGGCGGCGCAGACGCACCAGCTGCAGAACATGATGGCGTTCTTCACGACCGGCGCGGGCGGCGGGCAGGGCGGCCGCCGCGCCACCAACAGCGGCCGTTCGCCGCGGGAGACGGCGAAGCCGCAGGCGAAGAGCCTGAACTACGGCACCTCGCAGTACTCGCCGCGGGCCGACCTCCCGGTCGCCGAGATCGACGAGAGCAAGTTCGACCGCTTCTGACCGGTCCTTCCGGCCAGCCTTCAGACGAGCAGCTGCTCGCGGCTCACGTTCTCCGCGACGAGCGGTCCGACGTCCAGGATCAGCGCCACCTCGCCGTTGCCGAGGATCGTCGAGCCGCTGATGCAGCGGGCCTCGCTGAAGAGCACGCCCAGCGGTTTGATGACGGTCTGGAACTGCCCGAGCAGGGTGTCCACGACCAGTCCCGCCCGCTGCCCGGACTGCTCGATGACGACCACGTTCTGCCGCCGCGGCGGCTGCCCCGCGATGTCGAAGATCGTCCGGAGCCGGACGAAGGGCAGCACCTCACCCCGCAGGTACATGCAGTCGCGGCCGGAGGCGTTCGGCGGCAGCTCCACGCACTCGGTGACCCGGTCCAGCGGCACGATGAACGCGCTGGTCCCGACGCCGACCAGGAACCCGTCGATGATGGCGAGCGTCAGCGGCAGCCGGATCCGGAAGGTGGTGCCCGCCCCGGCGGCCGTGTCGACCTCGATGGTGCCGCGCAGCTCGGCGATGTTGCGGCGCACGACGTCCATCCCGACGCCGCGGCCCGAGAGGTTCGACACCGTCTCCACGGTCGAGAAGCCGGGCTCGAAGATGAGGTCGAACACTTCGTGGTCGCTCATGACGGTGCCCGCCTGGACCATGCCGCGGTCGACGGCCTTGGCGAGGATGCGCTCGCGGTTGAGCCCGCGGCCGTCGTCGGCGACCTCGATGACGATGGACCCGGCATCGTGGAAGGCGTTGAGCCGCAGCTTCCCGCGCACCGGCTTGCCCTGGCGCTCCCGCTCGGCCCGGGGCTCGACGCCGTGGTCGAGGGCGTTGCGGACCAGGTGCAGCAGCGGGTCGCCGATCCGCTCGACGAGCGCCTTGTCCATCTCCGCCTCGCCGCCGGTGATGATCAGGTCGACGTCCTTGTCCAGGTCGACGCAGACATCGCGGACGACCCGCTCGAAGCGGCGCAGCGTCGTGCCGATCGGCACCATCCGCAGCGACAGCGCGCTGTGCCGGACCTCCTCGACGAGCCGCATGACCTCGCCCTGCGCCTCCTCGTAGCCGTCGCCGTCGCGGCGGTGGATCCCCACGCTCGACTGGGCGATCACGAGCTCGCCGACGAGGTCGATGAGCTTGTCGAGCCGGTTGGCGTACACCCGGATGGTCTGGGTCTCCTGCGACCGGCCGTCGGCCGTCTTGCGCTGCTTGCCCAGCGCCGCCTCGACCACGGGCTTCGGCACGGCCTGCGTCTCGATCAGGATCTCGCCGAGCGGCGGCAGCGTGTCGCCGGACCGGTTGCGCTCCTGCTGGATCCGCAGCGCCCTGGCGATCTCCAGGTCGGTGGCGGCGCCGCTGCGGACCAGCAGGTCGCCGAGCCGGTCCTGGTCGGGCAGCTCCTCGATCACCGTGCCGTAGTCGTCGGCGGGCACGATCGCGATCTGGCTGTCCTCGCGGACGAAGTCGAAGACCCCCTCGATCTCCGTCTTCGGCGCGCCGCTGACGAACTCGGCCTCGAAGCCGAGGTAGCAGGTCTCCGGGTCCATCAGGTCGGGCTCCGGCAGGGCGTCGGTCAGGGTCGTGACCCGGGTGACGGTGCCCATGCTGCCCAGGTAGCGCAGGAACGACAGGGGGTCCATGCCGTTGCGCAGGCTGTCGGGTCCGAACCACAGCGTGAGCCGCCACGTCCTGAGGCCGTCGTTGCTCTGTTCCTCGGCGGCGGCGGGTGTACGAGCCGGCGCCTCCCCCTCGGTGAGGAACGGCTGGAGCGCGGCGAGCAGCCGGTCGCCGTCGACCGTCTCGGCAGGCGTCGCCTCGGTCCGGCCGGAGGCCACGCCCTCGACCATCGAGGAGACGTGGTCGCCGCACGGCAGCAGCGCGCTGACCAGCTCCGGGGTCACCGCCAGCTCGCCCTCCCGGAGCGAGTCCAGCACGGTCTCCACCACGTGCGTGAACGCCACCAGATGGGCCAGGCCGAACAGCCCCGCCGACCCTTTCAGGGTGTGCATCGTGCGGAAGAGGGCGTTGACGGTCTCCTCGGCGCTCGGGTCGTCCTCGAGGCCGAGCAGGCCCTCCTCGAAGTCCTGCAGCAGCTCCCGTGCCTCGGTGATGAAGGTGTCGAGGGCGTCGTTGAGGTCGTCGCTCACCATCGTGCTCCCGTCAGTCCAGCTCCGCGCTGAGGTGGGCGGTCTCGAACACCGACCGGACGGGGCCGCTCGGGTCGTGGAAGGTCAGGGTGGTGCCCCGCTGCTCCGCCTCCCGCCGGGCGGCGAGCAGGATCTGCAGGCCGGCGGTGTCCAGCTCGGTCACGCCCGAGAGGTCGAGCTCGGCCGGCGCGGGGCTCTCCGCGAGGAACCCCCGCACCCGGGCCTGCTGCTCGGCCGCCGCGACGATGGTCAGCTCGCCGTCGAGCTCCAGCCGCCGGGCCGGCACGGTCACGGCATCACCAGCTTCGACACCGCCGCCAGCATCTGGTCCGGCTGGAACGGCTTGGTGACCCACGCCTTCGCCCCGGCCGCCTGCGCCTGCCGCTTCTTGTCCTCCTGCGACTCCGTCGTCAGCATGATGATCGGGGTGAACCGGTAGGACGGCAGCTTCTTGACCTCGCCGACGAGCGTGATGCCGTCCATGTTCGGCATGTTCACGTCCGAGATGATCAGGTGGATCCGCCGGCCGTCGAGCTGTTTCAGCGCGTCCTTGCCGTCGGTCGCGGCCACCACCTCGTAGCCCGCGCCGCGCAGCGCGATGGTGACGACCTGCCGTACCGACGCCGAGTCATCGACGATCAGAATGGTCTTCGACATCAGGTGCCCCCTCTAGAAGAACGTGATCTCTGATTCGGGCACCGCGGCGGTCCTGGCGCCGGTGAGGTGCGCCTCCCGCTCCTGGTGCATCGTGTACGTGGCGGCGAGCTCGTCGAGCAGCCGCCGGGCGTTCAGGGACCGGTCCTCGGCGACGACGACCGGCATCCGGTCGATGTTCTCCCGCAGGTGCTCCAGGACCTGGCCGATCCGGTCCTGGAACTGCAGGTTGACGATGGCGCCGGCGACCCCCGACCGAATCCCGACGGCGGCGCGTTCGAGCTGGTCGGAGGAGTCGCGCAGGCCGGCGAGCACGGCGCCGAGGTCGTCGAGGACCTCGCTCACCTCGCTGTTGGCCCGGGTGACCGCCACGCCCTCGCGCTCGGCGTCGCCCTCGGCCTTGCTCAGCGCGGAGGCGATCGCGCCGGCGATGCCCTCGACGCGGCGCGCCATCCGCTCGCTGGTCTGGAACGACCGCTCCGCCAGCTGGCGGACCTCCAGGGCGACGATGCCGAACCCGGCGCCGGCCTCCCCGGCCCGCGCGGCCTCGATCGACGCGTTGAGCGCCAGGAGGTTGGTCTGCGCCGCGATCTGCGCGACCTCGGCGGTCATCTGCTTCAGGTCGTCGTTGAGGCCGAGCAGCGCCTCGAGGTCCCGCAGCGCCTCACGTTTCGAGGTCAGGGCGGCGTCGAGGGTGTGCACGACGCTGCCGAGACGCTGCCGGCCCCGCTCCAGCGCGCCGCCGCCGTGGCTGTCCTCCAGCGCCGCGCTCGACGAGGCGAGCACCGCGTCGAGGTTGTCGACGATCTGGCTGAACTCGGTGGTCACCGCGCCGACCGCGGCCTCCATCTGCGTCCGCGACGACTCGATCTGGCTCGACCACACGGGGGCGACCGCGCCGGCGAACTCGGTGACGCTGCGCGCGTAGTCGGCGGTCGCGGCGCGCGCCGCCGCCTCCTCCCGCCCGGCGCGGCCGGCGCGCAGCGTCCCGGCCTTGTAGCCGGCGGCCAGGCCGGCGGCGAGGGCGACGACGACGATCAGGAACTCAACCATGGGTACGGATCACCTCGGCGATGGCGGTCAGCGGCACTTCCCGGTCGACGGCACCCAGCCGGACCGCTTCCTTCGGCATACCGTGCACGACACAGGTCGCCTCGTCCTGCGCGACGGTGAGCGCGCCGGCGGTCCGCATCTCCAGCAGCCCGCGGGCGCCGTCGTCGCCCATCCCGGTCATGATCACGCCGAGTGCGTGCCGGCCCGCGACCTTCGCGACGGACCTGAAGAGCACGTCGACGGAGGGCCGGTGCCGGTTGACCGGCGGGCCGTCGCTCACCTTGACCCGGAAGCGGGCGCCGTCGGAGAGGACCTGCATGTGCCGGCCGCCCGGCGCGACGAGGGCCAGCCCGCCGGCGACGAGGTCACCGTCGGCGGCCTCGCGGACCTCGATCGCGGACAGCACGTCCATGCGCTCGGCGAACGCGGCGGTGAACTTCTCCGGCATGTGCTGCACGATCACGATGCCCGGGCTGTCGCGGGGCAGCGCCGTCAGCACGGTCTCGAGGGCCTGCGTGCCGCCGGTGGAGGTGCCGATGGCGATGATCCGGCCGGCCGACACCACGGGCGGAGCCGCCGCGGCAGGACGCGGCGCGGCGACGGCGGGGACAGGCCCGGCCCGGTCGAGGCGGGCGACCTTGCCGGCCGCCGCCGCCCGGACCGCCGCCACGATGTCGCCGCTGTCGTCGGCCATGAACTGCTTCAGGCCGGTGCTGGGCTTGGGCACGACCCCGGCCGCCCCGGCCGCCAGGGCGTCCATCGTGGCGCGGGCGCCGCGCTGGCTCAGCGTCGAGCAGATGATCACCGGCGTCGGCCGGGTCGCCATGATCTTCTTGAGGAACGTGATGCCGTCCATCCTGGGCATCTCGATGTCGAGCACGACGACGTCCGGCCAGGCCCGGTTCATCAGGTTCATCGCGAAGATCGGATCTGAGGCGCATCCGAGCACCTCGATGCCGGGGCTGTCCGCCAGCCGCTTGGACAGCACCTGGCGCACCACCGCGGAGTCGTCGACGATGACGACGCTGATCCCCTTACCGGTCATGGCCCGCTCCGGCCGGCCGTCGCTCCTGATGCTGCACCCACACGTCGCCCGTGCCGAGGTCGAACACCAGCTGCCGGGACCCGGTGCCGCCCAGGTGCTTCGCGGCCAGGTGGAAGCCGTGCTCGCGCAGCAGCAGCAGGCCGGTCTCGATGTTGTCCCGCGGGACGCGCGGCGCCGGGCCGGGCGATCCGCCGGGGAACTGGTCACCGCCGCCGAAGATCTTCGCCTGGTAGTCCGCGGGACGGGTGCCGTTGCGCCCGAGCTCGCGCAGGAACAGCTGGACCGCCTCGTCGGCGTAGCGGCCGCTCAGCGCGGGGTGCTCCCCCGGCGGGGCGGCGCGGTGGGACAGCAGGTAGTGGCACATCCCGCCGACCAGCAGCCGCGGGTGCCACAGCGTGATGGCGACGCAGGAGCCGAGCACGGTCCGGATGCAGGTGCCGGCCCCGGCGAAGTGGAAGTCGCCCGGGTTGAGGAAGACCTCGGTCACGCTACCCACGATCGTCTCCGAGGCGGTAGATCGACGGCTGGACCGCCCGCAGCCGCGACGGGATGCCGTTGAGCGTCTCGGACAGGCTGACGATGAGGTAGCCGCCCGGGTGCAGCATCTCCTGCAGCCGCCCGACCACCCGCGCCTTCGTCTCGGGCTCGAAGTAGATCATCACGTTGCGCAGCATGATCACGTCGAACCGGCCGAGGCGGGTCAGATCCTCCAGGAGGTTCGCGCCGAGGAACGTCGTGCGCGCCCGCAGCTCCCGGTCGACGGCCATCAGGCCCTCGTACTCGGCCCGCCCCTTGCGGCAGTACCGCCGCAGCATCGCCTTCGGGATCCGCTCCGCCGCCGAGATCGGGTAGATGCCGGCCGCCGCGCCGGCCACCACCCGCGACGAGACGTCGGTGCCGACGATCTCCCACGGCCGGTCCGGCAGTGCCTCGGCGAGCACCATCGCCGCGCTGTACGCCTCCTCGCCGCTGGAGCTGGCGGCGCTCCACAGCCGGAACGGCCGGTGCACCCGCTGGGCGCGGTACGCCGGCGCGACGACCTCGCCGAGGAACTCGAAGTGCCGGGGCTCGCGGAAGAAGAACGTCTCGTTCGTGGTCAGCAGGTCGATCGCCTGCCGGGTCTCCGCGGCGTGCTGCGGGGACCGGAGCAGCCGGAGGTACTCCGTGTAGCTGGACAGGCCGAGCTTGCGCAGGCGCTTGTCCAGCCGCCCCATCACCAGCGTCTCCTTGCCCGGCGCGAGCCGGACGCCGGTGCACTGGTGGAGGAACTCGCTGACGGCCTGGAACTCCGCGGCGCTGATCTCCGTGGGGCCGGCGAGTGACCGCGTCATGACGACCGGATCGCCCGGTCGGCGCCGCCGTTCCCTTCCGCTCCGGCCGGCAGCGCCGTCACGAGGTCCGCCATGTCGCTCAGCGACAGCACGTGGTCGATGTCGAGCACGATGATGAAGTCGTTGTCGCGCTTCGCCATGCCGCCGATGAAGTCGGCCCGGATGCCGGCG
Source organism: Dactylosporangium sp. NPDC049742 (assembly GCF_040674675.1). Lineage (NCBI taxonomy): Bacteria > Bacillati > Actinomycetota > Actinomycetes > Micromonosporales > Micromonosporaceae > Dactylosporangium > Dactylosporangium sp. NPDC049742. The sequence goes on along the minus strand of NZ_JBFANF010000118.1, from coordinate 7,543 downwards.
CCGAACGCCGGCGCCGGCTCGATGTCCTCCGCCGTGAAGGACTCGACCTTGCTGACCGCGTCGACGAGGACGCCGATGTCCTGACCGTCGCGGCCGTCCCCGGCGACAGTGCCGGTGCCGGCGTCGCCGGACCCGGGCATCCCGCGGATGTGCACGATGATGATGCTGGTGCGCCTGGCGATGCTCGTGGCGCCCTTGGCGAAGCGGATCGCGAGGTCGATGACCGGGACCGCCCGGCCACGCAGGTTGATGACGCCGCGGACGAAGTCGGGCGTCATGGGCACGACCGTGAGATTCCGGTATTCCAGGATCTCGGTGATGTGGAAGATGTCCAGCGCGTAGGACTCGCCGTTCAACGTGAAGGTCAGGTATCGCTTCGCGTCGCCGGCGGTGCTGTCGCCGGGACCGCCGCCACGGGGCGCCGCCTCAACGCTCACTGGTCTCCCCTCCCGGACGGACGGGCGCTCGGGACACGCCCACCAGGAGACCTATCGGCCCCGCCGCCGACGCCTGAAGGGGAACAGGGCACAAGATCAGACAAATCCTCCCCAGGGCGCGACGGCCGAACAGTGCCGTCAAGGAACCGTGAAATGCTCGGCCCCGTGCGGACATGTACAGGCGACACGAACGCCGCATGACGGGAGCCACCCTTGGCACGAGCCCCTAGCGCCGCCCGCTTCGAAGCCCTGTACCGGTCCTGCTACCAGGACCTGCTCGGCTACGCGCTGCGGCGCGTCGACCGGCCGGAATCGGCCGCCGACGTGGTCGCCGACACGTTCCTGACCGCCTGGCGCCGCATCGACGAGATCCCGGACGAGCAGGCCAGGCCCTGGCTGTTCGGGGTCGCCCGCAACGTCATGGCCAACCACCAGCGCGCCGACCGGCGCCGCGCCGACCTCGGGGCGCGGCTGCGCCAGGAGCTCGCCGGTGCCACCACGATCGAGCCTTCGGTGCCGCCGGAGATCGCGCACGCGTTCCGCGCGCTGCCCGAGGGCGACCGCGAGGTGTTGCGGCTGGTGGCCTGGGAGGGGCTGAGCGCCGACGAGCTCGCCGTCGCGTTCGGCTGCACGGTCAACGCCGCCCGGATCCGCCTGCACCGAGCCCGCCGCCGCTTCGCGGAGGCGCTGCGCACACCCACCTTCACCAGCCGCGAGAGGAGCCACCGTGACTGACGTCGACGAAGAGCAGGACCACCTGATCCGGCTGCTCTCCCCCACCGTGCACGTCCCCGCGCCCGCGCAGGCGGCCGGCGAGGACCTGCTGCACGCCATCCTGGACACCGCCCCGCCGGCGACGAACTGGCGGCGCCGCCTGCTCGTCGGGGTGCCGGTCGCGGCCGGGCTCGCCGTCGCGGCGCTCGTCGCCGGGTCGCTGCTCACCGCGCCGAAGCCGGCCAACGCGGCGCTCACCTTCGCCGAGGGCGACGGGTTCCTGACCGTCACGATCAAGGATCCCGCCGCCGATCCCCAGCGGTACCGTGAGGAGCTCGCGAGACGCGGGCTCAACATCAAGATCGAGCTGGTGCCGGCGAACCCCGAGAACGTCGGCAAGGTGGTGTTCGAGGAGTCGGGCGCCCCGGGGCTGGAGCCGATCGAGGACCCGGGCCGGTGCACCGCCAACGGGTCGTGCCAGGTCGGGTTCAAGGTGCCGCTGAACTTCTCGTCCTACGCGGTCGTGGCGTTCGGCCGGACCCCGCTGCCCGGCGAGTTCATCGAGGGCGGCTCCACGGAGGAGAACGCCGTCGGCGGGTCCCTGATCGGCAAGCGGGTCTCCGAGGCGCGCCAGATCCTCGCCGCGAAGGGCATGACGGCCGAGTACCGCGTCGGCCCGAAGTCCATGGCCGCCCCGGCGGAGGAGGTGCCCGGCGACTGGATCGTGTTCGACACCGCGCCGATCCCCGGGAACATCATCGTGCTGTGGTCGTCGGCGGACGGCAAGCCGCCGGCCCGGACCGGCGACGACACCCCGCGCCCGCCCGCGTCGACCAGGCCCGGCGCACCCGCGTCGACCAGGCCCGGCGCATCGGCCAGCGTCGGCCCGGGTGCCTCCTCGATGCCCGTGACCAGCTTCAAGGCGGCCTGACCACCAGGCGGGTCATCGCCCGGGCGGCGGGATCTCCCCCGACCCCCGGGCGATGTACCGCGTCGGCAGCGTGACCGCCGCCGCGGGCCCGGTGTCGCCGTCGAGCCGGGACAGCAGGAGCAGCGCCGCCCGCCGCCCCAGCTCCGCCGGGTCCTGCGCGATCACCGACACCGGCGGGTCGAGCATGTCGGCGAGGGGGAAGTCGTCGAAGCCGACGTGCGCGACGGAGCGGTGCAGCCCCAGCTCCACCAGGGCCCGCCGGGCGCCGACGGTCAGCCAGTTCTGCGCGGTCACCAGCGCGGTGGGCGCGGGCGCGGCGGCGAACATCTCCGTCACCGCCTGCCGGGCCGCCTCCGCGGTGTGCACGTCCCGGCGCACCCACGCCGCCCGGGTCGCCCCCGCCGCCTCGACGAACCCCGCGTGCCGCTCGCGGGCCGTCCACAGCGACGAATGGTCGGCGACGAACCCGACGTCGCGGTGCCCCAGGTCGTTCAGCGCCCGCACGGCCCCCGCGACGCCGCCGCGGTTGTCGGCGGTGACGGTGTCCAGGCCGGGCACCGGTGAGGCGCGGTCGACGCAGACAATGGGCGTCCCGTCGCGGTGCGCCGCCGCCAGCTCCCCGTCGGGCGCGCCGGTCGGCACCACGATGAGCCCGTCGACGCGCCTGGTGCGCAGCACCCCGAGCAGCTCCCGCTCCCGGTCGGGCTCCTCGTCGCTGCTGCCGGCGAGGACCAGCAGCCCGCGCTGCACGCCGACGTCCTCGACGGCCCGGTGCAGCGCCGAGGAGAACGGGTTGGCCACGTCCTGCAGCACGAGCCCGATCGTGTTGGTGCGCCGGTCGGCGCGGCGCAGGCTGGTGGCGGCGGTGTCCTTGCGGTAGCCGAGCTGCCGCGCGGCGTCCAGGACCCGGCCGGTGAGGTGCGGGTCGACCGGCACGCCGTTGATGACCCGGGAGACCGTCGCCAGCCCGACGCCCGCGAGCGCCGCGACGTCCTTCATCGTGGCCCGCCCACGGTCACTCATGTATGGACATCTTTCTCTATGAAGCGCACACTGTCGAACACTCGTCAGGAAACGTTTCCTCAACCCTACCGGTCACCCCGCCGAAGGGACCACCGCCATGCGTACCGTTCGGTTCCTGCTCGCCGCCGCTCTCGTCGCCGGCGCCCTGTCCGCCGCCGCTCCGGCCGCCGCGAGCCCGTCCAGCGACTACCCGGAGTTCCCGTACCCGGCCACCGCCGCCTACGACGAGCCGTTCCGCGGCCAGTTCCACTTCAGCTCGCGCAGCGGCTGGATGAACGACGTCAACGCCCCGCTGTACTACAACGGCCAGTACCACCTCTTCTACCAGCACAACCCGCACGGCCTCGGCTGGGACACCATGCACTGGGGGCACGCGACCAGCCCCGATCTCGTGCACTGGACGCAGAAGCCGATGGCCCTGGAGCCGGGTGTGCACCCCGGCGACCTGTTCTCCGGCGCCGGCGTCGTCGACACCACCAACGTCTCGGGCCTGAAGACCGGCGCCGACGCCCCGATCGTCGTGTTCACCGGCACCAACGGCGTCTCGATCGCCTACAGCACCGACGGCGCCCGCACCTTCCAGAGCTACGACCGCGGCCGGAAGGTCGTGACCCCGACCGGCACCAGCCGCGACCCGAAGGTGCTGTGGGACGCCGCCCGCGGCCGGTGGGTCATGGTCGTCTGGTCCGACGGCGGCGGCAACGGCGTCAACGTCTACACGTCGGCGAACCTCCTCGACTGGACCTATCGCAGCCGGTACGCCGCGGGCTGGCTCTTCGAGTGCCCCGACTTCTTCCCGCTGCCCGTCGACGGGAACGCGGCGAACGTCCGCTGGGTGATGACCGACGCCTCCGGCGAGTACGTCACCGGCACGTTCGACGGCGCCGTGTTCACCCCCGACTGGACCGCGCCGCAGCGCATGGACCAGGGCCGCAACAGCTTCGACGGCACGTTCTACGCGGGCCTCACGTTCAGCAACATGCCCGACGGCCGGACCGTGCAGATGGCCTGGCAGCCCGGCAACCACGGCGGCACCTGGACCGGCAACGCGTCGTTCCCCGCCCAGCTGCGGCTCATCAGCACGGCCGCCGGGCCGCGCATCACCCGGTTCCCCGTCGCCGAGATCGCCTCCCTGCGCCAGGGCACCACGACCTGGTCGAACCGCACGATCACCACCGAGCCGGCCACGGACCCGTTCGCCGGCATCACCGCCGACACCTACGAGATCCTCGCCGAGTTCGACGCCGGCACCGCCACCGCCACCCAGTTCGGGTTCCAGCTGCACCGCCGCGCGGACGGCGGCTACGACCGGGCCGTGGTCTACGACCGGGCCGCGCAGACGCTGTACGGGGCGCCGCTGGCACCCCTGAACGGGCGGGTCAAGGTGCGGCTGCTCGTGGACCGCGGCCAGCTGGAGGTGTTCGGCAACGACGGCCGGCTCTCCTTCACCGACAACGTGAACTTCAACTCCGCGGCGGGCAGCCAGGGCATCCGGCTGTTCGCCACCGGAGGCTCCGTGCGGCTGGTCTCCGCCGAGCTCCACCGGCTGGGCTCCGCGTGGGGGCAGGGCCAGTCCACATTGGAGTCCAACCTCGCCGGCCCGTGGCACGCCGCCGGCGGGTCCTGGGGCGACGCCGCGGCCGGCAAGCGCGGCACCGCGAGCGGTGACGCGTTCTACCTGAGCAACACGACCGCCGCCGACCTCACCTACGAGGGCGACGTCACGATCGCCTCCGGCACCGCCGCCGCCCTCACCTTCCGGGCCGACGCCGACGCCACCCAGCACTACACCGCCAACGTCGACGCGTCCGGGGTGGTGAAGCTGTGGCGGCCCGGCCGGGTCATCGCCACCGCGCCCGCGGCGGTCGTCCCGGGGCGGACCTACCACCTGAAGGTCGTCGCCGCCGGCGCGAGCATCAAGGTGTACCTCGACCACGGCACGACCCCGGTCATCGACGCCACCGACACCGCCTACAGCAGCGGCTACCTGGGCGCCAACGTCTTCAACGGCACCGCCACCGTGCAGAACCTGACGCTGAACGGCCCCGGGTTCGCGACGAACCTCGCCGGCCCGTGGCAGCCCGTCGGCGGCACCTGGACGACGACCGCCGCCCGGGCCGGCGCCCGCGGCACCAGCGCCGGCGACACGTTCTACCTGAGCCGGACCGTCGCCGCCGACTTCACCTACGAAGGCGATCTGACGATCGTCAACGGCACCGCCGCCGCCCTCACCTTCCGGGCCAACGCCGACGCCACCCAGCACTACACCGCGAACATCGACGCGTCCGGGCTGGTGAAGCTGTGGCGCCCGGGCCGCGACATCGCCACCTACCCGACGGCGATCGTCCCGGGCCGCACCTACCACCTGAAGGTCGTCGCCTCGGGTGCGAGCATCAAGGTGTACCTGGGCGGCGGCACCACACCGGTCATCGACGCCACCGACACGGCCTACAGCACCGGCTACCTGGGCGCCAACGTCTACGACGGCACGGGGGTGGTGCAGCGCCTCACCCGCGGCTAGGCGGCCAGCGGCACCGGAACCGGATCGGGGCACGGTCTTCTGTACCGCAACGCCGACACCACCGTCGACGTCACCCGGTCCGGCTCCGGCATGCCGTCGACCGACAGGAGGATGCCGCGGTAGCGGTACCACTGCAGGATCGGCTCCGTCACCCGGTGGTACAGCGCGAGGCGGCGCCGGATGACGGGCTCGGTGTCGTCGGTGCGGTGCTCGATCGCGGAGCGGGCCAGCAGGCGGCGGACCACCTCGTCGTCGTCCGTGCGCAGGTGCAGCGCGACGTGCGCAGTCGCGTCGAGCGACGCGGCGATCCGGTACGCGGCCCACGCCTGCGCGGGCGTGCGCGGGTAGCCGTCGAGCACGTAACCGCCGCCGTCGGCCGTCGCGTCGGCGAGGGACCTGCGGACCAGGTCCTGCATGACGCCGTCCGGCACCAGGTCGCCGCGGTCCAGGTGCTCCTGCACGGCGCGGCCCAGGCTCGTGCCGAGCGCGACGTGGCGGCGCAGCAGGTCGCCCGTCGCGAGGTGCGGCACGCCGAAGTGGGCTGCGATCCGGGCTCCCTGTGTACCCTTGCCGGCTCCTGGTGGCGCGATCATCAGTACCCGCATGGTCTCTCCAATCGCTGGTGCGTGGCTACCCATGAATCCTGCGGCGGCCCCGGCGCCGCGGCATGGGTCAGATGACTGCTTCCCTGGCTACCGTTGGGGTCGGGGGATGACCGTGACGCTTCCAGCGGAGCAGGGTGAACTGCGCGGCCGGGCAGCCGAGCTGCGGACGATCGACGCGGTGCTCGCCGGCGCCGACCCGCCCGGCCCGAGCCTGCTGCTGCGCGGCGACCCGTGTGCCGGCAAGACCGCGCTGCTCGACGCCGCCGCCGCGCGGGCCGGCGCGGCCGGGATGCGGGTGCTGCGGGCGGCGGGCGCGCCGTTCGAGTCCGGGATCCGCTTCTCGACGCTGCACCAACTGCTGTACGCCACCCGGGACTTCGCCGGGAAGCTCCCCGACGACCAACGCGACGCCCTCGCCCACGTGCTCGGCCGGGCCGGCGCCCCCGAGGCCGAGCCGCTGGTGCTGTCCACGGCCGTGCTCGCCCTCGTCGGCGAGGTCGCGGCGGGCCGCCCGCTGCTGCTGGTCGTCGACGACGTCCAGTGGGTCGACGCGGCGAGCGCGACCGTCCTCGGGTTCCTCGCGCGGCGCGTCGCCGGCACCCACGCGCGGTTCCTCGCCGCCGTCCGGTCGGGCGCGGGCGGCGTCTTCGACGAGACGCGGCTGCCGGAGCGGACCGTCGCCCCGCTGTCGGCGCGGGCCGCGGCGGCGCTGCTGGACGCCCACCACCCCGGCCTGCCCGGCGTCGTGCGGCGGCGGCTGCTCGACGACGCCGCCGGCAACCCGCTCGCGCTGCTGGAGCTGCCGGCGGCGCTCACGCCCCGGGAGCGGTCGGGCCAGGCCGCCCTGCCCGCGTTCCTGCCGCTCAGCGACCGCCTCGAGGCGGCGTTCGCCGCCGGGCTCGCCGGGTTGCCGGAGCAGGCCCGGGCCGTGCTCCTGCTGGCCGCGCTCGACCCCGACGCCGACGTCCCCATGGTGCGGGCCGCCGCCCGCCCGCACGCCGACCTCCGCGACCTGTCCCCGGCGAAGCGGGCCGGGCTGATCCGCGTGGTCGAGGGCGGCCGTCTGGAGTTCCGCCACCCGCTGATCCGCGCCGCGGTCGCCCAGCTCGCCACCGCCGACGAGCGGCGGCACGCGCACCTCGCCCTCGCCCGGGCGCTCGGGCCCGCCGTCGCGGCGACCCCGGCAGGGTGCCGCGGGACCGCGCCGGAGCGCCGCGCCCGCCACCTCGCCGACGCCGCGACCGGACCCGACGAGGTCGTCGCCCGCGCGCTGGACGAGGTCGCGCAGGCCGCCTGGACCGGTGGCCGCGGC
>NZ_JBFANF010000117.1:0-18939 GCF_040674675.1 Dactylosporangium sp. NPDC049742 | reverse complement strand
GGGGGGCGGCGGCTACACGGCGGCGAAGCACGCCCAGACGGCGGTCGCGGAGACCCTGCGCCGTGCCCACCACCGACGCGGCCGGCGGCAGGGCGGGGTCCTCGGGCACGGTGAGGTGCAGGCTGGCGGCGAGCTCGTCGGGTGCCGACGGCGCCCACGCCTGCCACGCCCGCACGACGGCGGCCGCGTGCCGCAGCGGCCAGGTCAGCCGGAAGCCGAGCATCGGCGGTGCGGGCACCGTGGCGAACGTCAGCGCGGTGACGGCGCCGAACCGGCCGGTCCCGCCGCGCAGCGCCCAGAACAGGTCGGCGTGGGTGCGCTCGTCGCAGGTGACGACCCGGCCGTCGGCGAGGACCACCTCCGCGGCGCGCAGCCGGTCGCAGGTGAGGCCGTGCATGCGGCCGAGGACGCCGAGCCCGCCGCCGAGGGTCAGGCCGGCGATGCCGACGCCCGGGCCGCAGCCGGCCGGGATCGTCCGGCCCGTCCCGTCGAGCGCGTCGTACACGCCGGCGAGGGTCGCCCCGGCGCCGACCCGGACCGTGCCGTCGCCCACCGCCACGGCGCGCATCGGTGCCAGGTCGATGACCACGCCGGTGGTGGTGGAGCGGCCCGCGAAGTCGTGCCCGCCGCCGCGCAGGACGGCGGGCAGGCCCGCCTCGCGGACGAACGCGACCGTCGCGGCGACGGCCGCCGGCGTGCCGCACCGCACCACCGCGAGGGGGCGTACGTGGTGGAACCGTGGGTCGGCGGGCCGCCGCAGCGCCTCGAACCGGGCGGACCCCGGCAGCGCCACCTCGTCCACGCCCCGGGCAAGCGCCGCCCAGCCGGCCGCCGTCGTCTGCGTCATGGCAGCGACGGTACGGCGGCCGGCGGGGCCGGCGCTTGAACGAATCGGGCACCCGGCCTCAGGGCAGGAGCTCGACGTAGCCTTCCGTGCCGTGGACCCGGATGCGCCGGCCGTCCTCGATGGCGGTGGTGGCGCCGACGACGGCGACGACCGCCGGGAGGCCGTATTCGCGGGCGATGACGGCGCCGTGGGTCATCTGGCCGCCGACCTCGGTGACCAGTCCGGCGATCGCCACGAACAGCGGGGTCCAGCTGGGGTCCGTGTAGGCGGTGACGAGGATGTCGCCCGGTTCGAGGTCGGCGTGCGCGAGGTCCAGCACGACGCGGGCGCGGCCCTCGACGACGCCCGCGGAGACCGGCAGTCCCGCCAGCGCACCCGCCGGGACGTCGTCGCGGCGGTACGCGCCGGTGATCGCCTCGCCGTCCGAGGTGAGCACGCGCGGTGGGGTGAGCGTCGCGTACGAGCGGAACTCCTCCCTGCGGCGGTCGATCAGCGACGCGTCGGCGTGGCCGGTGCGCACGACCTCGTGCAGTTCGTCGAAGCGCAGGTGGTAGACGTCGTCGCGGTCGCGGAGCACTCCGGCGCGGACGAGGCGGCCGGCCTCCTCCAGCAGCGCCTGCTTGTAGATGAAGTAGCGGCTGACCATCCCGTACTTCGGGTATTCGCGGTACCCGATGAACGTCCGCACCCGGTCGATCTTCTGCTTGGTCTCGCCGGCCTTCGCGGCGCCGTCCGGGAGGGCGCGCAGGCGCTCCAGCAGCTCCTGCTCCTTCGCGAGGGCGTCCTGCCGGCCCTCCTCGAAGCGCCGGGCGGCGGCGCCCGGCGCGAAGTTCCTGACGTTGCCGAGGATCACGGGCACGAGGGTCGCGGGCTCCTCGCTCCACCGCGGGCGGGTGATGTCGATCTCGCCGGCGCAGCGCATCCCGTACGTGTCGAGCCACGCCTCGATGGCGTCGCGCGCCTCGGGACCGCCGGGCAGCTTCGCCATGTCCTCCAACGAGAACTCGGCGTGCTCCAGGTAGGCCACCAGGTCCGGGTGCGGGCGGATCACGTCGGCGACGTCCAGCAGCGCCAGGCCCATCTCCGACGTGACGTTGTGCGGCACGGACTGGGTCAGCGGGTCGGACGCGTTCTTCTCCCCCAGCCACGTCTCGAGGTGCTCGTTGAGCCACCAGGCGGCCTCCATCGCCGACATGAACACCTGGTGGCTGCGCCGGTCGAACAGGAGCCGCCGCAGCTCCTGGAGGTCGGCCTGGACGAAGTCGAGCAGCGCCGTCCCGGACAGCGGGCGGATCGCCTCCCGCAGTTCGGCGATCGAGGCCTGGTGCTGCGCGATCAGGTCGACGACGACGGCCGGGTCGGTCGGGAGCTCCTCCGGCGTGGCGCCGGCCGGCAGCAGTGGCGGGGCCGCCGCCCCATCCGGCGCCGTTGCGATGTACCCGTCGCGGTCCAGGACGGTCCGCAGCGCGTCGCCGGTCAGCGGGTCGGACCTGCCGATCATCTCCAGCAACGCGGCCCGGCCGGCCGGCGCGGCGACCCGCGCGGTCACGTCGACGAACAGCCGCCCGCCGGCCTCCGCCATCGGCGCAGGCGTCGTCATCTGCCAGAACGAGAGCCCGAGCGGCTTCATCGCGTCGGTCATCATCTGCTGGTGGCCGACGGAGAGGTACACGTGGTTGGCCCCGTCGGTGGTCGCCGGGATCGGGAACAGCGTGGTGATCGGCCGGCTCTGCACGACGTGCAGGTCGTCGCCGGCCAGGCACCACTCGATGTCCTGCGGGCGGCCGAAGTGCGCCTCGATCCGCCGGCCGAGCTCCGCCAGCCGCACGACCTGCGCGTCGCCGAGCGCGGGCCGGGCCTGCTCGGCGGGGTCGATCGCCCGTTCCGACGTGCCGCCCGCCGGCGCGGGGTCGACGGCGAGCCGCTTGACGCCGACCGTCCTGGCGACGATCGTCGCGCCGCGCACCGTGTACGAGTCGGCGTTCACCAGACCGGACACGAGCGCCTCGCCGAGCCCGTGGACCGCCTCGACGCAGACGGACCGCCGGTCGCCGGTGACGGGGTCGGCGGTGAACATGACGCCGGACGCCTCCGGCAGGACCATCCGCTGGACCACCACCGCCATGTGCGCCGCGCCGTCCGGGATGCCGTTGCGCCGCCGGTACAGCACGGCGCGGTCGGTGAACAGCGACGCCCAGCACCGGCTGACGTGCCGCAGCACCTCGGCGGCGGGCACGTTGAGGTAGGTGTCCTGCTGGCCGGCGAACGACGCCGACGGCAGGTCCTCGGCGGTCGCGCTGGACCGGACGGCGAACGTCACGTTCGCGTCGAACCGTCCCACGGCGGTGGTGATCGCGGCCGCCACGTCGTCCGGGATCGCGGCATCCTCGATCATCTGGCGGACCCGCGCGTTCGGCGCCGCCGGGTCCGGCGCCGGCACCGCCGCCATCACCCGCTGGAAGGCGGCCGTGGTGACGCAGAACCCGGGCGGCACGCGCACGCCGTCGATCCTCGTCAGCGCGCCCAGATGCGCGCCCTTACCGCCGACCGCGTCGATGCTCGCCTCGTCGACCTCGTCCAGACCCAGCACGTACTGCTCGGGCATTCCGAATCCCCCCTTGCTCCGGCCGACGATTCTGCGCCAGGACCCGGGTCTTGCCGCAAGACCCCCGGTGCGGTATAAGTTAAGAGTGGCAAGGGGTCATCTCCTTGCCTTTCGTTGTTTCCGGGGCCACCTCCCGAGCGCCGTCGGTGGCCGTCCGCATGCGGGCCGCTGCGCCGGCTGAATAGCAGGTGACAGGCTGCTTACCGGCGAGTACAGCCCTTGGTGCCACGGGTTTGCTCGCTGATGATTGACGCCGTGGATCACGGGGATGCCGCCATGCCGTCCGACACGGTCGGGCCACTCGCGCGGCCGGTCGGCGTCGTCGAGTCCACCATGCGATGCGAGGACCTCGACCTGATGTTCCGCGCGGACCCGTCGCTGCACAGCGTCGCGGTCATGTACCTCGACGGCGGCATCGGACTCATCAGCCGCGGCCGCTTCGCCCAGCTGATGTCGGGCCCGTTCGGGTACGGGCGGGCGCTATGGGCGCGGACCCCGGCCGGGCGGACCGCCGACCCCGCCCCGATGATCGTCGAGGAGACCGCGCTCGTCGCCGACGTGTGCGAGCAGGTGAGCCGCCGGGACCAGGTGCGCCGCTACGACGACGTGCTGGTCCGCCGCCCCGGCGGCGGGCTCGCCCGGGTGTCCGCGGCCCGGCTGTACGAGACGCTCGCCGCCCTCATGGCGGTCCAGGCGATCCGCGATCCGCTGAGCGGCCTGGCGAACCGGGCCCGGTTCCTGCACCGGCTGACCGCCGCCTGCCGCGACGGCGACCAGACCGGCCTCGCCGTCGCGTACCTCGACCTCGACCGCATGAAGCACGTCAACGACACGCTCGGGCACGCGGTCGGCGACCGGCTGATCGTCTCCATCGCGCACCGGCTCACCGCCGCCGCCGACCCCGGCAGCGTCGTCGCCCGGCTCGGCGGCGACGAGTTCGCGGTGCTGACCCGCGTCGCCGGCGCGCGCCAGGAGCACGCGGCGCTCACGCTCGGCGAGCGGTTCCGCCGGGCCGTCGCCGCGACCGATCCGGCGCTGCCCGCGGGGGCGCACAGCACGGCGAGCGTCGGGGTCGCGGTGGCCGGGCCCGGTGCCGACGGTGCGACGCTGCTGCGGGAGGCCGACGCCGCGATGGACCGCGCGAAGCAGGCCGGCGCCGACCGCGTCCAGGCGGTCCACGGCGTCGGGGCGCTCACCGATGGCCACGGCGACGTGCTCGCCGCGATGGACCGGGGCGAGCTGCGGCTGTTCTACCAGCCGATCATCGGCATCGACGACGGGCGCGTCTGGTCGGTGGAGGCGCTCGTGCGCTGGCAGCACCCGCAACGGGGCTTGCTGACGCCGGACCGGTTCCTGCCGGAGCTGCGCCGGCTCCGGCAGCTGCCGCAGCTGGACCGCTGGGTCCTCGACCGCGCCTGCGCCGACGTCGCGCGGTGGGACGCGGTGCTCGGCGACCGGGCGCCGCGGTGCGTCAACGTCAACCTCACCATCGACACGCTCGGCGCCGCCGAGCTCACCTCGCTCGTGCTGGACTCGTTGCGCCGCAACGGATCCGCGCCCAGCCGGCTGCGGGTCGAGCTGCCCGAGTCCGCGGACTTCGCCCAGCTGCAGGACGCCGCCGGCCGGCTGCGGGACCTGCGCGACACCGGCGTCGGCATCGTCCTGGACGACATGGGCGCCGGCTCCGCGACCCTGCGCAACCTCTCCGCCCTGCCCGTCACCGGCGTGAAGATCGACCGGTCGTTCGTCGCGGGCATGCTCGACAACCGCAGCGACTTCGCCGTCGTCAAGCTCCTCGGCGACCTGGGCCGCAGCGTCGGCATCGACGTCACCGCCGAGGGCGTCGAGGCCGACGAGCAGCTGGAGGCGCTGCGGCAGCTCGGCGTCCGGTTCGCGCAGGGCTACCACCTCGGCCTGCCCGCCCCCGCCGAGCACCTCACCGCCCTGCTCCGCACCGGCGCCCGCCCCCGCGGCGTCGCCAGCATCCCGGTCGACCCGGCCGCCCGCCCCGCCACCGCCGGCCGCCACCGCGTCTGACCCGCCGCCGCTCGCTCGCGGCGGCGCGAATCGTCAGGCCGTCGTCCGCCGGTACCGACGTCACCGCACGTTCAGTGCAGCACAACCTGTGGGCGCTAGCGTCTCGGCGTGTCTTTCGTGGAGCGGCTCGTGTGTCATCCCCGGTTGCCGCTGGTCGCCGGGCCGGACTCGGCGCGGGCGGCGGTGCGCGTGTGGCGGGTGGACGCGGAGAGCTCCGCGAGCTCGGGGTCGTCGACGGAGAGGTCGAGGAGTACCGGACCACCACCGACCTGCTGCCCGCGGACGCCGACCTGCGGACCGCCCTGCTCCGCAGCGACGGACGGCGCATCTGGGCCGCCGAGGACCTCGCCACCGTGACCGAGGCCGACGAGCACGACCCGACCTGGCTGCAGTTCCACGCCGCGATCAACGCGATCAACCAGCAGCAACCCACGGAGAAGCGGGACACCGCGGGCGGTTGACGGACGTCACGATCACGCGTGTGGTGGCATAATCGTCGCCATGATCGCGAGAATCGAGTCCTCCGTCCGCCGGTGAGCGAGACGACCGAGCCCGGACCGCTCTTCGCCCACGCGCTGCGTCTGCACCGGCAGCATCCGGATGGTGTCCTGCCCCGTGACGGCGCACCGTATCCGGACGACGGACCCCACCGGCACGGGCCGCGACCCGAGCCCCACGAGGATCGGCGATTCGACGGCGTCGATGCCGCCACCATCCTCGACCGGCACTTCGCCAGGGCCGGTGCACCGCCGGGCGAGCTCGCCGGCGCGTTTCACGACGTCCACGTGCCGATCCACCGCAACGAGCACATCGCCGCCGCGGCGCTGCGCGCGGACCGGGACCGGGTGCGGCAGACCGGCCGGTGGCTCGTGCGGCACAGCACGGACCGGTGCGCCGCGACGGTCGGGCTGGCGCTGCTCGCCACGGACTGGACGGAGGACGACATCCCGCTCATCCAGACCATCGGCCTGCTGTCGAACCAGTTCGGGGCGCTGGCCGCCGAGGCGCTGCAACGCCGCGGGGCGGGGAGGCGCTGCTGTGGCTGGCCGAGCGGGTCGCGGGCTGGGGCCGGGTCTACGTCGTCGAGGCACTGTGCCGCGGCGGCGGCACCTCCTCCCGGTCCTGGCTGCTGCGCCGAGCCTGCGACGGCGACTTCCTCAACGGCTACTTCGCCGGCAAGGTCGCCACCGCGGCCCACCTGCACGAGGCGATCACCGGTGCGGACGTCGACGACGACCTGGTCGACCACACCGGCCGGCTCCTGGCGGTCATGGCCGACTGCGATGGCATGGGCCTGACCCTCGATCACTACCCACCGGCACCTGCCGTCCTGGCCGCTCATGCGGGGCACCTCGCCCGGCAGACGCCGACGGTGAGCCGGTACGTCGACGCCGCGATCATCGTCGACCACCTGACGAGCAAGCCCCCGGACCGGTGCGGGTGCACCGCCGAGCAGCGTGACCGGGTCGCGGAGCAGTACCTCACGGTGCTCGACCGGGCCGACTGGTGCGACGCGGTCCGCGCGGGCCTCGACCCGGCCGGCGACTTCTTCCACTGGTTCGCCACCGACGTGGCCGCGCGGCTCCGCCTGCGCGCGTTCGCCGACCTGACCGGAGGTGCCGACCGGTGAGCACCGGCCGCCGGCCCTTCTGACGGGACACCGCGGGAGGTTGCCGGACATTACGATCGGGCGATGCCATCCCGGATGCGGCTGGTCGTGGCTCTCGGTGCGCTCGCCGCGGTGGGGTTGCCGTGGCGGTCTACGTGGGCGTTCGGCCGGACGGCAAGCCGGCGCCGCTTCACGCTGCGCGCTGTACGGGCCGATCGGCGACTGGGACCCGAGCCGCCCCGGCAACGTCTGGACGAACAACCGCCTCGACAACGGCACGGCGATCGCCAACAAGCCCTCGTAGACGCCCTACGGAAGGTCGAACGCCGCCCGGAAGGCGGCGCTCGTCGCCGCCGGGTCGCCGAGGTGCATCGCGTCGCGGACGGTGGCCATGGCCGCGATCAGCGGGTCGTCGTCGCGGGCCATGACGACCGCCTGCAGCGCGAAGACCGCCGGGTCGATCGGTGGCGGCGCATGGTCGCCGAACGACACGCTCAACCGGTGCGTGATGCTCTCCACCGGCACGTCGCGCCAGCGGGCGAACGCGGCGTCGAAGTCGGTGAACCACGGCGGTGGCGGCGCGCCGCGTTCGAGGGCGGTGACGCCCGCCTCGACCCAGTCCTCGGCGATCATGCCGGACCGGGTGCAGCAGTACCGCGCCGCCCACGCCGCCATCGCGCGCTGCGTCCGGGGCCCGGCCTCGGCGATCCGGTCGATGAGGTCACGGTCGTGCGGGACCAGGCCGAGCGTGGCGGACTGCACGTCAGGCTCGAGCAGCCGCGGGTCGGCGGGGATCCGCCCACCCCACGTGTTGCGCAGGTCCTCCAGCCGCCACCGCTCGGCGTCGCGCTCCCGCGCCTCCCGCTTGCGGCGCACGGCGTCCCGCTCCCGCGGCGGCGGTTGCGGCGGCGGGATCACGACGTCGCGCAGCTCGGGGAAGTCCCGCCACAGGTCCGCGAACAGCTGCGGCATCGGCCTGCCGTCGGCCGCGCCGGTCCTGGCGAACTGCCAGCACAGGTCCGCCGCCGGATTGACGGAGTCCCACTGCACCACCAGCCCCCGGGCGATGTTGGCGCGATGCGCGCGGTCCTGGCGGAACGGCAGGAACACGGTCGTCGCCAGGTAGGGGTCGAGGGCCTGCTCGACGACCTGCACGTCCTGCGCCGGCACCGGCTCGCCGCGGTGGACGAGGTCCCGGACCCGCCCGAACCACGGCTCGTCCACCAGCCCGGCGGCGCGGAACGGCCGCTCCCACGCCCACATGAAGATGCGCCCGATCAGCTCGGCCGGCGCGAATGCGATGGCCATGGCCATGGCACGGTCCTCGTCGTAGACCGCCGGCCCGGCCGATCCCAGCGCCCTGACCCGCCGGTCGGTGACCCCGCGCCGGCCCCACCCCTCGAAGTCCTCGCCGGTCCAGTCGCCCGGGTCCGCCACGTACGCCTCGAGCGCCTCCCGCACCTCCGCGTACCAGGGCTCGGCCGCGACCCGGCTGCCCGGCCCGCCGACGCCGGCGCAGCGGAAGGTCGCGGCGTGCAGGTGCTCGGCGTCCCACCGCACGCCGGTCATCCGCTCCATCAACGCGAACGTCCGCTCCTGGAAGTCCGCGTCGAAGTCGTCGTCGTCGGGGTCATCGCCGGGGTCATCGCCGGGGTCATCGCCGTAGCCGCCGAACGTGAAGCCCAGCTCGGTGAGCAGCCCGTCGAGCCGCCCGGGCTCGGCGCCGTAGAGCTCGTCCGGGTACCCCGGGTTGAAGCGCACCAGCTCCCTGCCGCCGGCCGCCCACGTGAAGCTCGGCGTGGTGTTCTCGTTGTAGTAGAACGACACCAGCTCGCCGGCCGCGGACAGCGCCCGCACCACGTCGCGGTCCGTGCACAGGTACCCGTTGGGTTCGATGACCATCGTCCAGCCGCCGAGCCGCGTCGCGACGACGTACATGAGGTCGCTGGGGTGCGGGACCCCGTGCTCGTCGACCCGCTCCCGCACGGCGTCCTCGGCCAGCAGCGCCGTCTGCGCGGACACGATCGGGACCGGGTCGGCCCCACCCAGGATGCCGATGACCTCGTCCGGCCCCGCGCCGCGGACCAACGTGACACAGAAGTTCGGGGGCAGCACCTGCTCGACCCCTTCGACCACCCCTCCACTGTCCCCCGGGTGACCGCGCGGGCGCAGGCGAATCAGCGGGGCCGCTCCCCGGACAGCCACGCGCACAGCCCGGTGATCGCCGGGGTGACGTCGGCGGTCGGCAGGCCACCGAAGCCGACGAGGAAGCCGTCCCGTGGACGCCCGCGCTGGTACGTGCGGCGCAACGAGCTCAGCAGGATGCCGTGCTCCTCCGCCAGGCCGTCGAAGGCCGCGTCCGGCGGGGTGCCGGGGCCGACGACGGCGAGGTGCAGCCCGGCCTGCGCGGGCAGCGGGTGGTATCCGGCCGGGAGCCGGGCGCGCAGCTCGCGGCAGAGCCGGTCCCTGCGGCGGCTGTACGCGGCCCGGGCGCGCCGCAGGTGCCGGCCGAAGTGGCCGTCGGCGATGAGCGCGGTGAGCGCGTCCTGGATCAGGGGCGGCGGGCACCAGTCGACGGCTTGCCGGACGGCGGTGATCGCCGGTGCCAGGGTCGGCGGGGTGACCAGGAACCCCGCGCGCACGGCCGCGCCGAGCGTCTTGCTGAACGTGCCGATGTAGATCACGCGGCCGTCGCGGTCCATGCGGAACAGGGGCTCCAGCGGCCGGGCGGTGTGCCGGAACTCGGTGTCGTAGTCGTCCTCGAGCACGGCGGCGTTGTTGGCGCCGGCCCACCGCAGCAGCTGTGCCCGCCGGGACCGGGCCATGACCACGCCGAGCGGGTACTGGTGCGACGGCGTGACGTAGACGAGCCGCGCCGCCGCCGGGATCGCGTCCACGACGATGCCGTCGTCGTCCACGGGCACCGGCACCACGTCCGCGCCGTGGGAGCGCAGCAGCTCGTGCACCGGCGGGTAGCCGGGCTCCTCGACCGCGACGACGTCGCCGGGCTCGGCCAGGACGCGGGTCACCAGGTCGACGGCGTGCGCCGCGCCGGACGTCACGACGACCTGCTCCGGGCCGGCCGTCACGCCGCGGGACATGCCGATCCAGTGCGCGATCGCCGCGCGCAGGTCCTCGTTGCCGGCCGGGTCGCCGTGATGGGTCGGCAACACGCAGTACACGACCGGCGAGCTGCTGACGAGATAAGGGCTTCCCCTGACCTCGTCCGGCCGGGCAGGATCGGCGGAATGACGAGATTCGGGGTGCTGATCGTCGGGTTGGTGTGGTGGCTGGCGGCGTGTTCCGCGGCGCCGCCGGTCGAGCGACCGGCGGACGGGCCGGGGGCGACGCTGACCGTCGCCCTCGACGGCCGGCCGTTCCAGCTGCACCTGCCCACCTCGTCCGCCGCGGGGACGAGGCTGCCGCTGGTCGTGCTGCTGCACGGGTACCGGTCCGACGGGGGCGAGGCGGAGCGGTACTTCGGGTTCACCGCCGAGGCCGACCGGCGCGGGTTCCTCCTCGCGGTGCCGGACGGGACCAGGAACGCCCGGGGCCAGCGGTTCTGGAACGCGACGAGCGCGTGCTGCGACTTCGAGCGCTCCGGCGCCGACGACTCCGGGTACCTGCAACGGCTGATCGACGCCGTGAAGGCCGCGCATCCCGTCGATGCGAGCCGCGTCTATCTCGTCGGGCACTCCAACGGCGGGTTCATGGCCTACCGCATGGCGTGTGAGCACGCGGACAGCGTCACGGCGATCGTCTCGCTCGCCGGGGCCGTGGACCGGGACGCCGCCGGGTGCGCGCCGTCCCGGCCGGTCGGCGTCCTGCAGATCCACGGCACCGCGGACGACACCATCCGCTTCGACGGGGGCACGAACGGCGGCCAGGCATACCCGTCCGCCGCGGCCTCGGTCGAGCGGTGGCGGCAGTACGACGGCTGCACGGACCAGGCCGCGGCGGCGACGGCGCCGCTGGACCTCGACGCCACGCTCCCCGGCGCGGAGACCACGGTGACGACGTATCAGGCCGGCTGCCGGCAAGGCAGCCTGGTGACGTTGTGGACGATCAAGGACGGCGGGCACGTGCCGGCGCTGTCCGCGACGTTCTCCGCGTCGGTCCTCGACCACCTGCTCGCGCAGTCCCGGTAGGCGCGGGTCACGGCACGAGGGCGGGGCCCTGCAGCACCCGCAGGGCCTCCGCGTCGGCGGACTTCGCCAGCACCGACCGGCCCCGTCCGGCCCGCTTCGCCTCGTACATCGCCATGTCGGCGCGGGCGATCAGCTCCTGCTCGTCGGTGGAGGTGTTCAGCGCGATCCCGATGCTCGCACCGACCTCGGCCAGGCCGCCGGGCACCGCGACCGGGTGGGACAGCTCCTCGATGAGGCGCTGCGCCGCCTCGTGCGCGTCCCGCTCGCCGGCCGGGCACAGCACGACGGCGAACTCGTCGCCGCCCAGACGGCCGACGAGGTCGGTGCGGCGGACCGCGTCCTGCAGCCGCCGGGACAGCTCGGCCAGCAGCAGGTCGCCGGCGGCGTGACCCAGGCCGTCGTTCACCGCCTTGAACCGGTCCAGGTCGACGAAGAGCAGCGCGACCGAACCGGGCTCGGGGCGCTCGGCCAGGCACTGCCGCAGCCGCTCGTGGAAGAGCGCGCGGCCGGGGAGCCCGGTCAGCGGGTCGTGGCGGGCGGCCTCCATGTCCTGCGCCGCGCGGGCGTCGGTGAGCGCGAGGCTGATGTGCTCGGCGAGGGACAGCAGGTTGTCGCGGTCGGTGGCGTCGAGCCGGCGCCGGCCGGCGACGGTGGTGACGAGCGCGCCGACGGTGCGGCCCCGCTCGTGGACCGGCGCGGCGAACGACTGCCGGGCGCCGTCGAGGTGTTCCTGCGGCCGGTCGACGTCGATGACCGCGGCGGCGAACGCCTCGTCCGCCAGCGTCCGGCGGCGCCAGTGCAGGGGACCCGCGCCGCTGTCGCGGGTGACGAGCACGTGGCCGGCGGAGTCGGGGTCGACGAGGAACAGCTCCGCCGCACCCGTCTCGGTGCTCAGCACGTCACCCGTGGCGGCCAGCGTCGCCCGCGCCACCTCCGCGAGTGGGGCGCGGCGGGAGATGAGGCGCTGGATGTCGTACAGGTGCCGCACCTGCCGCTCCCGCCGCCGCTCCGCCTCGAGGGTGCGCAGCATCCGCAGGGTCAGCCCGAGCACCTTCGCCATGCCCCTGATCAGGTTGTGCTCGGCGACGGTGAACGCGTCCTCGACCCGGGCCAGCACCAGGACGCCCTCGTCGGGTCGGCCGAGCTGCGCCCAGCCGGCGCCGCAGGGGCCGATGCCCGGCAGGTCGACCTCGCCGCGGCCGCGCGGCACCGCGGCCAGGCGGGCGTAGTCGGGCGAGCCGTGCGGCAGGCCGACCGCGTCGACGACGGCGTCGGCCACGAGCAGCGCGCAGACCTCGGC
This sequence comes from Dactylosporangium sp. NPDC049742, assembly GCF_040674675.1. Taxonomy (NCBI): domain Bacteria; kingdom Bacillati; phylum Actinomycetota; class Actinomycetes; order Micromonosporales; family Micromonosporaceae; genus Dactylosporangium; species Dactylosporangium sp. NPDC049742. Next base: position 6,393 of record NZ_JBFANF010000117.1, on the reverse strand, counting down.
CTCGACCGTCTCCGCGGCGCACTCGATGGCGGCGTGCACCGCGCTCTCCTCGTCGTCGCAGCTGGAGACGACCGCGAGCAGCTCGACCAGTTGCTGCGCGGCCAGGGCTCCGTCCACCACGGCGGCGAACTCCTTCCGTCGGGAGCTTCCGGGTCAGCCGAACGCGAGCACGACCATCGTCTGGTTGTGAAAGCCGTTGATGCCTCGGGTCCGTGCGATCTCACCGTACGTGTAGAAGCCCGCGAATGGGATGTCCCCCGCCTGCTCGGCGATCCGCTCGCCCTCCTTCACCACGCCGGCGTCGCCCAGCACCGCCCGGCACGCGGCGCAGCTCAGGGTCAGCAGCCCGACGGGGGTGCGCCCGTCCAGCTGCTCGATCGCCGAGCGGCAGGCCCGCGCCGACGCCGTGACCACCGACTCCTCGTCGCCCTCCATCGCGAACGTGAGCGCGCCGAGCGACAGGTCACCGCCGCCGCCGATGGTCCGTCCGTCGACGTCGACCGCCGTGCTGAGGTTGCGCACCTCGATCCCGCTGCGCCGCTGCACCCCGAGGGGGCGGCTCAGGACGTAGTGCCGCAGGGCGGTCTCGTCCTGGTAGACGTCCGCGGGTGCGCCGAGCCGGTCGAGGTACGTGTCGAGCGCCGGCGCGTCGTCCAGCTCCTGCACCCGGCCGTCGCCGCTCTGCGTCACGACCATCGGCTCGCCCGCCGGCCGCCAGCCGTGGTCGATGCCGATGGCGATCGGCGCCGCGGAGGCGATGCAGGCCGCGACCACGCCGTTGCTGTGGACGTCGTCGCCGTGCAGCTGGAACGTCCCCGACATCCGCCAGCCGTCCCCGGCCGCGCCGCCGAACAGCGGCACACCGGCGCCGAGCAGCCCGTACGCCCCGCGGATCACCGACTCCTGGTCGCGGGCCAGCCCGTCGGTGAGCAGCACCAGCACCCGGTGCGGCAGCTCGTCGACGGCCGCGACGCACCGGGCGGCCTCGGCGCCGGCCTCCCGCTGCCGGCCGCTGATCTCCGCGACCGCCGTGGTGCTCACCGAGAACCCACCGCCGAGCGCGGTGACGACGACGCTGCCGTCCCGGGGGCCGCCGGCGTCGATCTCGCCGTGCGTCGAGCACCCGATCATCGGCACACCGGGCGCCGCGTCCCGGATGCCGTCGACCAGGCGCCGCGGGTCGTGCCCGATGCCGGCGAACACGAGCAGCAGCTTCGGCTCCGCGCCGGTCAGTGCCGCCAGGGTGGCCGCGCGGCCCGCGTCGAACGAGTCGGCGGCCACCGAGGTGCCCACGGCCATCCACCGTCCGCCGCCGCCCCCGGCCGGCCCGGTCTCCACGGTCATGCGCGCTCCCCCTGCCTCCGGCCACCGACCCTGCGCGGGCAAGGCGTCAACCGCACATCGGCCGGCGTCGACTCAGGTTTAGCAGAGCTGACCGGATCGGTGGGTCCCGAGCGCGCCGCGCCGGCCGGCTGACGGGCACGGCCGGCGCGGTCGGGCAGGGGTCAGGCGAGCAGCTGAAGCTCCGCGAGCTGGGTCTCCGCGGCGCCGTGGTTGGCGGTGATCTGCAGGCGGAACCGCGAGTAGGTCGCGGTGGCCGGGACGGTGAACGCCCGCGTCTGTCGACGGTCGGCAAAGTCGACGTTGTTGCGGGCGTCCACCGTCGTCCAGGTGACCCCGTCGTTCGAGCCCTGCAGCACCCAGTTCCTGGGGTCGCGGCCGGGCAGGTCGTCGGCGGAGGTCAGGGTGTACTGGCGGACCGTGGTCGCGCCGGACAGCTGGCAGGTGATGGTGGCGGTGGCGGCGAAGGCGAGCCACTTGGTCATCGAGGTGTCGTCGGTGAGGGCGGCCTTGCTCTCCCCCGGCGGGTTCTCGCCGGTGACGGTGACGGTGCTGCCGGTCGCCCTGTCCTTCTGCTGCACCGGCACGGCGCTCCCGGTGGTCATGGACGCCGGGACGTCGTTGGCGCCGGTGCCCCAGGAGGACGGGTTGGGCCCGTCACGAAGCTCAGCGTGCCGCCCGCGAGGAGGTCGGCGTGGGTCAGGTAGTTCTTCGTGCAGGTGGTGCCGTTGAGGGTGGCGCTCTGGATGTACCGGTTGGTGTCGCTGACCCCGGGCGCGTTGACGGTGAACGTGCGCCCGTTCTCCAGGTTGACCGTCGCCTTCGCGTGCAGCGGCGCGCCGATCGTGTAGTCGGTGCTGCCCATGCGGGCCGGGTAGAAGCCGAGCGCGGAGAAGATGTACCAGGCGGACATCTCCCCGTTGTCCTCGTCGCCGAGGTAGCCGCCGCCGGTCCCGGCGCCGGAGTTGTAGTAGCGCTGCAGCGTGGTGCGGACCGCGTTCTGCGTCTTCGCCGGGGTGCCGGCGTAGTTGTACATGTAGAGCTGGTGGTGCGTCTCCTCGTTGGCGTGCGCGTACTGGCCCATGTTGGCGTCGTAGATCTCGCGCATCTCGTGGATGGTGCCGCCGTAGCAGCCCGGCAGGTAGTCGCGGGGCGCGGCGAGCATGGCGTCGAGCTTCGCGGAGAGCTGGGCGCGGCCGCCGTACAGGTTGGCCATGCCCTGCGGGTCCTGCGGCGCCGGCGTCGCGTAGTGCCACGGCGCGCCCTCGACGAACTCGCAGCCCCACAGGTTGGGTTTGAAGTCGGCGTCGCTGGTGCGCCACGCGCCGTTGCTCTGCTTGCCGCGGAAGAAGCCAACCGACTGCGAGAACAGGTTCGTGTAGTCGAGGGCCCGGTTGCGGAAGTAGGCCGCGTCGTCGGTGCGGCCGAGCGCCTGCGCCATCTGCGCGATGCCGAAGTCGTTGGTGGCGCTCTCCAGGGTCCACGACGCCGAGTCACCGCGGACGTCGGAGGGCAGGTAGCCCTTGAACGTCGACACGTCCAGCCCGACCCGGCCGTTGATCATCGGCGAGTACACGGTGGCGTTCTTCACCATCGAGGCGTAGGCGGCGTTCACGTCGAAGTTGCGGACGCCCTTCATGTACGCGTCGGCGATCGCGAGGTCCTGGTTGGTGCCCGGCATCGCGGCCCGGTTCCACGGCCCCGACCAGCTCGGCGTCCAGCCGACGGTCTTGTACACGTTGACGAACCCGTCGAGCATCTCCCCCGCCCGCGTGGGCTCCAGCAGCGTCAGCAGCGGCCACTCGGCGCGGGCGGTGTCCCAGAAGCCGTTGTTGACGTACATCTGCCCGTCGTGGAGCTGGCTGTCGTACGGGCTGTGGTACCGCCGCACGCCGCCGACCATCTCGGCGCGGTTGTTCGGGTACATGAACGTCCGGTACAGGTTGGAGTAGAACGTGACGAGCTGGTCGCCGGACGCGCCCTCGATACGGATCTTGCCCAGCGTCGCGTCCCACTGGGCCTGCGCCTCGTCCCGCACGGTGTCCAGGGACTTGCCGCCGCCCTCCTGGCTCAGGTTGGCCGCGGCCTGCGCGACGCTGATCCAGCTGGTGCCGACGCGCAGGGTGACCTGCTGGTTCGCGCCGGTGGCGAAGCGGACCCAGCCGGTGCCGCCGGTGCCGGACGCGGCGATCGCGGTGTCGACGGTCGCGGAGAAGTACAGCTTCGCGCCGCGGTGGTCGGCGTAGCCGGAGATCGTCCGGCTCGCGGTGTCGACCGCGAACGAGCCGGCGGCGCTGTCGACGACGTCGAACAGGATCGTCGAGTCCGACGCGGCGGGGAACGTGAAGCGCATGACGCCGGCGTGGTCGGTCGGCGCGATCTCGGCGGTGATGCCGTACGTGTCGAGGCGCGTCTTGTAGTAGTGCGCCTTGGCGACCTCGTTGGCGTGGCTGAACGTGGACTTGCGGGCGTCCGGTGTCGTCTTCAGCGCGCCGGTCATCGGCATGATCTGCAGCTGGCCGTAGTCGCCGATCCACGGGCTCGGCTGGTGGCTGATCGCGAAGCCCTGCACGGTCGTGGCCTTGTACTCGTACAGCCATCCGTCGTTGTTGCCGTTGGTCACCGGCGTCCAGAAGTTGAACCCGTGCGGGACGGTCGCGCCCGGGAACGTGTTGCCCCGCGAGTAGTCGCCGGTGGAGTCGGAGCCGCGGCGCGTGTCGACGAGGTCCGACAGCCGACCGGCGGTGTTGGCCGCGATCGTGATGTCGTCGAAGTATCCGCGGAACGTGCCGGTCCCCTCGGGCTTGTCGTAGCCGACGAGGATCCGGTCGATGGTCCTGCCGGCGACCTTCGCGCCGATGTCGGACGTCACGTAGTTCCACGTGTCGAAGTTGAGGACCCAGCCGGTGCCCTGGTCGTGCGGGTGGATCCGGACGCCGTGCTGGTCCACGGCGCCCGAGTCGCGCAGCCGGGTGCCGTCGGTGAACACGAGGTCCACGGCGACGTCGAGGTTGCCGCCGCTCTGCGGGAACACCCAGTAGGACAGCGTGGTGGCAGCCCCGACGGCGATGTCGACGTCGAACACCCGGTTGTAGGAGTAGCTGGTCGTGGCGCTGGTGTCGGCGCCGGAGTACATCAGCGCGGCGGTGCCGGTGTGCGCGGACTCGTTGCGGGTGCCGCTCTCCATGCCGGTGAGGCCGCAGCAGTACCCGCCGACGCCGGCGCTGCTGTCGACGCTGTTGGTCCAGGTGGGCTGCGGGTCGCCGGCCTCGAAGCCGGTGCTGAAGCCGGTGGCGGCGGCAACTACGCGTTCACCGCCTCGGACAGCGTCGGCCTCGGCGACCGCACCAACCCCGTCCGGGTCCACGACACGAACGTGAACGCGTCCGGGTGGCCGCAGGAGTGGATCCCGCTGACCCAGCAGGAGAACGCCGAGGGCGGTCTCGGCCGGTACGGCATGGGCGGCACCAACGTGGTCGAGTACGCGCCCGGCAAGGGCCTCGTGTGGTTCCTCAAGAACGACCGGGGCGGCTCCGGCTGCCACTGCATCGTCGGCGCCGGCGTCGCCACGGTGACCGCCGACGCGGGCGGCGCCCGCGCCACCCGGGCCGGCACCGGCGTCATGTGGAACGGCGCCACCGAGCCGCACTGGGGCGACGTCGGCGTCACCTACGACCCGCGCGACGGCAAGGTCTACGTCGGCTACACCGACATCATGGTCATGACCGCGCCGAACCTCGAAGGCCCGTGGACGAAGGCGTTCACGGTCGCCTCGACCTGCCCGGGCAACCAGTGCGGTGCGGTCCGCTACGCCATCGCGCCGCACCCCGAGTACGACCCGACCGGCCGCACCCTGCCCGTCACCTGGACCGACGCCAACGTCATCCACAGCGCCCGCCTCCACTGGCGCTGACCCCGCACCGCCGTCGCCACCTGGGAGTCGTCGGACCCGTGCCGCGGCGACGGCATTCGCCGTACCACATAAAATGCGCAAATCGCCCAATACGGTAGACAGGCCGGTCGCAGCTGGTTGCCAGGTGGCTGCCAGCTTCGACGGTCAGGTTGTGGGGGCAGACGACCGTCAGGGAGGTTTCGATCGTGGAACAGGCACCGTCATACGAAGGCCGCGCGTACACCCGGCCCGAGGAGGACCTGTACGACCAGGGGCTGGGCTTCGACCTCGGCACGATGGTGCGGCGCCGGCAGCTGCTGCGGGTCTTCGGCCTCGGCGCCGCCGCGATCGGCCTGACCGCCGCCTGCGACTCCGGCGGTGGCAGCGGGAGCGGCACGCCCAGCGCCGGCGCGAGCTCGTCGGGTGCGGCGTCCACGACCGGTGAGATCCCCGACGAGACCGCCGGCCCGTACCCGGGCGACGGCTCCAACGGGCCGAACGTGCTCACCACGAGCGGCGTCGTGCGCAGCGACATCCGCTCGTCCTTCGGCACCGCGAGCGGCACCGCGGCGGGCGTGCCGATGACGCTGGAGCTCAGCATCGTCGACCTCGCCAAGGGTGCGGGCACGCCGTTCGCCGGCGTGGCGGTGTACGTGTGGCACTGCGACCGGGAGGGCCGGTACTCGCTGTACTCCGAGGGCGTCACCGACCAGAACTACCTGCGCGGCGTGCAGATCGCCGACGCGCAGGGCAAGGTGAAGTTCACCAGCGTCTTCCCCGCCTGCTACTCGGGCCGCTGGCCGCACATCCACTTCGAGGTGTACCCGGACCAGGCGAGCATCGCCGACGCGTCCAAGGCCATCGCCACCTCCCAGGTCGCCCTGCCGAAGGACGTCTGCGACAAGGTGTACGCCACCACCGGCTACTCCGCCTCGGTGCAGAACCTGTCCCAGGTGACCCTGCAGAACGACAACGTCTTCGGCGACGACGCCGGCGCCCTCCAGCTCGGCACGGTCACCGGCGACGTCACCGGCGGCTTCGCGGTCTCCCTGGCGGCGAAGGTCGACACCACGACGACCCCGACCGGCGGCGGCGCCCCTCCCGGCGGCGGCCCGGGCGGTTCGGGCGGCCCCGGCGGCCCGCGCCCGAGCGGGCCGCCG
>NZ_JBFANF010000116.1:0-19311 GCF_040674675.1 Dactylosporangium sp. NPDC049742 | reverse complement strand
CCCCGCCCGGCGGGCGGGTGGGGCGGGGGGGCCGGTGGGGCCCCCCCCCCCGGCCCCACGTCCTGTTCCGCCCGGGCGCCGCCGGGCCGGACGGCGGTCACGTCCGGCCGCCTATCGGATGATGCGGTAGCGCAGGTGCGTCGCCGCCGGGGTGGGCAGGACGTCGACGGGCTCGAGCTGCACGTGCCCGCCGGGGAGGTCGGCGAACATCCGCGTGCCGCCGCCCAGCAGGACCGGCACCAGGTGGATCTCCATCTCGTCGAGCAGCCCCGCGTCGAGGTACTGCCGCCCGACGTCCGCGCCGCCCATCACCGTGACGTCCTTGTCGCCGGCGACGGCCTGCGCCTGTGCCAGGGCGCTTTCGAGGCCGTCGGTCACGAAGTGGTACACCCCGTGCTCCGGTTGCCCCGCGGGTGCCTCGTGCGTCACGACGAACACCGGCCGCCGGGCCGGTCCGCTCGGGCCGTCGGCGCCCCACCACGGCAGCGACGTGTCGTAGGTCCTGCGCCCGGCGATCACGGCACCGAGCCCGTCGACGGCCGCGGCCAGGTACCGCTGATTCGTCGCGTCGGTGCCGAAGGCCCATTCCTGCAGCCGTTCGCCGCCGTCGCCCATCGGGTTCCCGGGCGTCTGGTTCGCCGCAGTCATGTAGCCGTCCAACGACATGCTGATGACGAAGATGACCTTTCCCATGACCTCGCTCCTTCGGTCGTGTCGGGCCTGTCCTGACCCGTCCACCGTGCCGAGGCGGGGCCGGTGCCGCATCCGTGGCCGCCACGGATCCGCCACGGATCCGTGACCACCATCGGGGTGCACGGCGGCGGCCCGCACGATGCGGGACCATGGCGGGATGGACCGGCCGGAGATCTCGCCCAGGGAGGCCGAGGTGCTCGCCGCCGTCCGGGAACACCTGTCCAACGCGCAGATCGCCCACCGGTTGCAGCTCTCCGTGCGCACCGTGGAGAGCCACGTGTCGTCGCTGCTGCGCAAGCTCGGGGCCGGCGACCGGCGGACGTTGGCGCGGATGGCCGGGCCGGCCGGCGGGCCCGCCCCGGCCGCGCCACGCCCCAGCGGCATCCCGGGCAACTGGACCACGTTCGTGGGACGCGCCCGCGACGTGGAGACCGTGCTGGACCGGATCGGCCGGGCCGGCCTCGTCACCCTGCTCGGCCCGGGCGGGGTCGGCAAGACGCGGCTCGCGGTGGCGGTGGCCGAGGCCGTCGCGGCGGACCGTCCCGGCGGCGTGACGTTCGTCGACCTGGTCCCGGTCCGAGCCGGTTTCGTGCAGCCGGCGCTGGCCGGGGCGCTGGGCGTGCTGGAGCGTCCGCCGCGCTCCCTCGCCGACGCGGTGATCGACCGGCTCCGCACCGAGCGGCCGCTGCTGGTGCTGGACACCTGCGAGCATCTGGTCGACGAGGTCGGCCCGGTCGTGGAGCGGATCCTCGCCGACTGCCCGGGCGTGACCGTCCTGACCACGAGCCGGCAGCGGCTCGGCGTGAGCGGCGAGCACCTCGTGCTGGTGGCGCCGCTGCCGGTGGGCGGCGACGCCCAGCGCCTCTTCCTGGACCGGGCGCGGGCGGTGTCGCCGGACTTCGCCGCCGACCCGGCGCTGCTCGCCGAGATCTGCGCCCGCCTGGACGGCGTCCCGCTGGCGATCGAGCTGGCCGCCGCCCGCTCGGCGTCGCTCGGCGCCGAGGGCCTGCTCGCGGCGCTCGACGACCGTCTGCGGCTGCTCACCGGCGGACGGCAGGCCGACGCGCGGCACCGCTCCCTGCACGACGTGCTGCAATGGAGCCACGACCTGCTCGACGAGCCGGAGCGGGCCATGTTCCGCCGGTTGTCCGTCTTCGCCGGCGGCTTCGACCTGACCGCGGCCGCGGCGGTGGCGCCGCAGCGCTCCCGCGGCGAGCTGACCGACCTCATCGGCCGCCTCGCGGACAAGAGCCTCCTGACCCACCGGGTGGTCCCCGGCGGGCGGAGCCGCTGGCGGCTGCTGGACACGGTCCGCGCGTTCGGCGAGCAGCGGCTCGCCGACGCCGGCGAGGCCGCCGAGGTCCGCCGCCGGCACCTGGACTGGGCGGCCGCGACCGCGCAGGCGCTCGCGCCGGACGACCCGGACGACCCGGGCGACTGGGTGACCGCGTTCGACGAGGTCGTCGACGACCTGCGGGTGGCCCTGGCGCGGACCGGTCCCGCGCCGGACGGCACGGCGCACCGGCTGGCCGCCGGGCTCGCCCGTCTGGCGTTCGCCCGCGGGTACTTCGCCGAGGCCCGCGAGCACTACCAGGCGGCAGCCGTCCGGGCCGGCGACGCCGTACAGGCGGTGCGTGATCTGCGCCGGGCCGCCGACGCGGCGGTCATCGTCTCCGACGGGCCGGCCGCGCTGCGTCTGTTGCTGGAGGCGGCGGAGCGGGCCGGCGCGACCGGCGACGCGCGGGCGACCGCGCTGGCGCACGCCGTCATCGTCGCCGTCCGGTACGCGGCCGACTTCGCCGCGCCGGTGACCCGGCCGGTCCGTGCGCGGCTGCTGCGGCAGGCGACCGAGGCGACCGACGGCACCGACCAGGCGACCGCCGCGGTGCTGGCCGCCGCCCGGGCATGGCACGAGCTGAGCGGGCCCGCGACCTCGGCGACGCTCGCGCGCATCGCGGTGCGGGCCGCCCGCCGGACCGCCGACCCGGTGCTCGTCGCGCTGTGCCTCGACGCCCTCGGCACCGCCGCCGTGCAGATGGGCCGCCCGCTCCGGGCGCACCGCGTGGCGGAGCTGCGGATCAAGGTCGTGTCCGCCTTGGCCGCCCACGATCCGGCAGGCGCCGCCGAGATCACCGACGCCCATCACGTCGCCGTGTCGGCCGCCCTGGCGGCGGGGGACCTGCCGGCCGCGCGCACCGCCGTGCGGCGCGCCCAGGACGATGACCCGGCCGGCGGCCATCCTTACCTGGCGGCACCGCGCCTGATCCGGGTGCTCGCGCTCTCCGGCCGGTTCGACGAGGCCGTCGAGGCGGCGCGGACCCTGTGGGACAACTGGGTGCGTGACGGGCGTCCGGTGATGGCCTGGATGTCGTCGGCGCTGGCGGCCGTCGCGCTGGTGCACGGCCTGCGCGGCGACGGGCAGGGCGATCTGTGGCGCTCCCGGGCGCTCGAGGTGGCCGGTCACGACGACCCGCGGCACTCGGGCGACCTCGCGGCGGTCATCGCCTTCGCGGACGCGCGGACCGCGGTGCACACGGGCGACACCGACCGGGCCGCCGCGCTGGTCGAGCGGTGCACCGCCGGGTTTCCTGAGCGCTGGTGGGAGGGGTACGCGCGGGCCGCCGGGGCCGAGCTGGCGGTCCTGGCCGGCCTGCCCGACGCCGCCGGGACGCTCGCCCGGATCGCCCCGGTGGCGTCGGAGCACCGCTGGGCCGCGGCGGTCCTGACCCGCGCCCGGGGGCGCCTGACGGGCGACCCCGCCGTCGTACGGCAGGCCCTGGCGCAGTGGGACCGCCTGGACTCGCGGTTCGAGCGGGCCTGCACGCTGGTCCTGCTGCCCGGCCAGGAAGCGGCCGGGCGCGGCGAGCTGACCGCCCTCGGCTGCCCACCACCCGGCCGCGCCGGTCGTGCACCATCGGATGACGGTCCATGAGCCGGCCGGGCCCGGGGGCCTGCTCCACGCTCGCCATCGGCGCCGGCACGGCGAACACCCGACGGAGGCACTGCGGCGCAAGCGACCTGCGCCGGCGACAGGCATGACCGGTTCGGCACCCGATCCGGGCGGGGGCCGGTCTCAGCCGTACAGCTCGACGAGGGCGTTGCCGATCGAGGCCAGCTGGTCTCGTACGCCGGGAGGGCCGGTTATCTCGAGCCACTCGACCATCCCGGCGAGCTCGCCGGCGAGCGCGTACTCGTTGTAGCCGCGGATCACGACCTCGATGCGGCCGTCGGTCGTGGAGCCTCCCACCTCGAGCCGGTCGCCGAGCATCATCCGGAGCCGGCCCATCCCGCTGGGTGTGCACACCGCCTGGATCTCGAGGGGTGTCCGCCTGCGGTCGACCGCGTCGGCGATCTCGCGCCAGCTCTCGGCAAGGTCGAAGTCCTCGGGTCGGTGCACGGGGTCGCCGGTCGGCTCGGCGGACGACACGCGGTCGATCCGGAAGGTGCGCTGGCCGGCGTCGGTGCTGGCGACGAGGTACCACGACGGACCTTTGGCGACGATGCCCAGCGGGTGGACGGTCCGCTCGGTTTCGGCGCCTGTGCCGTCGACGTAGCCGAGCCGCACCTGGACGCCGCGGATCACCGCGTCCTGGAGTTCGTCGAGGAAGCGGGGTGGTCGGGGCTCGATCCGGCTCGACCCCCATCGTTGCGGGTCCGTGACCAGCGCCGACGCTGCCGCCTCGGCCTGCACCCGGAAGGGCTCCGGCAGGGCCTGGACGAGCTTGCGCAGCGCTGCCTTCACGGCCGGCGTGGCGGCCGAGGCCGGGCCGGCGACCAGGAACAGGGCGCGGGCCTCGCTCGCGGTCAACCCGGACAGGTCGGTGCGGGCGCCGCCCACGAGGCGCCAGCCGCCGCCCCGGCCCTGCATGGAGTACACCGGCACGCCGGCCATGGCCAGGGCGTCGAGGTCGCGGCGGGCGGTGCGCTCGGAGACCTCCAGCTCTCGGGAAACCTCTGCCGCTGTCACCTGCTCGCGCTGTTGCAGCAACAGGAGGATGGCCATCAGTCGGTCGGCTCGCACCCCGGCAACACTTCCACAGAAACCGGTCATGAGGTGACCGGTTTCGGTCGGCAGGATGGCGACATGACCTCACCGGCGAGTCCCGCCACTCACGACCGTACCGACCCTCAGCCGACGTTCCCCGAGCCCACTCTTGTCGCAGTGAACGGTGTGGAACTCGAAGTCTTCGAAGCGGGCCGGGAAAATGCAGGAAGGCCCATCGTGCTCTGTCACGGCTGGCCGGAGCACGCCTATTCCTGGCGGTATCAGGTGCCCGCCCTCGCCGCAGCGGGCTACCACGTCATCGTCCCGAACCAGCGGGGGTACGGCAATTCGTCCCGCCCGACCGAGGTGACCGACTACGACATCGCACACCTGTCGGGTGACCTCGTCGCACTGCTCGATCACTACGGATACGACGATGCCACCTTTGTCGGTCATGACTGGGGCGCATTCGTCGTCTGGTGCCTGACCTTGCTGCACCCGAGCCGGGTCAACAAGGTGATCAACCTGAGCGTGCCGTACTTCGAGCGCGGAGAAAAACCCTGGGTCGAGTTCATGGAAGAGGTGTTCGGCGGCGACTTCTACTTCGTCCACTTCAATCGGCAGCCGGGCGTCGCGGACGCCGTGTTCGATGAGAACCCGTTCCAGTTCCTCCGCAACATGTACCGCAAGAACGAGCCGCCCAGGGAGCCTCAGCCGGGCATGGCGTTCATCGAGCTCGCCAGGGCGGAGACCCCACTCGGTGAGCCCGTCATGAGCGACGACGAGTTGGCCGTCTTCGTCGCCGCCTTCGAGACGTCAGGGTTCACCGGCGGCATCAACTGGTACCGGAACCTCGACCGAAACTGGCACCTGCTGGCCGACGCGGACCCGATCATCCGCCAGCCCGCCCTCATGATCTACGGCGACCGCGACGCGGTCGCGAAGTCGGAGAACCTGGCCGAGTTCGTGCCGAACGTGGAAGTGGTCAATCTCGACTGCGGCCACTGGATCCAGCAGGAGAAGCCGGAAGAAACAACCCAGGCGATGCTCAAGTGGCTGGACCAGCGGGATGCCGCCTGATTGACCGGGTCGGCGTGCGGTGGCGGCGAGGCGGCCACCGCACCCCACACCGGTCAGTTCACCAGCAGGTCGACGCGGTTGAACGTCCCGACCTCGTGGCCGCCCGCCGAGGGAAATCCGTTGCGAGTGGCCGGTATCCGACGTCTGCTTGTTCGGCCACCAATCACGGGAGGGAACATGACGCGCGGGTCGCTGCCCACTCCTACGCTGCAGACCGCTCGCCTTCGACTGCGTCCGTTCGGCGACGCGGATGCGAACGACCTCTTCGTGCTGCACAGCAGCGCCCATGTACTGCGCTACTGGGACGCGCCGCCGTGGAGCGAACCCGCGCGCGCCGAGCGGTTCATCGCGGCTTGCCGGCAGATGGCGGAGGAGGGCACCGGGGCGCGGCTGGCCGTGGATCGTGTCTCCGACGGGGCGTTCATCGGCTGGTGCAGCCTGAACCGGTGGAATCCGGACTACCGCAGCGCGTCGCTGGGCTACTGCTTCGACGATGCCGCGTGGGGCCACGGCTACGCGACGGAGGCAGCGCGAGCGTTGCTGCGGTGGGCGTACGACCTGCTGGACCTGAATCGCGTCCAGGCCGAGACCGATACGCGCAACGTGGCATCGGCCCGCGTGCTGGAGAAGCTCGGGTTCGTGCGGGAAGGGACGTTGCGGGAAGACTGCGTCGTGAACGGCGAGGTCTCCGACTCGTGGGTCTACGGGCTGATCAGGCGAGAATGGCGACCGTCGTCCGAGCCGGATTCCGCCCGCTGACTTCTTGCGGCTTCCGCTCCTGCCGTGCTCGCCGACTGGGCGGAGCGTTGACCTCGCTCCGAACCGCTGCTGAAGTGGTACGACGTGACCATGCATGACGATCAGGTGGATGTGACGGCCGAAGCTGTCGCCGCGTTGGTCGGGGAGCAGTTCCCGCAGTGGAGCGGCCTGGAGATCCGCCCGGTGCGCTCGACGGGAACGGTCAACACGATCTTCCGCATCGGGGACGATCTCGCGGCGCGCTTCCCCATGCGGATGGCCGATGCCGACACCGTTCGATCGGCTCTGGTACGGGAATCCCGCGCGAGCGCGGAGCTGGCGCGGGTCTCGCCGTTTCCCACCCCCGAGCCCATGGCCCTGGGGGAGCCCGGCGCGGGCTACCCCATGCCGTGGTCGGTCCAGACCTGGCTGGCGGGAACACCCGCCACGGACACCGACCCGAGCGGGTCGGAGGCCTTCGCGGAAGACCTCGCGGCCTTCATCGCGGCCCTGCGAAGGGCCGACACCGGAGGCCGGCGCTTCAGCGGCTCGGGGCGCGGCGGTGAGCTCACCCGCCACGACCCCTGGATGGAGGAGTGCTTCCGCGAGAGCGAGGGGCTGCTGGACGTGCCACGACTCCGCCGCATCTGGAGCCGGCTGCGGCGGTTGCCGCGCGAGAGCGACGACGCGATGAGTCACGGCGACCTGATCTCCGGCAATGTGCTGGTCTCGGCCGGCCGCTTGGGCGGCATCCTCGACGGCGGCGGCTTCGCCCCGGCCGATCCCGCGCTCGACCTGGTCGCCGCCTGGCACCTGCTCCGAGTACATCCCCGGCAGGCGCTGCGGCGCTCCCTTGGCTGCGGCGACCTGGAGTGGGAACGCGGCATGGCCTGGGCCTTCGTTCAGGCCATGGGTCTGGTCTGGTACTACGCCGGCAGCAACCCGTCGATGAGCACGATGGGGCGCCGGACGCTCGACCGCATCGTGGCATCGGCCCTGTAGTTCGCCTCCGCGGGCCTGGCCTGGGTGGTGAACGGCTACCTGCTCACCTTCGCCGGCTTCATGCTGCTGGGCGGCCGGGCCGCCGACCTGTTCGGCCGGCGCCGGATCCTGACCGCCGGACTGGTGCTGTTCAGCGCCGCGAGCCTGGTCGCAGGCGTGGCGGCCCTACCCGGCGTCCTGGTGGCGGCCCGCGTCGCACAAGGCGTGGGAGCCGCGCTGCTCGCCCCGGCGACGCTGGCCGTGATCAACACCAGCTTCACCGAGGGCCGCCGGCGCGCCCGCGCGTTCGGCGCGTGGTCGGCCGCCGGCGGTGTCGGCGGCATGGCCGGCGCGGTCGCGGGCGGCGCCCTCACCACCGGCCTGTCCTGGCGGTGGGTCTTCCTGATCAACGTGCCGATCGGCGCGGCGGCCATGAGGGCGCTGCCCGGCACCCGGACTGCCCGGCGGGAGAGCCTCGACATCGCCGGCGCGGTCACCGGCACGGCGGGTCTGGCCGCGCTGATCTACGGGATCATGCACAGCACCGACCACGGCTGGACGTCCGCGACGGTCGTCGGGCCGGTCGTGGCGGGCCTGCTCCTGCTCGCCGTCTTCCTCGTGGTGGAGGCACGGTCCGCCACCCGCCCGATGCTGCCCCTCCGGCTGCTGCGCCTGCGCGGGGTGGCCGTCGGCAGCGGCTACCTCACCGGCATCCTCGGCCCCACCCTGTTCATCGCCACCGGCATCGGACTGACCTTCCCCACCCTCATGGCCGCCACCACCGCCGACGTGCCCGGACGCGACGCGGGAACCATCGGCGGCCTGGCCCAGACCGCCAGCCAGGCCGGCGGATCGCTGGGCCTGGCGGTGCTCGCCACCGCCGCCACTCGGACGTCTGCCGGTGACAGCTCCCCGGCCGCCCTCGCCGCCGGCTACGACCGCGTCTTCCTCATCGCGGCCGGACTCGGACTGGCCATCGCGGCGGCCTGCCTGCTGCTGCCACGGCACCGGCCCGACAGCGAGAGCCGATAACGGCAACAAGGACCTGCCCGCACAAGCAGCGGGCTGATGACACACCGCCAGTCCGGCTCGTCGGCGTAGGCGCGCCGGACGGGCACGCCGGGCGCGAACAGTTCACGTGGCAGGCCGCGCAGCGCGGCGATGACCCGGTCGGTGCGGGCGGCGCCGTTGCGGACGAGCCGGTCGCCGGGCTCGTGACGCAGCTGCTCGGCCGACGACTCAACGGGCGGGTCGGCGGGGTCGTCGTGGCGGCTCCGGGTGGTCACGATGGGCGCCCTACGGTGCCGCCGGCCGGCGCCGAAGGCATCAGCGTACCTAGATAATACGTATTATCGTCTTGACTGCCCGGAGTGCGCCCACCACCATTCGAGAAACACGCCGGTAACACACAGCGGCAGGAGAGCCACATGGCGTATTGCTACGACCAGCTGGCACCCGCCACCGTCAGCGGCGTGACCGTCCATTGTGGAATCCCCGGTTCCACTGTCGAACCCCTGCTCGATCTCCACCGTTCACCGTTCACCACCCGGACGGTCGGTCGTGCCTGTCGAACGACCGCTGCCCGCGGCGCTGGTTCGCCCGCCGCGTGGCGTCGACCACCGTCCACCAAGGGAGAAATTCTGTGACATCTCAGCGCCTCGTCCGCCGTACCGCCTGCGCCGCGGCCACCGGACTCGTCACCGCCGCCCTCGCCGCGACACCGGCCACGGCCGCGTCGGCCGACACCCCGTTCAGCTTTCCCAGCTTCACCTACGTCGGCACGGCGTTCGACAAGAGCCAGATGAAGTACAACCCGACGAACGAGTTCATCTTCCCCAGCGTCATCCGGGCGGCGGACTACTTCGCGCACCCGCTCGGCGCCTACTACCTGTACTACGCGCCGCACGAGAAGCCGGGCGGCATCTCCCTGGCCTACTCCGACTCCATCAACGGCCCCTGGACCGAGTACCAGGCCAACCCGCTGGTCTCCAACACCTGGCTGCCGTACTACGACACGGTCAGCCACATCTCCTCGCCGCACGCCATCTGGGTCGAAGGCGAGCAGAAGCTGTTCCTGTACTTCCACGGCGAGAACTCGATCACCCGGTACGCCACGTCCGACGACGGCATCCACTTCGAATACGGCGGCGCGGCAGTCCAGCGCGACGACAGCACCGGCCGCGAGACCTCGTACGCCCGCGTCTTCGAACAGTCGATTCCGCGGCTCGGCAGCCGATACCTGATGCTGTTCATGGACAACCCGATCAACGCGCTCCCCGGCCCGACCGGTCCAGTAGCGCGGCGCATCCGCTGGGCGGTCTCCACCGACGCCCGGAACTGGACGATCCAGCCGCAGCCGATCGTCACCCCGCAGGGCGACGAGGCCCCCAACGCCTCCGGCCCGTTCTTCCTGCGCTGGCAGGGCCGTAACCTGGTGATCTTCCACGCGTCCGACGGCAACATGCACGCGGTGGACGTCGGCGAGAACTTCGACCAGGAGACCCACCTCGGCATCGTGCACGACGCGATGGCGGCCGCGCCGGACCTGGGCCGCTCCGCCGCGCCGACCTTCTACTTCGACGGCACCACCGTCCACATGTACTACGAGGCCGGCGCGCGGCTCACCGCCACCATCGGGCACGCGGTCGCCACGCTGGACGCGCCGCTGCCGGACCGGCAGCTGAACTGCACGGTCGACCAGCCGCGGCTGTGGCCGCCGAACCACCGCATGGTCGATGTCAACGTGAGCGTCGACCTCCCGGACGGCGTCCTCGGCCCGCGCGGGTTCCAGCTCGTCGACGTCACCGGTGGCGACCCCGCCGACGTGGCGGGATTCGCACCGGGGCAGCCGTCGCTGACCGGGCAGCTGCGCGCCGAGCGCGCCGGCAACGGCGGCGACCGGGTCTACACGCTGACCTACCGTGGTCACGACGAGATCGGCCGCGCGGCCGGCTGCACCGTCACGGTCACCGTTCCACACGACCAGGGACAGGGCCAGTGAGCGCCGCCGCGATGCGCCCGGGTCGGTAAAGATCGGGGTTTGAGCAGGCCCGGCGCACGGGCCTGCTCAACCGGTTGTTGACGGTCGCCGCGGTGGTGGTCATCGCGGCGGCCGGCGTGCTGCTGTACGTGGCGCTGGGCCGCGGCGGGCCGCGCAACGCGACAGCCCTGGCGACCGTCGGCAGCTACCTGCAGGCCCTGTCGGACAATGACCGGGACGCCCTCACCGAGCTGGCCGAGCCGTACGGTCGCGGCGCCACCACCGGCGAGAGGGCGATGGTCGACGCGCAGCTCAAGCGGTACGGCGGCAAGCGGGTGCTGGTCGAGTCGCTCACGTTCGTCAACGCGCTGTGGACGACGAGCGGCGGCGCCTGTCAGGCCGTCTTCCGTGGCGTCATCGGCGGCGAGCCGGCGGGCTTCGTCGTCGGCATGCAGCTCTAGCCCGAGGGCGGCTGGCAGGTCACGTCCGTCGACGAACAGTTCCCGAAGCCGGACACCCCCGACGGCACCTGAGCGGTCTCGCACCGGCTCCCGCGACCCGGGCGGCGAGGCCCGGGTCGTGGCCAGGAGGCGAAGTACGCGTGCAGCTCTGCGGCGCCGGCTCCCGGGGCCTCCATCGCGGCGAGGGCCGGGTCGATGTACGTGAGCCGGTAGCGCTCCAGGGCCGCGGTGAACAGCCCGTGCTTGCTGTCGAATGCCTGGTAGAGGCTCGACCGGGGCAGGCCGGTGGCCTGCTCGAGGTCGGCGAGGGACGTCGTTGATGCCTGCACCGTTCCTGCTGAGCACCCACCGCGCCGCCCAGCACCGGCTGGCGGTCGACGGCGGACAGCTGGCCTACCTCGACCTCGGCCCCCGCGACGGGCACCCCGTCCTGCTGCTGCACGGCACCCCGACCTCGTCCTGGCTCTACCGCGACGTCGCCGCCCGGCTGGCCGCCGCCGGGTTCCGCGCGATCGCCCCCGACCTGCTCGGCTACGGCGCCAGCGACAAGCCCGCGGACCACAGCCTGTACACACCGCACCTCCAGGCCGAACGCATCGTCGCCATCCTCGACCACCTGGGCCTCGCGCAGGTGACGATGGCTGTGCACGACCTGGGCGGCCCGGTCGGGTTCGAGATCGCTGAGACCAGCCCCACGCGGATCGCCGGCCTGGTCGTCCTCAACACCACTGCGTACGCCGACGCGTTCCGCCCGCCGCTGCGGCTGCGCATGCTCGGCGGACCGCTCGGCCCGCCGATGCTGGCGATGATGGCCGCCCGCGTCAGCGACGGCAACCACGGCTGCCGCCTCACCGCCGCGTCCGGTGCCACTGCCGGCGCCACGGCCGCTGTGCCGTCGACGTTCACCGCACTTTGACCGCGAAATTCACCACAATTCCGCAGTCCTATTTTGAAAATCGGCGTATGTCGCTGAGATGCAGCATTTCCGCCGGCGCGACGTGAGGCTTTGGCCGGGATTGCTGGCGACGTGTGCCACGACGGGCGACATGTACGATTTGCGGGCCCGAACGGTGATTTGACACGGCGCCCGGCCGCCGAGGTGGTCGCGGATTGCGAACCACGCAACCACTGTGCGCGAATACTCCCGGGCGCCGGTTACTCTGCGACATCGGCGCACTTCGAAGCTGTGAAACGGGACTCCCGGCGCCGGCGGTGCCCGTACACATCGATCATTCCCTCTTGACAGAGGGATCACGCACCCCCATTCTCTGGTGGCAACACGACATCACTACGGGGGTTTTGTCGATGGGTCGAATGCTGCGCGTGTCCAGACGCGTTTCGGCGGGCGCATTTACGCTCGCAATCGTGCTGACCGGGACGGTTGCCGCGGCGGCACCCGCGAGGGAGCCTGAGCCGAAGGTGGCCGCGCCGCCGGGCGTCGTGGACGTCGCGGCGGCCGCGCGGGCCAAGGGACTCTCGGCGGCGGAGCTGGCGGCGTCCGAGCGGGCGCGCACCACCGGCGTGCGGGTGCCGGTCGACTCGCTCACCACCGAGACGACCAGGGTGTGGGCGCTGCCGCAGGGCGGGTTCCAGGCCGAGATCGCCGGCGCCGTCGAGCGGTTCCGGCGCGACGGGCAGTGGGTCGAGGTCGACCTGACCCTGCACCGCGGGCCGGACGGCTCGATCGCACCCGCCGCGCACCCGGGTGACCTGCGCATCGCCGGCGCCCGCAAGGAGACCGGGGAGACCGACCTCGCGTCGGTCACCGCGGCCGGTCAGCGCGTCGGGATGCGGTGGACCGGTGCGCTGCCGGAGCCGGTGCTCGAGGGCGCGAAGGCCACCTACGTCGAGGCGCTGCCCGGCGTCGACCTGGTCGTCGAGGCCACGCGTACCGGCGTCGAGCAGTTCCTGATCGTGAAGAGCAGGGCCGCGGTCGACTCGGTGCGCCGGGTCACGGTGCCGATCACCGGCCCGGGGATCGCCTCGCAGGCCCTCGCCCCGGACGGGTCGCTGGTGTTGCGCGACACCGCCGGCAAGGACGTCGCCTACGTGCCGGCGCCGCAGATGTGGGACTCCCAGTCGCCGCTGCCGTCCGGCGAGCCGCGCCGCAAGCAGCGGATCCGGCCGTCCGTGCAGCGCCGCGGCGCGGGCGTGGACGTCGCCCTGGACCCGGACACCACCTGGATGCTCGACCCGCAGACGGTGTTCCCGGTCGTCATCGACCCGGTGCTGACGCCGGCGCCGGCCGTCACCTTCGACACGTACGTCCGTGAGGGCGACAGCACCACCCACTCGACGGCCGGCGATCTGTGGCTGGGGTACATCAGCGGCAGCCGGAGCCGCAGCTTCGTGCACTGGGACAGCGCCGCGCTCATCGGCAAGCAGATCACCGCCTCGACCGTGTCCTTCTGGAACTGGTGGTCGCAGTCGTGTACCGCCGCCGGATGGCAGATCTGGCCGACCGGGCCCGCGTCGGCGTCGACGAACTGGGCCAACCAGCCGGTCTGGTACGACGCCGACCCGGTCCTCGTGGGCGACCAGCCCGCCGCGGAGTCGACGGAGACCGCCGGCTTCAGCAGCGCCTGCGACGACAACTGGGTCAACATCAGCGGGACCAAGTTCTTCCAGTACGCCGCCGACCATGCGTGGAGCACCGCGCCGATGGGTGTCCGGGCGGTCGACGAGACCGACACGAACGCGTTCAAGCAGCTGCGGTCGATCGACAACACGTCGGGCACCGTGTACCCGAAGGCGACCGTCACCTACAACTCGTACCCGACGGTCAACGCCCGCTCCACGACACCGGCCACCGCCTGTGTCACCGGCTCCGCCCGCCCGGCGATCGCGACGAGCACCCCGACGCTGTCGGCGACCGTCGGCGACGGCGACGGCAGCGCGAACGCCGTGACCATCGCCTGGACGAAGGTCGGCGACCCCGCGATCGTCGGCCAGGCCAGCTTCGGTTCGGTCGGTAACGGCGCCACGGTCAACGCCGCCGTCCCCGCCGGGCAGCTCGTCGAGGGTGGCCGCTATCAGTGGCGGGTGTCGGTCAACGACGGTGCCGCGGTCACCTACTCGTCGTGGTGCGAGTTCAGCGTCTACGTGACGGTGCCGCCCGTCGAAGGATGCCAGAACGGCGTGGACGGCGACTTCAACGGCGACGGCGTCCGGGACACGGTCATCGGTGACCCGAAGGCCACGTACAACGGCCTGCTCAGCGTCGGCGTGGTGCACGTCGTCAACGGAGGCACCGGCGCTGTCACGACGCTGCGGCAAGGCAGCGGCGGGATCCCGGACACGCCGGAGAGCAGCGACGAGTTCGGGCGGACGCTGGCCATCTACGACGCGAACCGGGACGGTTGCGCGGACCTGGCGATCGGCGCACCGCTGGAGGACGGCGAGGGAGTGGTGGACTCCGGTGCCGTCTTCCTCGTGTACGGCGCACCCGGCGGGCTGGGCACCGGACCGGCGACGCTCATGATCGAACAGGGTCGGGCGCTCGGACAGAACCAGGGCACGGTTCCCGACAGCCCGGAGTCCGGCGACTGGTTCGGTGCCGCGTTGAGCGCCGGTCAGACCAGCACCGGCGAGGCGTTCCTCATCATCGGCGCGCCGGGGGAGGACACCGGGAGCGGGCCGCTCGACACGGGCAAGGTGCACTACCTGCGGGGCACCGTCAACGTCGCGTTCGACGGTGCGACGGCCGGCGCGGGCGCCGGTCCGCTCGGTGTGGACGACCGCCTCGGGTTTGCGCTCGCCTCCTCGCCGTACCACTTCGCGGTTGCCCGGCCCGGTCGCAAAGGCGCCGGTGACACGGAGTTCGCGGGATCCGTCTGCGTGTTCGACCACACGTTCAGCGGTGCGCTGCCGGCGCTGCGCGGCTGCATCGACCAGGACAGCACGGGAGTGTCCGGCGTCGCGGAAGCCGGTGACCAGTTCGGCAAGTCGATCGCCATGGTGCCGTTCCGCCCAGTCGGTGCGCCGGCCGGTGTCGCCGACTCGCTGCTGGTGGTCGGCATCCCAGGCGAGGACGTCGGGACGGTTGCCGACGCCGGCGAGGTGCAGCAGTTCCTCGTCACCCCGGCCGGGATCTCCGAACTGGCGAGCCTGAACCAGGGTTCGGCCGGCATCGCCGGGGACAACGAGGCCGGCGATGCCTTCGGCGAAGTGGTGGTCGCGGTCAACCTGAACCCGGCGGCGGAGGCGTCGGCGACGAGCGTGCTCGTGGCGGTCGGCGGACCGGGTGAGGATCTGAGCGCCACGGACGCCGGCGAGGTCCGGGTCTTCGCCGGCGGCACGACCGCGGTCGCGGACACCACGGTCTACCGCAAGGCGGCGTCGTTGCCCGGCGCACCAGGCAACCGGGAACTGATCGGTGCCTGGCTCGCCGCGAACCAGCAGTACCTGCTGGTGCCCAGCGCCTACGGCACCAGAGCGGTCTACGCGATCCCGTGGACGGCACTCATCGCCGGGACAGCCGTACCGACGGTCACGTATCAGCCAGGGGTCAACGGGCTGCCGTCCGGTGCTGTCGCCTTCGGCATCGCGGTCGGGTGAGGACGTTGACGCACATCACGGGGGAACGAACGATGCGTAACTCGATCAAACGGGCCGGATGGCTCGTCACGCTCACCGCGATCGTCCTGGCCACGGCCGCGACCGACGTGGCCAGGCGCCCGGAGCCGCCCGCCGTGACGCCGGCGGAGGCGCTGCCGCAGTGGACACAGCAGCAGGCGTACGTCGCGGCCAGCCGGACGGGCCGCCCAGTCGAGGTGACCGGGCTGCGCGACGAGCGCCGCGAGGTGTACGCCAACCCTGACGGCACCCTGACCCAGGACATCCACCAGCAGCCGGTGCGGGTCCGGCGGGCCGGGAAGTGGGTGACCCCCGACGCGACGCTGGTGCGCGTCGCCAACGGCTCGGTCGCCCCCAGGGCCGCCGTGACCGACCTGCGCTTCTCCGGCGGCGGCCCGGCCGGGGCGGAACTGGCGAGCATCTCCCGGGCCGGGCGCCGGTACGCGATCAGCTGGCCCGCGGCGCTGCCCGCGCCCACCCTCACCGGCGACACCGCCACCTACACCGAGGTCCTGCCCGGCGTGGATCTGGTGCTGCACGCCAGGCTCGACGGCTTCTCGCACGTCCTGGTGCTCAAGACCGCGGCGGCCGCGGCCGAGCTGACCGAGGTGACCTTCGGGCTGCACACCCAGCTGCTGCGGGTCCAGGCGGCGGCCGGCGGCGGCCTGTCCATGGTGGACGCCGGCTCCGGCGCGACCGTGTTCGAGACGCCGACCCCACGCATGTGGGAGTCCGCGCCGCCGGGCGCCTACTACGACGGCGACCCGACCCTCAGCGCCCCCGACGGTGCGCGCGCCTCGAGGCTCGCGGTCCGCCTCGGCGCGGACAGCCTGACCCTGGTGCCCGACCGGGACCTGCTCGGCGACCCGGCGACCCGGTTCCCCGTCTACCTCGACCCGTTCGTCGCCGGCACGTCCAACGAGTCCTGGGCGATGGTCGATTCCGGGTACCCCACCGACGAGTACTGGAAGTTCGCCGGTGACGCCGACGAACGGGTCGGCTACTGCCCGGTCGGCGTGGCCGGTCAGGTCTGCAACAGTTCCCGGATCAAGCGCCTGTTCTACGTGCTGCCGACCAGTTTCGCCGGCATGACGATCCTCGACGCGAAGTTCCGCGTGACGCAGCAGCACACCTACGACAGCACCCCGCGGGCCGTGTCGCTGTACCGGGCCGGCAGCGGCGGCGCGCTCATCACCTCGGCCACCAACTGGGGCAACATGCCCGGCGGCAGCGGCATGGCCGGCTTCGTGAAGCAGCAGACGATCTCGCCGACCGGCACCACCGGCTGCGAGACCGGAGCGACCCGCAACGTCGAGTTCAACGCGATCGAGGCGGTGCAGACCGCGGCCACGTACGGCTGGAGCAAGACCACCTTCCTGATCCGCACCGACAACGAGTCCAGCTACCTGCACCTGAAGCGGTTCTGCAACAACGCGGTGCTGTCGGTCACCTACAACCGTGCGCCCTACCAGCCCGCCGCGTCCGCGTTGACGATGTCGCCCGGCGGTGCCTGCGTCACCGGTACATCCCGGCCGTACGTCAGCTCCCTGCCGCAGCTCAAGGCGACCCTGACGGATCCGGACACCGCCGATGCCGAGCCGCTGACCGCCGAGTTCAAGGTGACCTGGACACCGGCCGGCGGGTCGCTGCAGACCAAGTCCTGGACGTCACCGCAGCTGGCGAACGGCTCGACGTTCACCTACAACCTCGCCGACGTCGCCACCGGCACACCGTCGTTGCCGCAGAACGTCGTGACCAGGTGGCAGGTCAGGGCCAGCGACGGCACGGCGACCGGGGCATGGTCACCGACGTGCGAGTTCATGCTGGACACCACGCGACCCAGCGGCCCGGACATCGACTCGGCGGAGTACCTGCCGAGCGACGCGCCGGACACGACACCGTCCTGTGTGGAGAGTGCCACCTGGATGCCCGGTGTCGGGCGGTACGGCACGTTCACCTTCGACTCGGCCGCGACGGACGTCAACGCGTACCGGTACGGCTTCGACACCAACCCGCAACCGGCCAACCAGCTGACCCCGGCCACCGACGGCGGGCCGGTGACGCTGCGCTGGCTGCCCACCGGCGAGGGCCCGCACACCGTCAACGTCGTTGCCGTCGACCGGGCCGGCAAACAGTCCGACATCTCCAGTTGCACGTTCCGGGTCGCGGCCGGCACCGGTCCGGTCGCCGAGTGGCGCCTCGACGACGCCGCCGGCGCGACCGCGGCGCTCGACACCGCCGGCGGCCATCAAGCCGTCGCCGGTTCGGCGGTCGTGTTCGGGGTCCCGGGTCCGGGTGGCGCGGCCGACCGGGCCGTCCGGTTCTCCAATTCCACCAGCAGCTACCTGGCCACCACCGACAAGAACTTCTTCGACACCGGCCGGGCGGTCACGCTGAGCGCCTGGGTCCGAATCACCGACCGTCTCCGGTACCAGGTGGTGCTGTCCGTCGACGGCAGCGCCGAGTCGACGCTACGGATCGGCTACAACCCAGCGGGCGGAGGCCGATGGTTCGC
The DNA here is from genome assembly GCF_040674675.1 of Dactylosporangium sp. NPDC049742. Taxonomy (NCBI): domain Bacteria; kingdom Bacillati; phylum Actinomycetota; class Actinomycetes; order Micromonosporales; family Micromonosporaceae; genus Dactylosporangium; species Dactylosporangium sp. NPDC049742. Next base: position 1,303 of record NZ_JBFANF010000116.1, on the reverse strand, counting down.
CACCGCCCCGAGCAACGACATCAACTCCCTCGGCAGCTGGACCGTCAACGGTCCCACGGTGGTCGAGCACAAATGGACGCACCTCGCCGTCGTGTTCGATCCCGTGCAGCAGACGATGAGCATGTCCGTCGACGGCGGCGCGGCCGTCTCGGCGCGGCGCGGGTTCGCCTGGACCGCCCGGGGCGCAGTGCAGATCGGCCGGCGCTTCATCCGCCCCGGCGTCTACGGCGACTCGTTCACCGGTGACATCGCCGACCTGCGTGTCTACGACCGGGTGCTCACGGCGGGTGAGATCACCGGCCTGCCGCACCAGCTCACCAGCCGGCTCGGCTACTGGGACCTGGACGGGGCAACCCTGATCGACGACCAGCCGCCGCTCGTCGGGCGCAGCTCCGGCTACGGACCGACGGTCGAGCTGGAGCCGGCGCTCGAGCTCGGCCTGTACACCGGCGCCACCCACTACCGGCGGCTGTCGCCGGAGGAACCCGGCTACGACCCGTTCGCGCCGTCGCCGCTGGTCGGCGACGGGCACCTGGTCCTGGACGGCGGCACCGGCTACGCGGCCACCACCGGTCCCGTGGCGGTGACCGGCGGCAGCTTCAGCGTCGCGGCCCGGGTGCAGCTCGCCACCGACTGCACCACCGCCCCGATGACGCTGCTGTCCCAGCCCGGCGCCCACGCCAGCGGATTCGACGTCGGGTGCGCGCCAGACGGCGCAGGCGGAGCCAAGTGGCGGGTCGTCGTGCCCGGCACCGACGACAACGCGCCGGTCACGGTCGTCGCCACCGGCGACGCGCTGCGGCCCGACCCGTCGGCGTCGGGCGGCCAGTTCCTGGTTGCCACGTACGACGCCGTCTACCGCACACTGCGGCTCTACGTCGACGGCACTCTCATCGGCACCGCGACCGACGTGCCGACGACGTGGGCGGCCGGTGCCGGCGGGCTGCAGATCGGCCGGGCGCTCGTCGGCTCCACCTGGACCCAGCAACTTGCCGGCATCGTCGACGAGGTCCGCGTCTACACCGGCGTCCTCGACCCGGTCACGATCATGCAGCTCAACGTTCCCAACGCCGTCCCCGACCTGTGAGGGCCCTCCGTGCCGCCGCCGCGCTCCGCGCGGCGGCGCACCGCCGCGAGCGAACTGGCCGAACTGTGAACCGACCGACCGCCGTTGGAGGCACGATGTCGTCCGCTCCCTCCGCCTGGGCCCGGCGGCTGGCCGTCCCGGCCGCCCTGGTGCTGCTCATCGGTGGCGTCCCCCAGCCGGTGTCGGCGGCCCCGGTGCGCCGCGCCGCCTGCCGGG
>NZ_JBFANF010000115.1:0-19860 GCF_040674675.1 Dactylosporangium sp. NPDC049742 | reverse complement strand
CGGCGAGGTCCTGGTCGGGCACGTCGAAGCGCATCTCCTGGAGCAGTTCGCGGGCCCGGGCGGCCGCGGTCGCGCCCGCGGCGACGGTGGTGGCGACGTGCTCGCGCCGGCCACAGTCGCGAGGCCGTTTGGCGTGGCCCGATATGGTGAACCGATGCCCGAACCTATGCGCGTGGTGCTCGCCGCCAGCGGGGCTGAGCAGTTCAATGTACTGCGCGACACGTGCCTGGCGGCGGGCCATGAACCGGTTGCATACGTGGTATCGCGGTCGATGCGTCCCCGTTCACCAGTTGACGCGTGGATGGTCGAATCGCTTTCAACGATCGTGACCCGACTGCCGGACGAGATCGACCTTCTGGTGCCGGCGAGCGGCGATGGACTGGCCCGTCAACTCGTCGGTTACCGGCCGGATCTGGTGGTTGTGCACGGCTTCAACTGGCGGCTGCCCGTGCGGGTACTGGAGATGGCGACGTATGGGGCGATCAATGCCCATCCGTCGCTGTTGCCGAAGTACCGTGGACCTGCGCCGGTGTTGGCGGCGATCCGTGCGGGGGACCCGAGCATCGGGTTGACGGTGCATCGGATGGATGAGGGGTTCGACACCGGCCCGACCCTCGTACAACGTGATGGAATCGTCCTTGATGAGTGGGTCACGCCGGCGCTGCTGTGGTCGCGACTGGGGCCCGTGCTGGCGGAGGCGCTCACGGAATCTTTTACGATGATCGCCGACGGGGCGCCCGGCAAGCCGCAGGGTGACGCCGGAGCGAGCTACGCCGGGTTCATCGAGCCGGAGTTCTCCAGCATCGACTGGGGCCGTACCGCCGCGCAGATTCACCACCAGGTGCGGATGTTCGCGTACATGGGGCGGGCGCCGGTCGGAGTGGTCGACGGTGTACGCCTGCGCGTGGTTCGCACTTCGCTGGCTGAGGCCGACGGCCTGCGCATGGAGTGCGCCGACACACCGATCTGGATTGTCGAGTCTGCCCCGGAGGCGGATCAGCCGTCCCGGGCTTAACCCTGCAACCGGTCGCGCAGAGCCGTCGCAGCAGGGTCATGGAAGTGCTCCAACAACGCCAGGGCTTCCGCGCGGCGGGCCACTGGATTTTCTGTGTCGCCCAGTCGCTGGCTGGCATCGGCCCAGGACGCGAGCGTGCACGCATGGTGCCATCGGCTCCGCATGTCGCGCTGGGCAGCTGCGGCAACGGTGTAGAAGTCGACCGCCTCTTCCAACCGACCGAGATCCTGGTACACATCACCCGCGGCGGCAATGGCGATGGCTTCACGGATCCGGTCGCCGACGCGTCGCTGGAGTGTGGCAGAGCGCTGGTACGACTCCAGTGCCAGGCCGGGTTCACCGGCGGCGCGTTGGATATGGCCGAGTTCGACGAGCCAGTGCCCGAGCCACATCTGGTTGTCAGCATTCTCGGCGATGGTGATTGCGGCGCCGATATTGACGTGGGCGCTGACGAGATCGCCGGTCTCTCGTCGCAGCCGGCTGAGGAGATACAGGGCGTTGCCCTCGCCGAAACGGTCGCCGGCCCGGCGCAGCGTCTCCAGCGCGTCCTCCAGCGGAAGGGCGGCCTCGGTGTGCCGATGCAGCTCCAGAAGCGCTTGGGCTCGGTTGGCGTCGAGGTTCCCGATCCAGTATCCGTCGTCGAGGTCGGCGGCGATGTGTCGTCCCTCAGAGAAGGCCGCCACGGCGGCGTCGAGGTGTCGGGCGCCCAGCGCGACCAGCCCGAGCGCGTTGTGGGACATTGCCTCACCGCGACGGTCACCGAGGTGTTGTCTGATCTCCAGCGCCGACCGGTGGCTCGTCGCGGCGTCGTCGAGGCGGCCGGACTGTAAGTACGCGGCGCCGAGATTCGCGTGCGTCCACGCCTGACCGGCAAGGTCACCGGCCGCGATGGCGCTGGTGAGGCCGATGCGGCCAGTGACGAGCCAGTCGTCGAAGGCGTTCTGCAGAGCGCAGATCCGGCCAAGGACCACGGCGAGTCGCCATGCGAGCGGGTGCAGGTCCGCGTCGGCGGCCGCGCGGGTCGCCGCAGCGAGGTTGTCGCATTCGGTGTTGTACCAATGCTGCGCGGCGTTGGGTGTCGCCAGCATCGGCAGAGGCGGGTCGACTTCGGCAGGGACGGAGTGGAGCAGCACGCTGGTGTCGAACCCGGTCAGGTGGCGCAGTACAGTGGCCGCCGCTTGTAGGTACCAGCTGACGATTCGCCGCAGCGCGGCTCCCTGCTCCATCTGGTCTTCGGTGTCGCGAGCCTGGTCGTGGGCGTAGGCACGCAGCAGATCGTGAAACTCATATCGGCCCGGTGCCCGCTGGTCGAGCAGGTGCGCGCCGACGAGGACGTCGAGGTACCGGCGGGCGGTGCGCAGATCGTGTCTGCCGAGCGCGGCCGCGGCTTCGGTGCTGAACTGGTTGCCCGGATGCAGGCCCAGTAACCGGAACAGGCGGGCGGCAGATTCGGGCAATGCCCGGTATGACCAGGCGAAGACCGTGCGTACGGCGTCGCTGTCGTCAGTGTCGCCGGGGGTGAGTGCCTCCCACAGAGCTGACTCGTCGCGGAGGTCGGCGATCAACTCATCGAGGCGCATCATCGGCCGGCTCGCTGCGCGTTCGGCGGCGACACGCAGCGCGAGGGGCAGACGCGCGCAAAGCCGTGCCAGTTCGACGAGTTCGTGGCGCCGGTCGTCGGTTCGGTAGCGGCTGGTCATGATGCCCAGTAAATCAACGGCATCGTCCTCGTGCAGCACGTTGAGTCCGACGCGGACGGCGCCGTCGCGGGCGACAAGTGCGGACATTCGGTCGCGGCTGGTAACGACGGTAAGACAGGTGTCTGTACCGGGCAACAACGGGCGCACCTGGGCGGAAGTCGCGGCGTTGTCGAGGACGATCAGGACACGCCGGCCGGCGATCACCGACCGATACAGGGCCGCTCGGTCGTCGACCTCAGCAGGGATCGCCGCCGAGGGGACGCCCAGGTCACGCAAGAACCGGGCGAGGACCTGACCGCCTACGACGGGCAGTCCGGGGTCGTAGCCACGCAGGTTGACGTACAGCTGACCGTCGGGGAACAAGTGCCGGACGGAGTGCGACCACCGCAGCGCCAGAGACGTCTTGCCGACTCCTGCGGTACCGGTAATGACCGCGACAACCATCGCGTGGGATCCGTGCCGTTCAGCGGTGAGCGCCCCGTCGAGCGTGGCCAGTTCGATGTGCCGATTGACGAACGCGGACACGTCACCGGGCAGCTGTGACGGGATGACCGCAAAGGTCTCTGGCTCAGGGTGGTGGACGTGCCCGGCGCCGTGAATATGACCGGGCTGCACGATGGCGCCTAAAGATTGACCGGCATCAAATCGGTTGAGATGACCTGGTGGCTCCGCCGAAGGACCTGGGGATGTGGCAGACATACGGCGACGGGGTCAGGGTGTCGGTGGGGGCAGTGGGGAGATCTCCCTGTCGAAGAATAAGGCCAAGGGTTCGCCCTCGTCGTAGAGTCTCCGAGTAAGTCGTCGGCAGCGGTCGACCAGGCCGCGGTCGCGGAATCTGCGGCCCGCGCACAGGACGCCGTGTTCGTCGTAGACGGGCTGGTACAGCAGCGTCGAGCCGAGCGTGGCGAACTCCGGCAACAATCCGTCTGACTCTAGTTCAGCGATCTTGTCGGGGCCGACGACCCGGATCAACGCGCCGGTCCGCTCACGGGCGCGCAGCAGGTGCAGTTCCCACTGCAGGTACGGGATGATCGGCTGCTCGACGACCCGGACCCGATAGGTGGCGAAGCCGTGTCCAGCAATCTTTCGGTAGTAGTCGGCAAAGTCGTCGCGGCGGGCATCCAGCAGCCGCAGCGCCTCGCTCCAGTTGCCGTCGGCGAACGCTTGCCAGCTGTCATCGCCTGGTTCGCGAAAGTGCTGTTGGCGTTCCAGTTTCCAGAAATCCCCCTCCTTGATCGACCAAAAGTCTCGGTCGAAAGCAGGGAAGTAGTCTTCTAGCGGCAACAGCTCGCTGTTGACGCCATCAAGAAGGTCAGGCATCTGGGATGTCGGTACGCGCGGCCAGCATTGTGCGGCGTGGGATGACCACTACGCGCTCACCCGGTCCGACAGTTGCATCGGCAGGCAACAGCGGACGGTAGTGGTCAGTCAGGTCACGGCCGACAACCGCAATGTCGCCGTTGTCGAGTTCCCAGATGTCGGGGCAGCCGTTGTCGCCACCGGTCGCGTTCAACTCTTCGGGGGACCTGCCCCAGCGACGCAAGAATCTTGCCGCGGTGTCCGGCTCCCAGCCGACGCCCACAGCCACCTCCGAGGATTCGCCGGAACGGCATTGACCTTCGGTAATGCTACTAGCTGCTCGCGGTGCGCGGAACGAGAGGACGTGGACCCATAGGTAATGATCTGGATGCCCGTCGCCCTCGCGCTGACTGCAAGTACCGCGGCACCCTGTTCTACCTTTTATCCGCAATACATCGGTGCAAGTCAAACCCATATCGGGTGGCGCGGCGATGGTGACCGTCGCCCGGTGGAACGCGGTGGCCTTGTCGTAGCGGGTGGCGACGGATCGGCATTGCGGTGCTTGTGGTGGTCCGTCGAGACCGGTGGCGACCACCGCGGCTGCCTCGTCGGCGGCGGTTGCCCCGCTGGTCGGTGCGTTCAGGGATGCTCGTCCGCAGACCAGTGACGCTGCGCAGTGGCAGACCTGGTGCCACTCCACCCCGAAGGTCGGGTCCGGCGCCGGCAGCCACTTGCCGTCCATACACGGCACTGCGCCGTCCATGGCCTGCGGACCGGCCGGAGGCCCGGTGGCACCGACGTGTTTCGCCGCGTTGGCCGACAGCCGCCGCATGATGCGCGCCCAGGAGCGCTCCACGCTTGCCGCTACGAGTCGCATTCCGCGGCACACCCCGCCCACCGGGCGGCCGAACGCCGCTTTTGCAGGTCGACCACGCGGACGCCGAATGCGGCGTGGCTCCTCGGTGATCACGGATGCATCGGCATTTTCCCGGACTCGGCCTGCATGAACGTCACGTCGACACCACTCGTGTACTGCTCCCGCTCGGCCAGGAAGTGCTTGGTGTGCGGCTGCCGCTCGTGCGCGTCGAAGGCGGCTCGGTCGGCGTACAGCTCGTAGAACACCCGGACCAGCGGTTCGCCGGGCACGGTGTGCACGACGTACGCCAGCGTGCCCGGTTCGAGCCGCTCGATCTCCGGAGTCGTCCGCGCGACCAGCTCATCGAACCCCTTCGCCGCCGCGTCGTCGTGGAGCTGGAACCGGACGACCAATGCGAAACCCCTGCTCATTGCCTGCCCCTTCCGTCTTCCTCGGCACCAGCACGGACCGGGCTGGTACCGAACGCCGGCCTTGGAGATGATGACGACGTGGCCAGACACGCACAACGCCCTCCGAGCCTCGGCACGGTGCTGCGGGCGGCGCTCGTCTGGTTCGTGATCGGCGGCTCTGGAGTCATGTTGATTCTGTGGCTGTCCGGGTCCTCGTAATCCGTCTGGATCCCCGAGGTTCCAGGGCGAGACAGCCCCTGGCCGCCGGAGTTCCTCGCCGTCGTGCCGGGTGCGCCGTTCAGGTCACGCTCGGTGTGGCGCCGGCGGCGTCGAGCCGCTCGGCCAGCAGTTGCATTTCCGTGTGCGCCAGTCAGGCCCTCACCGATGAGAGATCCCACCGCATCGAGCCGCCGCAGCCGTCGCATCGCCTCATGAGCTGAGCATCACGCACGGCCACGAATCCGATCAGCCGACGTCCGATGAGCAAGCGGCGCCTGCTCTTGAGGGGGTGTGGGTGGAGCGAAGCTCCCCCACTGGGGAGCAGGCGAAGCCTGCGCGGGGAATCCACGGTCCAACGGCGAACGCCCCCTGCGTGAGCAGGGGGCGTTCAGGACCGTGGGCGATACTGGGTTTGAACCAGTGACCTCTTCCGTGTCAAGGAAGCGCGCTCCCACTGCGCCAATCGCCCTAGCTTGGGGTGCCTCACCGTGGTGTGGCCTTTCCGAGGTGGGAACGGGATTTGAACCCGTGTACACGGCTTTGCAGGCCGTTGCCTCGCCTCTCGGCCACCCCACCGTGGTCACTTGTTCCCGAGCGGACGACGAGATTCGAACTCGCGACCCTCACCTTGGCAAGGTGATGCGCTACCAGCTGCGCTACGTCCGCACCGCCTGGCCTGTCTTGCACCCGGCGACGGATGCAAACTCTAGCCGACCGCCAACCGTCATGCCAAACCGGTATCCGGATCCGGCGCGTCGGGGTGGGGTCAGCCGGGTTGTGCGGTGAGGCCGGCGCAGGTCTGGAGGCTGTCGTACCGTTGGCTGAGCTTGGTCGCGGCGGCGCCGGTGAGCAGCTTGGGCTGGCCGGTGTCGGAGACGACGGCGGGCAGGAACTCCCGTTTGGTGACCTTGCGGTCCCGGACGGTCAGGCGCAGGACGCCGGTGTCGGTGCTCTTGGAGGTGCCGTACCAGAGGAAGTTGGCCATCCCGTAGGCGACGAACGTGGAGCCCAGCCAGCCCGATCCCTGCAGGGTGTGGGCGTGGGAGCCGATGATCAGGTCGGCGCCGGCGGTGGAGAGCTTGGCCGCGAAGGCCTTCTGGGTGCTGTTGGCGCAGCTGTTGCCTTCGTCACCCCAGTGGTTGAACACGATGACGAGGTCGGCCTGGGCGCGGGCGGCGGCGACCGCGGCGGTGGCGCGGGCGGTGTCGAACGCCATGGCGATGCCGGGCTTGTCGGGGCCGGCGGCCCAGCTGGAGGCGAGCTCGCTGACCTGGTTGAAGCCGAGGACGGCGATCTTCACGCCGCGGACGGTGGTCAGCCAGGGCCGGTACGCCTCGTCGATGGTGGCGCCGGCCCCGAACGCCGGGTAGCCGGCCTTGTGGACGGCGTCCAGGGTGTCGAGCAGCCCGACCCGGCCGTAGTCGAGCGTGTGGTTGTTGGCGATGCTGACCGCGTCGATCCCGGCCGCCTTGAGGGCCTCGATCGCGACGGGTGTGGTGCGGAAGTGGTACGTCTTCGGCTCCTCGGTCCCGCGGGACGTGATCGCCGTCTCCAGGTTGACGATCGTGAGGTCGGCCGAGGACAGCTGCGACGCGATCGGGCCGAAGGCGGTCGCCGGGTTTGCGAGCAGCTTGGCGGTCCGGTCCATGAAGTGCACGTCGCCGGCGAAGGCGAGCGTCAGGTCGACCGGGGTGGGCGACGGGGAGGCCGAAGTCGGCGCGGCGGGCGCCGGGGCGGACGACGGCGCCGGGGCGGAGGGCGCCGCGGTGGCCGTGCAACCGGCGATGAGCAGCAGCGGCGCCGCGAACATCATGCGTCTCACGGAGTCACGCTATCGGGTGACCGCCCCCCTCGGTGAACGCCGCGCGACGATGCGCTAGAGTCTTCACCAGCAACGCGGACGTAGCGCAGCTGGTAGCGCATCACCTTGCCAAGGTGAGGGTCGCGAGTTCGAATCTCGTCGTCCGCTCCAAGAAACACCGTTCAAGGACCGTCGTCTAAGAACGACGATTCAGTAGGGCAACGCCCGCCGCCGAGCCACCGGGATCGGTGTGGAAGGCGCTTTCGCCAGCAACCACAGCGGGTTCGAGACGCCCGCGAGCGTGCCGTCCTTGAGCCGGACCTGCGAGCGCACGTAGGTGCCGGGCTGCAGCAGCACCGACGTGTCGGCCGTGATCTTCGTGGACGGTGTGAGGCCGCTTCCGAGCTTGCCGGTGACGACCTCCAGCTTCGCGCCCTTCGGCAGCTTCGTCGCCGTCACGTCGACCTTCACCGGTGTGGTGCCGACCAGGACCGCGCCCATGTAGGAGACACCGCCGACGCGGAGGTCGAGGGCGCCGCGGAACGAGACGAGGTCGGTGAACCAGGCCGCCCCGGCGGACAGCGCGCGCAGCAGATCGGCGCGGCCCTTCGACGGGGACCAGACGTGGCTGACGAAGTGGTCCTCGTTGGCCGCCCAGTCGGTGGCGTCATGGTCGTCGCTGCTGCCCAGAGCGGTGAAGAAGACGCAGTTGCGGGCGGCGACGTCGTACACCCAGAGCAGGTCCTCGACCGGGTCCCGGCCGATCTCGACGAGGTCGGCGCCCAGGGCGCCCCGGGTCACGATCAGCTTCGCCAGCTCGTCGCGCTTCGCCACGTCCATCGGGTGGTTCCAGCAGACGAGGCCGCCGTGGGCGTGCAGGCGGCGGACCATCGACCCGGTCAGGTCGGGGTCGTTGTCGCGCAGCGGCGGGCTCGGGAACGGCGGGAAGGCCAGGTCGCCGCCGAACCAGTTCAGGTGCCTGACCATCGAGACCTCGAGGGCCCGGAACTGGGTGACGTCCGGGTAGCGTTTCGCGACCGCGGCGATGACCTCGGCGCGCAGCTGCTCGCCGGCCTGCCCGGCGCGGCGGGCGCGGTCGAAGGTGAGCCGGTCGACCACGAACCGGGCCTGCCGGACCTCCAGCGCCAGCCCCGTGAGGGCGTTGTCGCCGGCGGTGACGTCGGGCCACAGCGCCGCGATGTCGTCGCACAGGTCGAACGTCAGCGACTGCCACGCGCCCGCCTTCACGGGGCGCGTCACCGTGCCGACCGCCTTGTCGGCCTTGTGCGTGACCTTGGTCCCGCCGCAGATGTCGTACCGCAGCCGCAGCACCCCCTTGCCCGGCTGGTTGGACAGCTGGATCTCCAGCGTCAGCGACCCGCCGGCGAGCTGCTCGGGCAGCACGTCCAGGGTGAGGGTGGTGTCGGCGACGCAAGCGTTCGCCATCGCGTTCCAGGCGATGCCCTCCATGCGCAGCGCGCCGTCGCCGGTGGCGCTCAGGCGCAGCGCCTTGCCGGTGCCGTCGCGCGGGGAGTGCGGCGCGGCGACGAAGTCGGCGGTGTGGGTGCGGGGCTTGCCGGCGAGGTGCTGCTTCCACGTCCAGTCGAGCCCGTGCTCGGGCTCGGAGGTGCCGTCGAAGTGCACGGCCTGGCGGTGCCCGGCCGCCGCGATCCGGAAGTCGTGGTCGGTCCACCAGACCACGTCGACCTTGTGCTTGCGGGCCTGCTCCAGGTGCGCCGCGTAGCTGGCGAGTCCCTCACTGAACGGTCCGTGAATGTGCGTCGCCATGCTGACGGCCAGCAACGGCTTCGCGGCCGCCGACGCCGGCGCCGGCAGGGCGGCTCCCGCGGTGGCTCCGGCCGCCGCCAGCAGGACGCCGCGCCGGCTCACCCCAGTTGCGTGCTCCACCCCTCCGACGTTGCCCCGCCACCCGCCTCACCCGCAGGTGAACGCGGAAACCCCGGCGCGTCACCCGGCCGCTTTGCGGCGGTTACACGGTGCTTGTCCGGTCCTGGCGCCCGGACCTCACCGCAGACGTCTCAGCAGTGCCCAGGCGCCAGCCGCGAGGATCGCCGAGGCCGCGGCCAGGGTCGAGGCCGGCGGTGGGAAAACGCGCAGTGGTGCCGGCTGGGGACTGGCTGATAATGGGGCGATGAAACTTGTAAGGGCGCCGATGTCCGTTCGTCACGCGGTCCTGACGTTGGTGGCGACCTTGCTCCTCGGCGGGTGCCTGCTCCTGCTGGCATGGCAGAGCGACATCAAGGACCAGCAGCGCCGCACCGCCCCGCCGTGCGCGCCGAGCCAGGTGTTCACGCAGGCGAAGTGCCGGGCCGAGCTCGACGGCACAGTCACCAGCATCACCCGGGACAGGGTGGAGGTCGACGTCGACGGGCACGCCCTGGGCATGGACATCACGATCTCCCAGCAGGTGCCGGCGGTGACGGGCCACCCGGTGCGGGTGACGCTGTACCGCGGGGCGCCCGTTCGTGTCGTTGGCGACCACCTGAACGTCGGCCCGCAGGACACACCGGCGAACAACCGCAACATCTTCGGCTTTCTCGGCCTGCTGTTCCCCGCCGGAGGGGTGGTCGCCCTGCTCGTGGCGCTCAGCGCCCGCAGGCATCCCGGGTGAGACGGATCGGGGCGCCCGCCGTGGCTCGGCGGGCGCCCCGATCACCGGTCAGCAGTTGTCGTGATGGAACAGGATCCAGGTGTTGCTCTTGCCGATCCCGGCGCCGCCGCCCTTGCCGGCCGAGTAGCCGACGGTCGCCGAGTGGACGTCCCGGTCACCTTCCACGTTCTTGCCCCACGAGTAGGAGCCGCTGACGACCCAGGCACCGCCTTCCACCGTGTCGAACTCGCCTGCTTGGTCCCTGATGTCGCCGTCGGACCAGAAGACCTGGTCGCTCACGCCCGCACTCAGCTGGGCGCCCTCGGTCGAGCTGCCGCTGGCCCACACGCCCCAGCCGCGGGAGTCCTGGCCGTAGCAGATCGAGCCCCCACCGCTGACCACGACCGCGAGGCCGATGGCCTTGCACCTGCCGACGGTCCCGGGGTCCGGCGGGGTCACGTAGCAGTGGTAGCCGGTGCCGATGTCTCCCCGGCACTGGTGCGTGTTGGTCGTGTCGATGGTGGCGGTCGTCTCGGCGCCGTTGAGGTCCACCGTCACGGTGGCCTTGGTGTCGGTGCCGGTCAGGATGACGGTGCTGTTGGTGCCGCAGATGGTCACCGGGACCTGGGAGTTGCCGCCGGCCGGCTCGCCCGGGGTCGTGTCGGTGTCGCCCTCGAAGTTGAAGCCCTTCTGCGGGATGATCTCCTCGTCCTCGATGACCTTCTCCATCGCCCACACGGACACCCCGACCCGGCAGCCGCCGGCGGACTTGCAGACCCGCCGGTAGTGGTAGCGGCGGTGCTTCTTGACGCCGTGCTCGACCACGGTCTCGTCCTGTGACGCGGAGATCTCCGGAGTCGTGGACTGCTGCTCCTGGTCGTGGTACATGCCGGTCGGGTCGGAGGTGGACAGGGGCGAGTAGTCCGCGTAGCCGTAGCCGTTGTACGAGACCGGGCTGCCCTCGTCGAAGATCGGGTCGGCCGCGACGAACCGGCCCAGCAGCGGATCGTAGGGGCGGGCGCCGACCTGGGTCAGGCCCGTCGGGTCGTCGATGCCGCCCACGAAGTCGCGGGTCGTCGGCCAGCTGACGGTGGCGCCGCGGAGCTGGCCGAAGGGCGTGGTGCGGCGCTGGGTCTTCGCGAGGGTCGCCGCGTTGAACGTCAGCTCGCCGGTGTCGTGCGGGTCGGACGTGACCCACATCAGCCCCGCGCCGGTGGTGCGGACGGCGCCGTTGCCGTAGAAGCGGGTCGTGGTGACCTGGTTCGTCGGGGAGATGTGGACCTCCTGCCCGCCGAGGTACAGCGTCGTGCCGGAGGTGTCCCGGGCGATGAGCCGGTGACCGTCCGGCCCGTACACGTAGGAGGCCGCGCCGGGGCCGCCGGTGACCGAGCTGATCCGGCCCTCCGCGTCCCAGTTGAGGACCTGCCCGGCGGCGCCGCTGAGGTTGCGGTTCACGGTGTTGCCGGCCGTGTCGTAGGTGTAGTTGTTGACCGTCGAGCCGCCGGTCGGTGGCTGCGTGGTCAGCTTCGTCACCGCGTGCGGCCGGGCGGCCGTCGGGAGCGGGTAGGTCGACGTCGCCGTGGTGTCGCCGGCCGCGGTGCGGTCCTTCTGGGTGGCGCGGTTGCCGGCGCTGTCGTAGGTCCACGCCTGCCAGTACGGGCTGGGCCCGCCCAGCGCCGAGAACGCGACCGTGGTGGGGTCCGTCGAGCAGTTGCCGTTCGACGGGGTCCACGCGTTGGTCAGCCGCTGCAGGTGGTCGTAGCGGAAGCACTGGTTGTCGTCGGGGCCGGCACCGTACTGCGCCGTCTGGTCCTTGACCGACGTGATCTTGCCGCTGTTGTCGTAGCCGTAGTAGGAGTCCTGGTACACGGCGAAGGTGTCGTTGTCGTAGACGCCGTGCTCGAGGGTCTGGCCGGTGCCGGGGTCGTAAGACCAGATCTGGGCGAGGTTCTTCGGCCCGCCGTTGTTGTACAGCGTCGCGCTGATCCGGCCGAACGAGTCGTACGCCGTCGCGGTGACGTAGGTGTTCAGCCCGGACAGCGTCGTGGCCAGGCCGAGGCTGTTGTACTCGTAGGTCAGCGTCTCCGCCGGCTGTGAACCGGCGCCGCCGCCACCGACCGCGGGCATCGTCATGGTGGCGATGCTGCCGTTGGGGTTGTACGTCATCGTGGTCTGGTACTCGCCGGCGAGGAGGGTGCCCTCGGCGGCCGGGATGGTGACCGACGTCTTCGTCGGCAGGTAGGTGCCGGCCTTGTACTCCAGGGTCTTCGTCGTGTACGAGCGGCCGCCGCTGTACCGGGTCGAGGTGCTCTCCTGCCCCTTCACGATCTCGTCGTAGACGGTGTGCACGAGCTGCGTACCGGTGGCGACGGTGCCCTGGTACAGGTCGGTCCTGCGGCCCAGCTGGTCGTAGACGGAGGTCAGCACGGTGCCGAGGCCGTCGGACGAGGTGACCTGCTGGTCGAGGTCGTCGAAGGTGAAGTCGAGCGTGCCGCGGTCCGGGTCGACGACCTTGGTCCTGCGGTGCCGCACGTCGTAGGTGTACTTCCACTGCGTGCCGGCGTTGTCGGTGACCTGCGCGAGGTTGCCGCGGACGTCGTACAGGTTGGTGGTGACGTCCTTCACGCCGGTGGGCGCGGTGCCGTGGAACTGCCACAGCTGGGTCTGCCGCCCGAGGGCGTCGGTCCAGATCGACGTTCCGGTGCCGCCCGCCGGCGCGGTCGTGTCGACGTGGTCACCGCCGTAGGCGCTGGTGGTGCGCCACTTCTCGACACCGTCCGCCTGGTAGGCCGCGACCGTCGGCCGGCCCGCGTTGTCATACGTGGTCATCACCCGGCCGGGGGTCGGCGAGGGCGGCGTGAACAGGTTGCCCCACGAGACACCGGCCTGGAAGTACGGGTTGTTGCTCTGCACCGCCAGCCCGCGCGAGTCGTAGATGGTGTCGGTCAGCACGACCCCGCCGCCGACCGCCGGCACCTGCGTCTGACGCTTGCGCAGCAGGCCGTCGAACAGCTGGTAGGAGGTGTTGTACCCGGTGCCGTCGGGGGTGAGCACGGACGTCGCGGTCGACGTGATGGCGGTGACGCCGCCGACCACGTACGCGTACTTCCGCGTCGGTGTCCCGGTCTTGGGCCGCCCCGGCTCCCACACGTCGGTGATCCGGCCGAGCGCGTCGTAGCCGAGGTCGTACCGGCGGCCGTTCGCGTCGACGGCGGACGTGATGTTGCCGTACGCCGGGTTGACGGTGTCGGTCCGCGTCCACGTCTTGCGGTTGGTGTACGCGATCGACGTGGCCTGCGACCCGCTCGCCGGGGTGTAGACGGTGCTGCTGGTGTAGCCGAGCGCGTCGGTCGTGGTCAGCGTGCGGCCGTACTTGTCGTACGTGTCGACGCTCACCGCCCGGTACACCACGTTGCCGGCGGCGTCGTTGAACGCCTGCTCGGTGCGGGTGGCGTCGCCCTTGGAGACGACCCCGTCGAAGCTGCCCGCGTTGTCGAACCACGTCCTGGTGTCGGCGACCAGCAGCGTCTTCAGGTCGGGGTTGGCGGTCGCGCAGGGCGCCGCGACGACCTGCTGCTGCGCCACCGCGGTGCGGATCGTCCCGCCGGTGTCGGTGGCGTACGTGACGCGGGTGCACCGCTCGTCGCCGGTGACCCCCGTGTCGCCGGTGTCGTCGACCTTGACGACCCGGCCGATCGGGTTGCTGAGCCCGGTCTCGGTGTCGAACGTGTTCGTGGACGTGGTGGTCCGCCAGCCGCGGCCGCCGTCGAGCGCGACCTTCTGCGTCGAGGAGCGCACACCGGTCAGGTAGGCGTTCACGACGACGCTGTTGCGGTTGCGGGTGACCGTCGGGCCCGACTCCCACGGCGCCTGCAGGGCCTTGCCGACCACGGGGGCGGTGTCGCCGACCCCGTTGTACTGGATGACCTCACGGGTCATCCCGTTGCGCCAGTCCTCGTCGTTGATCGCGGCGCCGCCGAAGTCCGGGTCGGCCGGGATCTGCACCGACCGGGTGCCGGTGGGCGTCTTGTCGCCGTGCATGCCGCGGAAGTAGACGGTGTCGGTCTGGATCTGCGGCGTGTCGGCCTGGCCCAGCAGCGTGCGGACCTTGCCGTAGCCGCGCCACTGCCCCCACGACTTGTGCGCCGACGGGACGAGCTCGTTGTCGTCGTAGTGCCACGCGGGGTCGCCGATGTACTGGTAGCTGGTGACACTGCCGACCTTCGGCTGCAGCCCGCCGGTCTTGTCGGTCACGGCCACCGCGGTGACGACGTACTTGTGGAACCAGTCGAACGTCGCGGTGGTCGTGCCGTACGGCGTCCAGTACACGGGGAAGCACCGCAGGGTGTTGGTGTCCGGCGACGCCGGCATCCGGGTGTTCACCACGCAGTCGGGCGCGGAGTAGGTGACGGCGATCTCGCCACCGGTCTCGGTGGTGAGCGAGGACAGCCGCAGCCGCTGGATCGGGTTCTTCGTCGGCGACGTGTCGACCCGGTTGCCCATCGACACCGGCGTGAACGTGACGCTCGGCAGGTCGATCTTGTTCGCCGGGCCGGTCTCCAGGCCGGTGTGCTGGATGCCGTCGAGCCACAGCAGCTTCGGCCGGCCGTCGCCCGGGGTCTTGAAGCTCGTGTTCAGCGTCCACCGCTCGACGTCACGGTAGGTGACGCCGGTGCCGGACCAGACCTGCGTCGTGACGGACGCCAGCCGCTTCTGGGTGAAGAACGACGGCGCCAGCGCGTTCGGGCAGGACGACGTCGAGTCGCACTGCTGGTCCCAGGGCACGTCCGGCCAGTTCGACGGGGTGCTCTGCACGCACGTCGCGCCGGGCGTCTCGCAGCGCTCGGCGGTGGCGAACACGACCTGGGCCGGCGCGTAGCCGGCGGTGTAGAAGCTCTCCGTGCCGGCCTCCTTGCGGGTGCCGTACAGGATGTGGTCGATGTGCCCGCCGCGGGTGTACGTGGAGACGGTGCTCGCGGTGTTGTTACGGCCGTAGTGGTTGGTCTCCTGCCCGTACCAGAGCGACATCGTGTTGCCGCGCGGGTCCAGCACGTAGTCGAGGTTCCAGGTGTACGCCTGGTCGCACCACGCGTTGGCGTAGGTGGCGTTGTAGCAGGGCTCCGGGGTGGCGCCGCCGTTGTTGCCGAAGACCGGCACGGTGAACACCGACTGGGTGGTCAGCTTGCCGCTGGTCCAGCCCGGCAGGCGGTTCAGCCCGAAGCTGTACACCCAGCCGTCGGGCGTGGTGACCTCCCAGTACTCGCCGTTGCGGGCGCCGTTCGTGGCGCCGGTCTTGCGCTCGACCTTCGTGCCGTCGTCGTTGCGCAGCCGCCAGACGTCCGGGTTGGTGGACAGCTGCAGCAGCTCGCCGGAGTGCCCCGGCATCGTCAGGCTGGCGTTGTCGGTGCCCCAGCAGAGGTCCCCGACGCCGGCCTTGCCGTCGTCCGCGCAGGACACGTAGTTGCGGCTGATGAACCCGGGGCTGTAGTCGAACCCGTCACCGGCCCAGGACGGCTGGTTGTTGGACGCGGCCGTCAGCCCGTCCATCCCCGCGGAGTCGTAGCCGATGCCGACGCCCGGCGCGGGACCGCTGATCTGCGGCGGGGTCTTGATCGGGTACGTCCAGGTGAAGCCGCCGCTCTGGCCGCCGGCCGACCAGCTGCTCGTCGGCGACATCTGGGTGGCGGCGTAGTCGCCGCCGCCGTTGGTCGTCTGGGGGCTGGCCGCGAGCGCCACCAGCGCCCCGGCCGCGGCGGACTGGGTGCTCGCGCTCATCGACGCGACCCCGCCGCCGGTGCCGCCGCCGGTGAGCGCGACGGTGGCGCTGATCGTGCCGGTCCCGGTGTCGTTGCTGGCGGCCAGGTCCGTGGGCCGGCAGCCGGGCGCGTCCGGGGTGCGCAGCGCGCACTCGGGCAGGCTGACCAGGTGCAGCCGGGAGGACCAGTCGCCGCCGTACGCCTCACGGAACGCGGTGTAGTCCAGCCCGAACCGCACCGTGCCGCCGGTCGCCGCCGTGCCGTCGCTGCGGGTGAGCCGCACGACGACGGGCCGGCCGGCGGCCGCGCCGGCGTCGTGGGCCAGCACGTCGACGCGCACGGACCCGGGGTCGCGGCCGGCGCGCTGGGCGAGGGCCGCCGCCTTGCCGCTGACCATGGCGCCGGCCAGACGCACCGGGGTGCCCGGGACCGCGGTGCCCTGCCGGGCCTCGGCGTCGACGGCCGTGGACAGGTCGCCGGAGCCCAGCGTCACGTCGGCGCTGACCGCGGCGGGCCAGCGCACGGTCGCCGGCGGGCGGGTGAACGAACCCGCGGCGGCGGGCGCGGCCGCGGGCTTCGAGTACGAGCCGGGCACCGACGCGACCGGCTTGGGCGGCGCGATGCGCTTCGCCGGCGCGGCGAACGCCGGTGCCTGCGCACCGGCGGCCCCGGCCAGGGCGGCCGCGACCACGCACAGCAGGGCCCTGCGCACGGCCGGCCCCCTCAGACGCGGGCTCATGCGACCGCCACCCGCCGTCCGGGTCCGGCGTCCGGGAGGGAGGTCAGGTGCGCCTGCCCCCCGCTGTGCAGGCGCACCGGCGGCAGCGCCGCCGTGGATGTCACGAGCGGCGTGCGGCCCGTGCGAGGTAAAGGCACCAATGGAGCACTCCTCAACGAGAGCGACCAGGACAGCCGGAGCACGCCGGCGACGGTGCCGGGGCTCCGGACTCGCGATCCACGATCATGGATCGCACCGCAGTTTCCCGCAGGCCGCTCTCACGCGCCTACCCGTACCCTCAACGCCGCCCGTCCCGTCCCGTCTGGGCCCCATCTGGGTCTTTGTGCTCAGGCGCGGGGGCGGCCGCGCGGTTAGCGTCCTCGCCGGTGGGTGCCGGGCGGCGGCACCCGGACGCCGACTCAGGAGACGTGCATGACATCCCTTCGACGCACGCCGCGGTCGCGGCTGTTCGTCCTGGCGGGCATCGCGGTGGCGCTGGCCGGGTTCCTCGGCTGGTTCGCGACCGGGCCGCTGCACCTGGCGAGCGCGGACGACAAGCCGCTGTCCCAGGGCAAGCCGGCGACGGCGTCGTCGCTGGAGGGGCAGGGGTACCCGGCGAAGGCCGCGTTCGACGGCGACCCGAAGACCCGGTGGTCCAGCGCGTTCAGCGACCCGCAGTGGGTCCAGGTCGACCTCGGCGCCCCGGTGGCCGTCAGCAGGGTGGTGCTCACCTGGGAACGGGCCCACGCGACCGCGTTCGAGGTGCAGCTGTCCGTCGACGGGACGAACTGGCGCACGGCGTACACCACCACGACCGGCACCGGTGGCGTGCAGAACCTCGCGGTGAGCGGCCTCGCGCGCCACGTGCGGATGTTCGGGACCAAACGGTCCAGCGGATACGGCTTCTCGCTGTGGGAGTTCCAGGTGTACGGGTCGGGCTCGGCACCGGCCACCGCGACCGTGAATCCGCCGTCGACGACGGCCCCGACCGGCGGCAGCACGGCGAGCCCCAGTGGCACCGGCTGGATCGACGCGCCCAACCCGGTGCGGAACGTGAAGCCGTCGCACGAGGTGCCGCCGAACAAGGGCGGGTTCCACGAGTTCCAGGCGAACTGCTCGGTCAGCCGGACCAACCTCGGCGACGACCCGATCGTGTTCCCGGGCCTGCCCGGCGCCTCGCACCTGCACACGTTCATGGGCAACACCACCACGAACGCGAACACGACCATCGAGTCGCTGGGCAAGGGCCAGACGACCTGCAAGGCCAAGGGTGACCTGTCCGCGTACTGGATGCCGACGCTGTTCAACGGCGACACCCCGGTCAACCCGGAAGGGCTGCAGGTCATCTACTACAAGGCCGGCGTGACCGACTACCGCAGCGTCCGGCCGTTCCCGAAGGGGCTGCGGTTCGTGGTCGGCAACGCGAAGAACACCGACGCCGACAAGTTCCTCGCCGCGACCGAGGAAGGCTTCGAGTGCGGCAACAGCTACAAGAACAAGAACATCCCGCTGACCTGCTCCTCGGCGCGGGACGTGAAGCTCAACATCCGGTACCAGGCGCCGAGCTGCTGGGACGGGCTGCACCTGGACTCGCCGGACCACCAGAGCCACATCGTGTACCCGGTGGACAGCCACACCGCGTCGGGCTGGGTCTGCCCCGACAGCCACCCGGTCGCGGTGCCGAAGCTGGAGTTCAAGATGGCCTGGCCGGTCAACGGCGACATGTCGAAGGTGCGCTTCGCCAGCGGGGCCGGCCCCACGTTCCACTACGACTTCATGAACGCGTGGGACGAGCGGACCCTGGCCGCGATGGTCGACGGGTGCATCGTGGCGGCCCGGCAGTGCGACCCGCGGGGGCACGACGGCCGCGATGACCAGCAGCCGGCCCCGTACGTGCTGAACGAGAACTACCTGCTGCCCTGACCCCCCGACCTTCAGGGCGCCCGGCGCCGCCGTCCACGACCGAGGACGGCGGCGCCGCCGGCTGTCCGGACGCGTGCCGTAGGGTCCCGTCCGGGGGTGTGGCGTGCAGGTGAGCCGACGGCCGGGGCAGTGGCTGGGTGTGACGGTGGTCGCGGCCGGGATGGCTGCGGCGACGGTGCTCGTGCCGCCGCTGATCGCCCCGGACCGGGACACGGCCGACGAGGCGCCTGTCGTTTCAGCGCCTCCTGTACGGGGTTCGGCGGCCGTGCCCGGCAGCGCGCCGGCGAGCTTCGCGCCGATCGTCGTGGAGGCCGAGGACCCGGGCAACCGGCTGACCGGCGGCGCCGCCGTCACCGCGTGCGGCACCTGCCACGGCGGCGCCCGGGTCCGCTACCTGTGCTTCACCTGCACCCTGGAGGTCCGCGCCGTCCTGCCCTCGGCGGGGTCGCGGACGGTGACGGTGGGGTACGAGGTGGACGGCCCGCGCTCGGTGAAGGTCCGGGTCAACGGGGCGGCGCCGCGCACGTTCCAGGTGACCGGCCCGGCCTGGACCGTGCCCCGGTCGTTCCAGTTCACCGCCGAGCTGCCCGCCGGCGAGCTGCGGCTGACGTTCTTCAACGACGACACCCCCGCGCCGGACCTCGACGTCGTCACGATCGCCTGACGGACCGGCCGGCCGACGCTTTTCGGCTGATCAACTTTGGCTGAAATCCGGCTTAGGCGCCGTGCCGGGGGTTCGGTGGCGGGGCGCCCGGCAAGTAGCGTTCAGTGGTGCACTCGGCGGGCAGGGAGATCGCCGCGGCGGCGTTGACCCGGGCGGTGCTCATCGCGCGCGCCGCCGCCACGATGAGCGCGGCCGCCGCCGGGCTGCTGCTCGTCGACGACCCGGGCCCGGTGATCGCGGTCCTCACGTTCGTCGCCGTCGCCACCGCCGCGCAGCTCGGCGCCCTGGCCCGGTGGCCGGGACTGGTCGCCCGGCCGGCCCTCGTCGTCGCCGCCGACCTCGCCCTCGTGTTCGTGGTCCTGGCGGTGAGCCGCGGCGGCATCGCGTACTTCTGCTACGCCGCCGGCGCCGGCGGGCTCGCCGGGGTGGTGCTCGGCATGCGGGCGCTGCCGGTGTGGGTCGGCCACGCCGCGCTCAGCTTCGCGGTCACCGCCGAGGTGCTGCGCCGCAGCGACCCGCCGGCGGAGATCGCCGCGTTCGTCGTCGCGTTCCCCATGGCCGGCGCCCTCGCCGGGCTCGGCGCGGTCGTCGCGACCACCGCCCTCGCCCGCCACCTGGAGCTGTCCACCAGCCTCCTGGTGGCCGCGCAGCGCTCGGCGGCCGCTTCCGAGCGGGCCCGGCTCGCCCGCGAGCTGCACGACTCGGTGGCCAAGACGCTGCGCGGGGTGTCTCTGGCGGCGCTGGCGCTGCCGTCGTCGCTGCGCCGGCAGCCGGCGCTCGCCGAGCACCTCGCCACCACCGTCGCCGCGGGCGCGACCGCGGCCGCCCGGCAGGCCCGCGAACTGCTCCAGGAGATGCGCTTCGACGTGCCCGACCAGGACCTCACCA
>NZ_JBFANF010000114.1:0-20751 GCF_040674675.1 Dactylosporangium sp. NPDC049742 | reverse complement strand
GGTCGCCGCCGGCCGTCACCCAGCCGGCGAGGCGGTCCGCGGTGGCGCGCAGCCCGGCCTCGGTCGCCGCGGACAGCGGGAAGAGCCGCACGCCGGCCGGCGCGGGGACCGCACGGGTCGCGGTGGGCGCCTCCTCGATGATGAGGTGCGCCAGGGTGCCGCCGTAGCCGTAGTTGCCCACCCCGGCGCGGCGCGGGCGGCCGGGCGTCCGCGGCCACGGGGTGCGGTCCCGGGTGACGCGCAGGCCCGAGCCGTCCCACGGGATGCGCGGGTTGAGGCCGGCCCGCGACAGCGTCGCGGGGATCATGTCGTGGCCGAGCGCGAGGACGAGCTTCATGACGCCAACGACGCCGGACGCCGCCTCCAGGTGGCCGAGGTTCGACTTCACGGAGCCGATGAGGCACGGCTCGCCGTCGGCCCGGCCGGCGCCGACGGTCGCGGCGAGCGCGGCGACCTCGATCGGGTCGCCGACGCCGGTGCCGGTGCCGTGCGCCTCGATGTAGCCGATGGAGTCCAGCGGCACGCCGGCGTTGCCGGCGGCCTGGCGCATCAGGTGCGCCTGGGCGGTCTCGCTGGGGGCCATGATGCCGTTGGTGCGCCCGTCCTGGCAGACGGCGCCGCCCCGCACGAGCGCGAGGACCTGGTCGCCGTCGCGGATCGCGTCGCTGTGCCGCTTCAGGACGAGCACCGCGCAGCCCTCGCTGCGGACGTAGCCGTTCGCGGCCGCGTCGAACGCCTTGGAGGTGCCGTCCGGCGACAGCGCGCCGGCGGCCTCGAGGATCAGCGCGAAGCTCGGGCTCGCCACGAGCATGACCCCGCCGGCGACGGCCAGGGACGTCTCACCGGCGCGCAGGCTCTGGCACGCCTGGTGGACGGCGACCAGCGACGCTGAGCAGGCCGTGTCGACGGTGATGCTCGGGCCGCGCAGGTCCAGGGCGTACGAGACCCGGTTGGCGACGGCGCACATCGACGCGCCGATGCCCGTCCAGGCCTCGACGTTGGGCAGGTCCTCCAGCAGCCGGCGGCCGTAGTCGTCGCAGCAGACGCCCATGAAGACGCTGCCGTCGGTGCCGGCCAGGCTCGCGGGGGCGATGCCCGCATGCTCCAGCGCCTCCCAGGCGACCTCGAGCGTGACCCGCTGCTGCGGGTCCATCAGCTCCGCCTCGCGGGGCGAGATGCCGAAGAACTCGGCGTCGAAGCCGGCGATGTCGCTCAGGTAGCCGCCGGCGCGCACGGCCCGGGCGACGGCGGCCGCGTAGGCGGGGCCCCGGGCGGCGTACGCGTCCCAGCGGCCGTCGGGCACGGCGCCGATCGCGTCGCCGCCCTCGTCCAGCAGCCGCCACAGCGCTTCCGGCGCGTCGATGCCGCCGGGCAGCCGGCAGCCCATGCCGATGATGGCGATCGGTTCGGCGCTGGTGTTCATGTCAGCCCTCCTGGACTCTGCTGGGTGGGGCCGGCGGTGACCGCCGCGCCGATCCACGCGGTGACGCCCTGCCCGGCGGCGAAGCGCGGCGGGCGGGCACGGTTGGACCAGACCGTCTCCGGGCGCCGCTGCAGCAGCACGAGCCCGTCGTCGCCGAACGCGAACTCGACGTCCTGGGCGCGGCCCTCCTCACGTTCGACGCGCTTGCCGAGCGCGGCCAGCCCGAGGACCTCGTCGTCGCTGAGGCACAGCCGCTCCCGCCGCGCGCCGGTGACCGCGACGGCGAGGTGGCCGCGGCGGTATTCGATCCGTTTGTCGCCGGCGACCCGTTCGAGGACGGTGAGGCCGACCTTGTCGACCGTCCACCGGTCCGGGGTGATCTCGCCGCCGACGACGGCGAGGCCGAGCCCCCAGCCGGCCTCCACCACGATGCGGGACCGGTCGCCGGTGACGGGGCTGACGGTGAACATGACGCCGGCGGCGCGGGCCCGGACCATCCGCTGCACCACGACCCCCATCCCGGTGCCCGGGGAGCGTGCGGTGCCGGCCCAGCACCGCCGGACGTGGTCGAGGACCGCCTCGGCGCCGGTGACGTCCAGCCAGGTGTCGAATCTGCCGGCGAGGCTGGCCGTGGTGCCGTCCTCGGTGGTGCCGCTGGAGCGCACGGCGACGGCGACGTCCTTGCCGCCGCAGAGTCGTGTGTACGACTGGCGCACGGCGTCCGCGACCGCCGCGGGCACGGTGCCGCGGGCGGCGACGAACGCCCGGTGCGCCGGCACGGTGACGACGAACCCCGGGGAGACCGGCAGCCCGGCCCTGGCCAGCCCGGCGAGCCCGGCCGCCTTCCCGCCGGCCTCGGCCGGGTCGGCGCAGGCCGGGTCGTCGAGCGCTCGGGTGAACACGGTCACGCCGCCGGTGCCGAGCCGGCGCCGGGCCCGGGCGCCGCGGCGCGCAGCACCGTGACCTCGCCGGTGGTGCCGTCGAGGCGGACCTCGTCGCCGGTGCGCAGCCGGACCGTGGCGAAGCCGGTGCCGACGACGGCCGGCAGCCCGTACTCGCGGCAGACGATCGCGGCGTGGCTCATCATCCCGCCGATGTCGGTGATCACACCGGCCACTGTGGACAGTGCGGGTCCCCACGACGGCGCGGTGATCGGGCAGACGAGGATCTCGCCGGGGCGCACGTCGCCGAGCTCGCGCTCGTCGCGCAGCAGCCGCACGGTGCCCTGCACGACGCCGGGCGACCCGCCGATCCCGCTGACGGTCGCGTCGTCGCCGCCGGTGCCGCCGAGCCACGCCTCGACCCGTTCGGTGGTGATGCCGTAGTTCATGATGGCGAACGGGTCGGTGACCTCGTCCGGCGGCAGCCCGTAGGCCGGCTGCGGCGGCGCGGCCCGCAGCGCGGCGACGATGCCGCGGCGCCGCCCGACCTCCGCCGCCCACCGCCCGGCGCCGCGCGGCGGCACCCCGATCGCCCACGACTGCACGACGTCGTGCAGGACGGCCTCGAGCTCGAAGCGGTTGAGGAAGAACAGGTCGTCGCGTTCGCGGGCGAAGCCGGCGGCGACGAGGAAGTCGCCGAGCTCCCACAGCTTGCGCCACAGCACCGTGTGCGCCCAGTGCTCGACGTGGATGTTATGTTCCTCGATGTACGGGAAGACCCGGCGGGCCAGGGCGAGCAGCTCGTCGAACTGGGCCGCCTCGTCGGGGGTGAGCAGCGCCCGGTGCTCCGCGACGATCTCGTCGCGCTCGGCCCGCAGCCTCGCCACCGGCCGGCGGATGTCCTGCCCGGCGCGCAGCCGCTCGGCGTAGCCCGCGATGCCGGCCAGGGGGATCGCCGGGTTGCCGATCCAGGTGTCCTGGTCGTGGCCGAAGCCGTACTCGGCGAAGTAGTGGAACCAGGGGTCCTTCGCCGCGTCGTAGGCGGCCAGCCAGCGCCGCCCCGCCTCGGTGCCGGCGAGCGCGTCGAACACCTTCTGCGGCGCGTCGGCGACGAGCGCGTCATCGACGCCGAGCTCCACGGCGAGCGCGGCGAGGTCGCGCAGCTCGTCGTCGGGGCGGAAGGCCAGCACGTCGATCCCGGCGACCATCCGGGCGATCCGCTGCTCGCCGATCTCCGGGAACGCCTGCTTGCAGAACTGGAAGAACGCGATGTAGCCGCCGTACCCGAGGTTGAGGAACTCGAAGTGGTGCTGCCACACCAGGAACAGGTCGTCGATCAGCCGCCGGTACGCGGCGATGACGTCCCAGCCGGTGGAGCGGCCCCGCGCCTCGGTGACGACCTCCATCGGCTCCAGCTCCGGCAGCGGCGGGAAGGACACCTGCCGCATGTCGTCGACGACGGCGCCGACCTTCGCCTTCCACCGGTCGTACAGCTCGTCCCAGTGCTGGTAGTAGTAGCCGGCGCGGGCCTGGAAGTGTTCGGCGCGGCGGGCGATCTCGTCAGGGTCGGTGACCGGGACGGGGGCGATGTACACGTAGCCGTGCTGCACCCGCAGGTCCAGGCCGAGCGACGACGGCAGGGCGAAGATGCGGGTGCTGTTCTGCCCCGCGCCGAGGTACGCGGCCTCGGCCACGACGCTGCCCAGCGGGTAGCAGCCGCGGGACCAGTGCATCGTGTCGGCGAACCACAGCCGGCCGTCCTCGGCCTGGCGGGTCTCGGCGTCGGGCACCAGGTAGTACGGGTACATCGCCGCCCAGCCCTCACCGCCGGGCGGTGGCGCGATCTCGTGGAAGGACGGGAACCGTCGCTCGGCCATGACTGACCTCCGTTCGCTGTCGCGGGTCAGTCCAGACCCTGCCAATGGGTGCCGGACGCCAGCTCCTCGTCGATCTTCTGCACGAGGTTCTGGTCGATCCGGCGGATGTCCTGCACGGTGTGCCGCACGCCGGTGCGCTCCATCTCGGCGCGCTGGAAGTTGTGCGGCAGGCTCGCCGGCACCCCGGCGAACCCGGCGCCGAGCGCCTTGCACACCTCGGCGACCCGGTTGATGTCGTCGATGAACAGCGCCTGGTGGTACTGCAGGCCGAAGACGTCCCGGACGATCTCCTTGACGCCGGGGCGCACGTCGTTGACGTCGACGTAGGGGATCTCGGGGTCGAAGTAGCGCGCGAGGTGCCCGAGGTGGGTGTCGAACGTGTACTCGCGGTGCCGCCCGCCGTAGCAGGTCAGCCGGGCGCCGGTGGCGTGCAGCGCGGCCAGCATCTCCTCGGCGCCGGGCATCACCTCGACCGGGTGGTCCTTGAGGTAGTCCTCGCGCTCGCGGAAGAACGCGGCGATGGTGTCCTTCGCCGACCACGGCAGCCGGCACGCCAGGGCCATGTTCTGCCCGGCGGCGAGCTGCGGTGAGCCCCACACGCCGCGTTCGACCTCGGCGGTGTACGTGCCGCCGTGCTTGGTGACGAACCGTTCGATGACGGGGCTGTACGTGTCGTTGAGCAGGACCCCGTCGCTGTCGATCGCGATCAGCCGGATCGTGCGCAGTGCGGTCATCGTCCCTCCAGAAGGTGTCGGTCGGGCGTTGCGGTCAGGCCGTGTTTCAGGCCCGGGTCAGCACCAGCGCCGCGTTGTGGCCGCCGAAGCCCATCGACGTGCTGACGGCGACGTCGAGCGCGGCGGCGCGCGGCGCGCCGTGGACGACGTCGAGGTCGAGCTCGGGGGCGAGGCGGGTCAGGTTCGCGGTCGGCGGCACGCTGCGATCGGCGAGGGCCAGGGCCGTGTACGCGGCCTCGATCGCGCCGGCCGCGGCGAGCGGGTGGCCGGTGACCCCCTTCGTGGACGTGACCAGCGGGCGGTCGCCGAGGACCCGGCGCAGCGTCCGGCCCTCCACGAGGTCACCGATCGGGGTGGACGGGCCGTGCGCGTTGACGTGGTCGACGTCGCCCCCGCCGACACCGGCGTCGCGCAGCGCGGCCCGCAGCGCCCGTTCGATGCCCTCGCCGCCGGGCTCGGGCGCGGTCGGGTGATGGGCGTCGGTGCTGGCGCCGTACCCGCGGACGACGGCGTGGATCGGGGCGGTGCGGGCGCGGGCGTCCTCCTCCCGCTCCAGGACCAGCACGGCGGCGCCCTCGGCGGGCACGAACCCGTCGCGGTCGGCGTCGAACGGCCGCGACGCCCGGGCCGGGTCGGCGGACCGCCCGGACAGCGCGCCCATCCGGCCGAGCCCGGCGACGGCGAGCGGGGTCAGCGCCGCCTCGGTGCCGCCGGCGAGCACGACGTCGCAGTCGCCGCTGCGCAGCAGCTCCCGGGCCGCGCCGACGGCGGTCGCCCCGGACGCGCACGCGGTCGCGGTCACCCAGCTCGGGCCCTTCGCGCCGACGTCGATCGCGACCTGCCCGGCGACCATGTTCACCATGTACATCGGCACCGTCAGCGGCGAGACCTGCCGCGGCCCGCCGTCGAGCAGGGCGGCCTGCGCGGCGAGCAGCGCGGAGATGCCGCCGAGGGAGTTGCCGATCACCACGCCGACGCGGGCGCCGTCCCAGGTGCGCGGGTCGCGGCCGGCCCCGGCGAGGGCCTGCCGGGCGGCGACGATCGCGAACTGCACGAAGCGCTCCAGCTGCCGTGCGGTGAACCCGCCGAGCAGCGCGCCGGGGTCGAAGCCCGGGACCCGGCAGCTGAAGTCGACCGGGCCGCCGGCGAGGCCGGGGTCCGGCGCGGCGCAGGAGACGCCGGACCAGACCCGCTCGCGGTTGGCGGCGACGCCGATCCCGGCCGGCGTCACCAGGCCGAGGCCGGTGATCGCCGCGCCGAAGCCGGGCCGGGTCGCGGGCGGCATCAGGCCACCGCTCCCCTGGCGGCGAGCACCCCGGCGGCGTCGGTGACGGTCATCGTGTCGTGCAGCGCCCCGTCGTCGAGCGGCACCCGGAACTGGTTGCCCAGCACCAGGATCAGCTCGACGAGCACGAGCGAGTCGAAGTTCAGGTCGGCGAAGGTCGCGCCGGGGCGCAGCGCACCCGCGTCGACCTTGAAGTCCTCCACCAGGATCTCGGCGATCCGTGCCTCGATGGCCTGCATCATCGTCCTCTCGGCTGGTCGGTCCCGCCGCCGGACCGGCGGCGCACGGCGGCTGGCGGCTCGGTCGGCTCCGGCCCCTCCACCGGGGCGGTCTCGGGGACGGCGGGGGGCGGGGGTGTGGGCAGGTCGGGCCAGACAGTCGCGGCGGAGCCCCAGGTGAGGCCGCCGCCGAACGCGGCCAGGACCACCCGGTGCCCGGGCCGCAGGTGCCCGCCGGCCATGCCGTCCGCGAGCGCGAGGGGCACCGACGCGGCGACCGTGTTGCCGACGGTGGCGATGTTGCTGACGAACCGCTCGGCCGGCACCCGCAGCTCGCGGGCGACGGCGGCGAGGATGCGGGCGTTGGCCTGGTGCAGCACCCAGCGGTCGACGTCGCCGGGCGCCCAGCCCGCGTCGGCGGCGCTGTCCCGGGCCGTCGCCGCCATCCGCGTGACGGCCTGGCTGAACACGGCCCGCCCCTGCATGCGGAAGTACAGGTCGCTCTCCTTGACCGGCTGCCCGGTGGCCCGCTGGCGGGACCCGCCGCCGGGGATCTCGATCAGCCGGTGCCGTGCGCCGTCGCTGCCGAGCCGGACGCCCGCCAGCGCGCCGGGTTCGCCCGCGGCGCCGGCGCGCAGCACGACCGCGCCCGCGCCGTCGCCGAAGACCGCCCGGGTGGTGAGGTCGTCGGGGTCGAGCACCGTGGTGAACGCGTCGGCCCCGATCACCAGGGCGCTGCGCGCGGTGCCGGCGGCGAGGAGACCGGCCGCGGCGCCGAGCGCGTACAGGAAGCCGGTGCACACCGCCCCGACGTCGAACGCGGCCACCGGCCCGAGCCCGAGCCGCACCGCGACCTGCGGGGCGACCGCCGGGCTGAGCTGGTCGGGCGTGCCGGTCGCCACGACGACCGCGTCGACCCCGCCGAGGCCGGCGCTGGCGAGCGCCCGCCGGCCGGCGGCGACGGCGAGGTCGCCGGTCGCCTCGCCGGGGCTCACCACGTGCCGCCGCTCGATGCCGGTGCGGGTCCGGATCCACTCGGCGTCCGCCTCCCACCAGGCGACGAGCTCCTCGTTGGGCACGGCGACCGCCGGCAGGCACGCGCCGATCCCGGCCACCACCGCGGCCGGCGCCGCGCCGGCCCGCGCCACATCGCGCGTCATCGTGGGCTCCGGTGCTCGGCGGCGACCGTGATCCGGGCGGTGGCCACGTCGGCGCCGGACTGGGTGCAGCGCACGTCGACGGTCCAGCCGGCCGGGCCCGCGCCGACCGGCTCGGCGGTCAGCGTGAGGGGCAGGTCGAGCTCGGCGTACCGGGCGAAGGCGGCGTCGAGGGCGACGAGGCTCGTGCGGTCGGGCCCGGCGCCGCCCCACGCGTGGGTGGCGAGGACGGCGAGCTGCCGGGCCGCCTCGGTGAGCACCATCGCCGGCACGTGGTCCTGGGCGTGGTCGAACAGGCTCGGGTTCTCCACCGGCACCCGCAGCCGCGCGGTGACCGGCCCGCCCGCCGCGCCGACGTCCAGCAGCACCGCGTCGGTGGCCCGCAGCCGGCCGACCCGCCGCGGGTCCACGGGCACGCCCGAGGTCGGCGGCAGGTTGTCGGAGCTCGGCGGCGGGTCGCCGCCGGGGCGGGCGCGGCGGCGCAGGGAGGCGTAGGCGGCGGCGGTCACGTAGCGCACGTCCATCCGGACCTGCCCGACCCACGCGTGCCGCGCCCACAGCCCGAAGTCGTAGCTCAGGCCGCTGAGCCGCCCGCCGATGCGGGTCTCGCCGCCGGTGCCGGCGGTCAGCTCCAGCTCGGTCGGGTCGTCGCCGGGCGCCGTGACGGGGAACCGCGCGGACCACTCCCGCAGCACGAACCGGTCGCCGGCGGGGACGCCGAACAGCACGTGCGCGGCGTACGTCTCGGCCTGCCGGGCGCACTCCAGCAGCAGCATCGGGTCCAGGTCGCGGCTCGGGCCGGTGTGCCCGCCGTAGTGCGGGTGCGCCGGCGGGAGCAGCGCCGCGGCGACGAACCCGCCGTCGCCGGTGGGCACCAGGTCGGCGAGGAACGTCTCGCCGGCGTGCCGGCGGTGCAGCAGCGTGCGGTCCACCGTCGTGGCGTACCGGAGCGGCGTCGACATCGAAGCTCCTCTCCTCAGACCAGGACCGGGTCGCCGACCACGGCCGCGAGCAGGGCGGCGGCCGGGCTCACCGGATCGCGGGCGAACAGGGTGGTGAGGCATCGGTGCGGGTCGGCGTAGGGCGCCGGGCCGGCCAGCCGGCGGGCCGCGGCGGCGACCTCGGCCGCGGCGGGTGGCGGGCCGCCGACCTCGTCGAGCAGCCGGCCGGCCCGCCGCACCCAGCGGTGCAGGTGCCGCCGCGAGAACGAGTCCGGCGTGGTGCGGCTCAGCCCGGCCACGAGGTAGCAGCGCAGCCCGAGCGCGACCGCGGCGGCGCCGTGCTCGGCCCGCAGCGGGCCGGCGTAGTCGTCGAGGGTGTACCCGCGCCAGTCGCCGTGCCGGGCCGCCCGGGCGATCCCGCCGATCGGGACGCGCGGGAACTCCAGGCGGGTCACCCGCGCCCCGAGCACGCTCAGCACGTGGGCGATGATGCGGTAGTCGGTGCGCAGCTCCACGTCGTGCAGCAGGACCACGTGGTCGTGGCCGGGCAGCCGCGGCACCAGCTCGCCGAGCGTCGACATCAGGTAGTTGGCGTGCCCGTCGGCGGTGACGGCGGTGCGCAGCGGCAGGCCGGCGGCGGTCGCGTCGAGGAACACCGGCGCGCCGAACGGCCGGCCGTCGACGCAGACGTGATGCCGCGTCAGCAGGCGCACGAGGTCGCCGGCCGGCAGCACGGGCGGCCGGGGGTCGGTCAGGCCGGCGTCGGTCATGCCGAGGTCGCGGTAGTGCCGCCGCCAGATCTCCAGCACCCGCAGGCTCGCCGGGTGCGCCCAGCCGCCGGCGGCGCGGCGCACGTACGGCGCGATGGCCGCGGCCGGCGCCCGGGGCGAGCGCTGGAACTGCACGTACAGCTCGCCGATCCCGGCCTCGCCGAGCGCGTCGAACGCGACGTCCGGGTGCCGGCGGTCCAGGTACTCCCAGAAACCGGCGACCTGCCGGCTGCCGGCGTGCGCGAGGGGGTGGTACAGCAGCGTGACGTCCGTGAACGCCGACGTCGCCCGGTGGAGCACGTCCGCGGAGAGCAGCAGCTTCAGGTGCGACGGGGTGAGCGGCTTCGTCGGGCTGGCGGTCACCGGCGCCACCAGCACCTTCCCGGTCACCGGACAACCTCGCGATCGGTGGCGGCGAGCGCGGCCCGCAGGCGGGCGATCGTCGCCTCGGCCTCCGGCACCGTGCAGTAGCCGGGGCTGGCGATGAAGCCGCGGCCGCTGGGCACGTCGCCGACCCGCGGCACCAGCCACGTGTGGAAGTGCTCGGCGCCCTCCATGCAGGAGAACACGTGGACCCGCGGCGCGCCGGTCGCCTCCTTCAGCGGCCCGACGAACCGGCGGATGAGCGGGCCGATCGCGGCCGTCTCCGCGTCGTCCATCTCCGCGAAGTCCAGGAAGTGCCGGTAGGACTCGATGAGCAGCGTGCCGGCGGGCCAGTAGGCGGTGGGGCCGTGCCCGACGCGGAACATGCCGTCGGCGACGAGGTAGCCGCCGGGCGGCGCGGTCGTGCCGCCGTACGCCGGGAGGGTGCCGCCCTTGTACTTGACGCAGATGAGGCACTCGTGCGGGATCGGCGCGTGGTGGCTCAGCAGCCGGCTGAACGGGTCGCGGAACTGGGCGAGCGGCTCCAGCTGCGCGTGCCGCATGTACCAGTCGTCCAGGGCCGCGGCGGCGCCGGCCGGGTCCGCGACCCGCTGCGCCTGCACCGCCTCCCAGCGCCCGCGGGCCTGCTCGGCGTCGACGCCCTCCAGCCGGGCGACGTCCTCCCACGAGCCGCCGCCGGCGCGGACGTGGTGGACGATGGCGTCGCGCAGCAGCGGCAGCTCACCGGAGAGCAGCGCCCACAGCCGTTGCGGGACGTCGGGGTCCGGCGCGGCGACGGCGACGCGGAACTCCTCGGCGAGGTCCCGCAGCCGCGTGGAGAGCGCGAGCCGGGCCAGGTCGGCGTCGGTGAAGTTGGTGACGTCCACGGTGGTGCCTCCGCTCGTCATGAGATCTCACTCAGCCAGGTGTACGGCCGCAGCGCCCCGCCCGGGCCGGGCAGCACGCGCGCGTACGCGGCGGCACCGAGGCCGGCCGGGTCCAGGTCGGGCCGGTGCAGCAGCCGCAGCGGCTCGTCCGGGTCGAGCCGGTCCAGCAGCACCGCCTCGGCGACCGTGTGGTGCAGGTGCACCAGATAGTCCACAAGGGACAGACCGGCGGTAGCGATCCACAGTGGACGGCCGGTGGTGCCGTCGGGCAGCTTCGGCAGCCGGCCGGTGACGGGCCGGAGCAGCCGGACCGGCCCCGGCCGGTGCGTGCCGGTGAAGGGCCCGAGCCAGGCGGCGCCGCCGGCGCTGCGGCGCACGTCGCCGGGGCGCAGGTTCACCGGGTCGCCGAACAGGAACACCGTCCGCGTCCAGGACCGCCGCCACCGGTCCGCCTCCGCCGTGCCGAGCCCGCCGGCGAAGCGGGCCGCGCCGGCGGCCAGGCCGGCCGGGTCGAGCTCGCGCAGCACCACCAGCACGGTCGTGTCGGCGGGCTCCGGCGTCGCGCCGCCGGTGACCCAGTTGACCCGATCGGCCAGCAGGTCCGCCAGGGCGACCCCGCGCGGGGCGCCGGTCAGCATCGCGGCGCCCCGATCGCGGCGGCCACCTTGGCGAGGACGGCGTCGGGGCCGGCGGTCGCGTCGAGCACGGTGACCGGCAGGTCGCGGATCTCGGCCAGCATGGCGGTGCGCAGGTCCCGCTGCATGCGGACGAACCCGTCGCGGGTGGCGGCCGGGCCGTAGTGCTCGAACGCCGTGGCCCGCGCGCCCTCCCCGGACCGCTGCCAGGTGACCTCGGGCGGGACGTCGAGGTAGACCACGCCGGCCGGCTGCGGCATGGCCCGCCACGCGGCGAACGTCGGCTCGTGCGTGACGCCCAGCAGCGTGCACGCGGCGAGCACCTTGTAGTAGTAGGAGTCCATCACGACCGGGCCCGCGTCCGGGTCTGCCGCCGCGACGCGGCGCAGCAGCTCGTCGCGCTGGTGCAGGATCACGGCGTGCAGCACCGTCAGGACCAGCTCGGCGGAGTACCGGGTGCCGGCGTGGCGCAGCGCCTCGTCGACCCAGCAGCCGCGCAGCGTCCGTACCAGGGGATGCGCCTCGACGAAGGCGTCGTCGTGCGACACGACCTGCCAGCCGACCTCGTCGCGCACCCGGGCGAGGGCCGAGGACTTGCCGGCGAAGTCGGGGCCGAGCAGCACCCAGAAGTCCGTCATCAGAGGTGCCCTTTCGTGAGCCAGCCGACGAGCAGGAAACTGGTGTACATCGCCGGCACGTAGGCCAGCGTCGGCAGCAGCGGCCAGCGGGTCGCGCCGGCGGCGAACCGGGCCGCGGCGAGCCCCGGCAGCAGCAGCGGGGCGAGGATCAGCCAGCCCCACCCGTCGCCGTGCCACGGCCGCAGCGCCACGAGCACGATGACGGTCGCGGCGAGGGCGGCCCCGAACGCGGCGAGGGACGTGCCGTCGGGGCCGAGGACGGTGACGTAGCTGCGCTCGCCGTCGCCGGGCGCCCGGGTCGCCTTGCGCCCCAGCTCCATGCACAGCGCCGCGACGGTCACCGCCAGGATCACGACCGGCCCGGACCCGTCGGCCCGCACGCCTTCGGCGCGCAGGAAGCCCACGTACACGTACAGGCTGAGCATCGACAGGATCGGCAGGTTCACCGCGAGCTGCAGGACGAGCTGCCCGCGCCGCGGCCAACCGGCCCGCCGTTCGAGCGTCACGACGAGCGTCGTGTAGGCCATCTGCCCGGCGAGGACGGCCAGCGCGGCGCCCCGGCCGGCGTTCAGCGCGAGCAGGGCCACGCTGCCGGCGGCGACGAGCAGCACCAGGTCCCGCTCCGCGACGAGGCCGCTGGGCAGGGGGCGGCCCGGGTTGACCCGGCGGTCGTAGTCGGCGTCGCGGATGTCGTCCAGCGCCCGGATCAGCAGCATCGTGACGACCAGCGTCACGCTGGTGACGACCAGCTCCCGGTCGGGCCGCCACACGCTCACCGGCGCGCTCAGGCAGGCGAACAGGGCGGTCAGGCCGAGCGCCCACGACAGCGTGTACGGCAGCTGCACCGACGGGCGGTAGGCGGCCGCGACGTAGCGGCCCCACCGGCCGATCACGGCGCGCCGTCCAGGATCCGCACGACGCCGGCGGCGCCGTCGACCTCCAGCAGCGCCCCGTCGGGGATGCGGGTGGTGGCGCCGGCGACGGCGACGACGGTCGGGATGCCCAGCAGCCGCCCGGTGACGGCGGTGTGCGACAGCAGGGTGCCGCGCTCGACGACGAGCGCCTTCGCCGACATCATCAGGAACAGCCAGCCCGGGTCGGTCTCGCGGGCGACGAGGATGCGGTCGCCGGTCTCCTCCGCGGTGACCGACGGGTCGAGCACGACCATGGCCCGGCCGCGGACCGTGCCGGCGCTGGACGCCAGGCCGGTCAGCACGGCGCTGTCGTCCACATCGGACGCCGGCTGCGCCACATCGGTGAGGGCGAGCGTCAGCGGCCGGTCCGCGGCGGTCTCCAGCCGGGCCGGCAGCTGCCGGTCCTCGGCCGTCCACCGCTCCCGCTCCGCCGCCCGGACCGCGGCCAGCCCGCGCAGGTCGGCGCCGGCCAGGGTGCCGTCGAACGCGCCGAGCACCTCCTCGACGGTCAGGTCGAGCACGTCGCGGGGCCGGTCGAGGCGGCCCGCGGCGACCAGGTGCTCGCCCTGACGCAGCAGCAGCGCCCGCAGGTCGCCGATGAGCTGGCTGCGGCAGAACCTGGTGTCCTCCCGGTTGCGCAGGAACGTGCGCATGGCGTCGAACAGGAACCGCAGCACGGCCCGCTTGACCGGGTTGCGGCAGTGCCGGCGCAGCTCCTGCCACGCCTCCGCGCGCACCCGCTCCCCCGTGGCGACGCTGGCGGCGACGGTGCGGCCCTGGCGCAGGTACGCCCGGACGGCCGGCAGGACCGTCCACGGCGTCTGCCGGGGCGTCACCGACTCGAGCTTGTTGTCCTGGATGGCGCGGTCGCCGTAGCGTTCGACGTGCTCGCGCAGCAGGACCGCGACGGTGTCGCCGTAGGCGCCGCCGCTCAGCCGCGCCCAGAGCCGCTCGGTGTCGTCCCCAGCCGCCATCAGCGCGTCCCGCAGCGGCGGCACGTCCGCCACGTGCTCGGCGATCGCGACCAGCGAGTGCACGGCGAGCGCGGAGCGGTTGACGGCGCCGCCGCTGAGCATGCCGTTGAGGACGCTGCGGTCCGCGTCCGGCGCCCACCGGCGCAGCGCGCCGTTCGCCGCCCACGTGGACGCGAAGAGCGCCAGCCCGTTGATCAGGGTCAGGCCCCAGCGCTCGCCGACCTCCGTCCACAGTGTCCGGTAGGCGGCCACCACCTCCGACGGGCTCATCCGGGCCACGTCCAGGTTCGCGTGCCGCTCGTCCCACCAGCCCAGGAACTCCCGGATGCGGCGCGGATGGCCGGCCAGCCGCCAGCCGATCTCGGCCAGGCTCAGCACCTTCGTCACCGGGCCCACGCGACGGCGCCCCGGGTCCCGCCCGGCCAGCCCGAGGCCCTGCTCCCAGGTCGGGAAGAGCGGGCGGAAGCAGCGCATCATGCGGTGCAGCCGGTACCAGTTGTCGATGGCGTAGTAGATGTGCCCGTCGAGGTACCCGATCATCTGCCCCAGCAGCGGCCGGTTCGCGCGCAGCGTCTCGGCGGGCACGCCCATCCTGCGGTACAGGTCGGTGAACCCGGCCTCGATGAGCGCCCGGCCCATCGAGTAGGTCAGCGCGCAGCTGACGCCGGGGAACGTCTCGGTCGCGTTGTTGTTGTCCCACAGCAGGGTCGGTGCCGCCGCGGCGCTCACCACCGGCCGAGCCTGGACGAGGTGGACCCGCCCGTCGGCGGTGATGGTGCCCTCGATGTCCTGCGGGCCGCCGAAGTGCGCCTCCACCCGCAGCGCCAGCGCGGCCAGGTCGAGCACCTCGGCGTCGCTGAGCACCGGCAGCGCCGCGCGGTCGGGGTCGACGGGGATGTCCACGACGCCGGCCTCCGGGCGCAGCGGGTCGCGCCCGACGGCGCGGGTCTTCGTCTCGACCCGCGCCTCGACCGCGCGGGTGCCGCGGTCGACGAAGAAGTGGTCGACGTCGGCCTTCTCCTGCACGACGCCCTCGCCGATGCCGTACGCGGCGGCGATGACGCACCGATCGGCGCCGTCGCGCGGGTCGCGGGTGAACGCGACGAACGACCGCTCGCCGAGCACCATGCGCTGCACGCCGACGGCGACCCGGGCGGCGAGCGGGTCCATGCCCTTGTGCAGCCGGTAGAGCACCGCCTCGGGGTTGAACGCCGACGCCCAGCAGTCCGCGACCCGGTCGGCGACGTCGGCGCGGCGCACGTACAGGAAGCTGTCGCTGAGACCGGCGAACGGGTCGGCGGCCGAGTCCTCGCCGACGCCGCCGGCCGCGGGCACCACGCAGGCGCGGACCGCGACCAGCCCGCCGGGGCCGGCGATCGCGTCGAAGCGCTCGTCCAGCAGCCGGCGCAGCGCGTCCGGGACGCCGGCGCGGCGGACCGTCTCGCGCAGCTCCCGCGCCCGGTCGACGGTCGCGCCGCCGGTGCCGGCGGCCTCGCCGGCGGCGGCCAGCACCGGCCCGACGACGGCGTCGAACACCGGGGCCGGCACGCACAGCAGCGGCGGGATGGTGAACCCCGCGGCCGCGAGCTCGGCCTGCCGGGCGAACTTGTTGCCGCACAGCGCGGGGTCCGCGAGCGTGCCGGCGTCCTCGGCGAGCCAGTCGAGCTGGGCCAGGTCATGGTTGTCCAAGGCGATCCCCCCGAAGTCGCTGTGTGCTGGTGCCGGCAGATCACGCGTGCGCCGCGAGTCTGCGGCGGGAATCTGCGGATGAACGCGACGTGAACGCGATGAGGAAAGTCAATCACGAGGGGCCGTGCGGCAACTTCTCGTGCAGTGCTCAATCGACCTTCGTGCACTTCCGCCGCCGCGACGGCGCGCCGTAGGTTCGGCGGCATGAAGATTGGCCTGCACATCGCGGACTTCACCTATCCGGCCGGTCCCGCGGGTCTCGCCGACGACCTGACCCGCATCGTCGTCGCCGCCGAGGAGGCCGGCTTCGCCCGGGTCAGCGTCATGGACCACGTGTGGCAGATCCCGGCCGTCGGGCCCGTGCACCACGACATGCTGGAGGCCTACACGACGCTGGGGTTCATCGCCGCGCGGACGTCCACTGTGGAGCTTCTCGCCTGGGTCAGCGCGGTCACGTACCGGCACCCGGGCATGCTCGCGAAGCTCGTCAGCACCCTGGACGTGCTGTCGAAGGGGCGCGCGTGGCTCGGCATCGGCGCGGCCTGGAACGGCGAGGAGGCGGCCGGGCTCGGGCTGCCGTTCCCGCCGCTGGGCGAGCGCTTCGAGCGGCTCGACGAGACCCTGCGGATCTGCCGGCAGATGTGGAGCGGCTCCGAGGCGCCGTTCGAGGGCCGCCACTACACGCTCGGGCGCACGCTGAACGCGCCGCAGCCGCTGCGCCGCCCGCCGATCCTCATCGGCGGCGGCGGTGAGCGCCGCACCCTGCGCCTGGTCGCCCGGCACGCCCAGGCGTGCAACCTGTTCGCCGGCACCGACCTGGCGCACAAGCTCGACGTGCTGCGCGGGCACTGCGCCGCCGAGGGCCGCGACTACGACGAGATCGAGAAGACGGTCCTGGTCCAGCTGGACCCCGGCGACCGCGGCGAGCACATCGACGCGCTGCGCGCCCAGCTGGAGGGCTTCGCCGCGCTCGGCTTCGCCGAGGCGCACTGCTGGCTGCCCCGGATGTGGCAGACCGAGCGCCTGGCGCTGCTGGGCCGCGAGCTCGTCCCCGCCGCCGCGGCCCTGCACCGACAGTGAGGATGTAGGTGAGTCCCGCACCGGTCGGTCTGACCCTTGCACTGACTGACTGCGGGTCCTGAACGGGATCTGTCGACTGTGCCGGTGCGGGACCCACCTGAAACACCGCGACGGACGCGTCGAAGCGCTGCGGAATCTGCGCGCGGCCACCGCTGCGCGATCGCGCACCGCGCCGACATCCAACGCCGCCTTCGCGCCCTGATCGTCACCACCCCGACCAGCTACGGCAGCAGCTGCGCACCCTCACCCCGGTCGAACTGGTCCGCACCCGCCCCGCACTGCGCCCGGACCGCGACCACGCCGGCGAGCCATCCACCGCGGCGAAACTCGCCCTGCGGCAGCTGGCCCGCCGCCACGCCCAGCTCAGCCAGGACATCACCGACCTCGACGAACTCATCACCCCGCTCGTGGCCGAGATCAACCCCAAACTGGTGGCGGGGCACGGGCCGGGGCGCGGAGGCAGGCCGGCGGCTACGCGGCCGCGGACGGTGCCGGGGCGGGCGGCACCGGCGCCGGCTTCCCCGGCGTGGCCCGCTCGGCGCGGGTGGAGAGGTGGTGCTCGACGGCGAGGCGGCGCAGGGCGTCGAACGCCGCGTCGAGGGTCACCAGGCGGGCCATCAGCGTCGCCCGGCCCGGCTCCGCGGGCAGCAGCTCGAGCTGCCGGGCGACCAGCCGCTCGGCGGTGTCGGCCAGCACGGCCAGGTCGGCGCCGTCGAGCAGGGCGACGGCGTGGGCGAGCAGGTCGCGCTCGGGCCCGTCCGGCTTGACCTGCCAGCCGCAGCGGTCCAGCAGCGCGTCGACCTCGGCGGGCGCGGTCGCGGGCGTCGGCGTCTCGGTCGTCGGCGGCCGGACGCCGCGCGCCCGGCCGAGGACGCCGTAGAGCTCCGCGGTGGGGACCGCCGGGTTGTCGAGGGCCTGCAGCACCTCACCGGCCGCGGCGATGCTGAGCTGGCCCATGCCGGTCAGCACCCGGATCAGCCGGAGCCGGGCCAGGTGCGCGTGGCCGTACACGGCCTGGTTGCGCGCGGTGGGGGTGCCCGGCGGCAGCAGGCGCTCCCGCAGGTAGAACTTGATCGTCGGCACCGGGACGCCGCTGCGACGGCTGAGTTCGGAGATGCGCATCGCACTGGGCATGGGCTTCCTCATCCGTAGCGGTGGTCAGCCGGCGAGCCGGTAGCGCGGGGCGGCGGTGGCGCGGCCCAGCACGGTGGTGAGGTCGTCGAGCTGGCGGGCGAGCGGCACCAGCTCGGGACCGGTCAGGGCCTGGCCCCCGTCGCAGCGGGCCTGCTCGGGGCGCGGGTGCACGTCGATGATGACGCCGTCGGCGCCGGCCGCCACCGCGGCGCGGCTCAGCGGCGCGACCAGGTCGCGGCGGCCGCCGGAGTGCGACGGGTCGACGATGACCGGCAGGTGCGACAGGTGCTGCACCAGCGGGACCGCGGCGATGTCGAGGGTGTTCCTGGTCGCCGGCTCGAAGGTCCGGATCCCGCGCTCGCACAGCACGATGTCGAGGGTGCCGGCGCGCGCGATGTACTCCGCGGCCATCAGCCACTCCTCGATCGTGTTCATCATGCCGCGCTTGAGCAGCACCGGCCGGCCGGCCGCCCCGACCGCCTGCAGCAGCGGGAAGTTCTGCATGCTGCGCGTGCCGATCTGGAGCATGTCGGCGTAGCTGGCGACCAGCTCGACGTCGCGGACGCTCAGCACCTCGGTGACGACCGGCAGCCCGGTGCGGTCGCGGACGTCGGCGAGGATCTTCAGGCCCGCCTCGCCGAGGCCCTGGAAGGCGTACGGCGACGTGCGCGGCTTGAACGCCCCGCCGCGCAGCATGGTCGCGCCGGCCGACCGGGCGATCTGCGCCGCCTCGGTCGTCTGCGCCGCCGACTCGACGGCGCAGGGGCCGGCGATGAGGGTGAACGTGCCGGGGCCGATCGTCACGCCGCCGACCTCGACGGCGGAGCGTTCCGTGCGGTGTTCGCGGCTGACCAGCTTGTAGGAGGTGGAGACCCGCCGGACCCGGCCGACCCCGCGCATCTCGTCGATGCGGAGCGTGTCGATGAGCGCCAGGTCGCCGGTGACGCCGATGAAGGTCCGCCCGGACCCACCGGCGACGCTGAGGCGGCCCACGCTCGCTTCGCCGCCCGCCGAC
Organism: Dactylosporangium sp. NPDC049742; assembly: GCF_040674675.1. Classification (NCBI taxonomy): domain Bacteria; kingdom Bacillati; phylum Actinomycetota; class Actinomycetes; order Micromonosporales; family Micromonosporaceae; genus Dactylosporangium; species Dactylosporangium sp. NPDC049742. The sequence goes on along the minus strand of NZ_JBFANF010000114.1, from coordinate 2,136 downwards.
TCGACGGCCGCGACGACGGCGTCCACGTCGTCGGCGGTCGCGTCCGGGGACATCACGATGACCATCAGCGACATTCCTCTCGTCGGCGCGCACCGCCGGGCACGGCGCCCGGCGGTGCGGGCGGGTCGTCAGGCGAGCTGGTGGGGCTTCGCGAACTGTCCGGGCGCGCGGCCCTTGCCGGCCGGGCCGCGGTAGGCCTGGGCCACCTCGAGCCACGCCTGCGCGTCGGCGCCGGTGGCGACGAGGTCGAGGTCGGCGTGGTGCCGGCGGCGGGTCGCGAGGAGGCACAGGTCGACGGCGGGGCCGGTGATCGTCTGGGTCGCGTCGTCCGGCCCGAACACCCACTGGGCGCCGGAGGGCGCGGTGACCTCGAAGCGGAACTGCCCGGCCGGCGGGGTCATGTCGTTGGACTGGTAGCCGAACTCCCAGGTGTGCACGACGAAGCCGACGACCCGCTTGAGGCGGTCGGTGTGCTGCCGCTGGACCCCGAGCCCGTCGGCGATGTCCTGGCCGTGGGCGAAGAGCTCGGTCATGCCGGCCGCGCACAGCACGGGGGCGGGGATGGGCCGGACGAGCCACGGCACGAGGGTGCCGTCGGCGACGCCGGCGAGGGCGGCGGTGCCGGCGTCGCGCTCGGCCCGCCAGCGGGCGACCAGCGCCTCGCGGGGCAGCACGAGGTACTCCTCCAGCGCGGCGTTGACGGCCTTGTCGAAGGCGCCGAAGCCGGTGCCGATCCGCTGGGTCAGGGCGGTGAACGCCTCCGGGGTGCCGGCCGCCAGGCCCGCGATGCGGAAGACGAATGCGAGGTGGCCGACCTGGTGGGCCACGGTCCAGCCTTCGGCGGGAGTCGGCAGCGTCCACTGGGACTCGTCGAGGTCGGCGACCATGCGGTCGACGGCCTCGGCGTCGGCGGTGAGGTCGGCGATCACGTCCTGTGCGGTCACGGTTCAGCCTCCGGTCGAGTGGGTACGCGGGGAGCGGGTCGGATGGACGAATCAAGCCTGCGGCGGGCGGGGCGCCGTGTCTTCTCCGCCTGTGCCGTGTGGCGACCGTGCCGTTCCACGGGCCGGTTCGCGGGCCTGCCAGCGCGCCTGCCGCCGCACCGCCGCTGGAGCGCCGCTGAAGTCTCGCTGGAGCGTCGCTGGACTCCGCGTATTCGCAGCCTGTGGGGCCTTTCGAGCGCCGCTTGCCGGACGTTGCCGGTGCCGATCCGGCAGTCATACGGTCACAGAACGCAGCACACGTTCGGTCGTTGCGAACCACCGCCGAATGGAGAGAGCCATGGACAGTGTTTCGGAACGGGCCGTCGGGCGAGCGATCGACGTGATGGTGGCCAATCTGGGCGAGCCACTCACGATCGACGACATGGCCGCGAGTGCGATGTTCAGCAAGTTCCACTTCACGCGGGTGTTTCAGCGCGTCACCGGGGTGTCCCCGGGCCGCTTCCTGTCGGCGCTGCGGCTGGAGGAGGCGAAGAAGCTCCTCGTGTCGACGCCGTGGACGGTCGCCGACATCAGCCACCGGGTCGGCTACAACAGCATCGGCACGTTCAGCTCACGGTTCAAGAGCAGCGTCGGGGTGTCGCCGACCGAGTACCGCCGCCTCGGCGGCCGGGACGTCCGCTCACCCCGCTCCCCCTACGACCGCCCGGGCGGCGCCACCATCCACGGTCAGGTCATGCCGGCCGGCGACCGCGAGATCGGCGTCGTCTTCATCGGCCTGTTCCCGGACCGGATCCCGCAGGGCCGCCCGACGCGGTGCGCGACCCGGCGCGGCCCCGGCCGGTTCGTCATGGAGCACGTACCGGCCGGCACCTGGCACATGATGGCCCACTCGGAGCCGGTGGGCGGGTCGCCGATGCTGGTCGGCATCGAGGGCCCGATCGTCGTGCACCACGACGGCGACCGGCTGCTGGCGAACCTGTGCCTGCGCCCCAGGTCGGTCTTCGACCCGCCGATCCTCACCGCCCCGCTCAACTCGCGGGCGCTGAACGTCCAGCACCTGCCGCTGAACGCCGACGTGGTCCTGCCGGCGGCCGCATGAGGATGGCTTCCCCAGCGCGCGCCCGTCGGGACCTCGATCCGCGACGGGCGCGCACGTGGCCCGGCCGGGCGGGGGCGACCCCCCCGCCCGGGG
>NZ_JBFANF010000113.1:0-21191 GCF_040674675.1 Dactylosporangium sp. NPDC049742 | reverse complement strand
CCTCGGACACGACAACAGCCGTGTCACGGGGTCAATCAATTGGCACTGGCTTAACAAGCACCCTGTTGAGTTCTCAAACAACCAACACACACCGCAAATCTGAACCGCTATCCGGTCCCGATCTCCCGGGGCATTTTCCTTATTGTTCTATCCTAGCATCTCCGTTTTGCGGTGTCAAGTCCGGATCGCCGTACTTTGTCCCGTTTCGCGGACACACAACTGCTCTTCCGGTAACCCGGTCGAGTGTCGTATGGTTTCGGCAGGACGTCCGCTGCGGCTCGTGTGAGCGACCCGCGTGCCTCGTCCGTGTCCCTGCCGGGGTAAAACCTTACCCGCTCCGCGTCCCGCATCCAAATCGACCATGTCGACTGGATGTCGTCCGCCTTACGGGCACGACCTTCGGCCGGTCACCCGGTCTCTGGCCGATCAAGCTGTCGGTAGGCCGTCCGACGCGTCTCGCGCGCCGCCCGTTTCCCTGCCGGTCATCTACGTTACCCCGGCTTCCGATCTCCACCAAATCGATCACTCGCTCGGTGGTGAATGGGGCCCGGTCGTGCAGAGCGCCACCGGGCAGGTGCCCCGTGGCGCTCGCAAAAGCTACGTGGAACGCGGTGACAGAGTCAAATCGCGCCGAGCTCGACGCCGGCGAACGTCCGCTTCCCCTTGCGCAGCACCAGCAGCCCGCCGGCGAGCGCACGATCCGCGGCGACGACCTCCTCCGCGTCGCTCACCCGCTCGTTGTTCACGTACGCGCCGCCCTCGGAGACCGTCCTGCGTGCCTCGTTGCGGCTGCTCACGAGGCCTGCGGCGATGAAGAGGTCCGCCACGGACGTCCCGGGCGCCGCCCGTACCAAACCTGCCTCCGCCAACGCGGCGCGCAGTGTCGACGCGGACAGGGTCGCGAGCTCGCCACGGCCGAAGAGCGCCTGCGACGCGGCGATCACCTGCTCGGTCTCGTGCGCCCCGTGCACGATCCGGGTGACCTCCTCAGCCAGCTTGCGCTGCCCCAGCCGGGCCGCGGGCCGGTCCGCCGTCTCCTTCTCCAGGACCTCGATCTCCTCTCTGGACAGGAACGTCAGGCGGCGCAGGAGCCCGCCCACGATCGAGTCCTCGAGGTTCACGAGGTACTGGAACAGCGCGTACGGCGAGGTCATCGACGCATCCATCCACAGGCTTCCGCCGCCGGTGGACTTGCCGAGCTTCTCCCCCGCGCTGTTGGTCAACAGCGGTGTCGCCAGCAGGTGGACCGACTGTCCCTCGATCCGCCGGATGAGGTCGGTCCCGGCGGTCAGGTTGCCCCACTGGTCGCTGCCGCCCGTCTGCAGGCGGCACCCGTACCGGCGGAACAACTCCAGGAAGTCCATGCCTTGCAGGATCTGGTAGCTGAACTCCGTGTAGCTGATCCCCGCATCGGAGTTGAGCCGCGCGCTGACGGCGTCCTTGGTCAGCATCTTGTTGACCCGGAAGTACTTGCCGATGTCGCGCAGGAAGTCGATCGCCGACATCGGCGCGGTCCAGTCCAGGTTGTTGACCATGGTCGCCGCGTTGTCGCCGGTGAAGTCCAGGTAGGGCTGGATCTGCCCGCGGATCTTGTCGACCCACTCCGCGACCTGGTCACGCGAGTGCAGCTGCCGCTCGGCGGTCGGCCGCGGGTCGCCGATGAGGCCGGTGGCGCCGCCGACCAGGGCGAGGGGACGATGGCCGGCCAGCTGGAGGCGGCGCATCGTCAGCACCTGGAGCAGGTGCCCGATGTGCAGGCTCGGCGCGGTGGGGTCGAAGCCGCAGTAGTAGGTCAGCGGCCCCTTCGCCATCTCGGCGCGCAACTCGTCGAGGTCCGTCGAGAGCGCGATCAGGCCCCGCCACTGCAGATCATCAAGCACATCGGTCACGTCGCGATTCTCGCACCCGCCCCCAGACGACTCCCACTGCATTGTCGGCGGCGCCGACCCCTCGCTGGTGAGGAAGAAGTGTCGGTGGGGGTCGCTAGTGTGGTTGGCATGGCGGTTGTGAAGATCAACGCGATCGAGGTTCCTGAAGGTGCGGGCCCTGAGCTGGAGCGCCGGTTCGGTGCGCGGCACGGTGCCGTGGAGGGGTCGAAGGGGTTCCTGGGCTTCGAGCTGCTGCGCCCGGTGGCCGGTGAGACCCGCTACTTCGTCTACACGCGGTGGGAGACCGAGGAGGACTTCCAGGCGTGGGTGAAGGGCCCCGCGATGGAGGCGCACTCGGGTGAGCGGGCCAAGCCGGTGGCGTCCGGGGCGAGCCTGCTGGAGTTCGAGGTCGTGCAGAGCACCGGCCCGGCACCGGCCACCGAGGGCTGACCTGTGGAGCGCTTCGTCCTGTTCCCCGGCCGACACCACCTGCTGACCAGGTTCCAGGCCGGCTACCTGCGCGAGCTCGCCGCCCCGACGGATGAGGGCGGGCGCACGGTCGTGTGGGCGGTGACGAGCGCCAACCATCAGAACACCAAACGCAACCCCGTCGGCTATGACCGGCGGCAGGCGGCGATCGAGCGGTTCAGCGTCCAGGAGGGGCTGCGGTCCCTCGTGGTGCCGGTGTTCGACACCGCGCACACCGACCGGTTCGCCGAGGTCACCCTCAAGAGCGTCGAGTCCGTGCTCGGCCGCACCCTGACGCCGCACGACACCGTGGTGGCGTGCTCGACACCCGAGGTCGCGGCGATGTATGCCGGGCTCGGTTTCGCGATCGCCGGCGTCGAGGCCGAGCTGGACCCGGTGCCCGACCGGCCGTGGGACGTGCTGCTGCGGCTCGCCGCCGGCGACCCCGTGTGGCGGGACCTGGCGCACCCCGCGACGCTCGACGTCTTCGACCGGTATCGGCTCGGCGAGCAGGTCGCCCAGGTCGTCAACGATCCGGTCGTCGGCGAGGAGGGCGGTCTCACCACGACCCGTGACTACCGCACCTATGCCGAGGCGTTCGAGGCGAGCGCCGAGCGCAAGTGGGACCTCGTCCGCCGGCACGTGCGCCCCGGCAGGATCGTCGACGTCGGCTGCGGCGCCGGCGCGGTCCTCGCCCTCGCCGACCGGGAGCCGGCGCTGCGCGAGAGCGACCTCATCGGCGTCGAGGTCGCCCGTCACCTGTTCGAGGAGTGCGTGCACCGCAAGGCGCAGGGCTGGTTCACCAACCCCAACGTCTACTTCTACTGCCGCAACGTGCTGGGCGGGGCGGTCTTCGCGCCCCGGTCGGTCGACACGACGCTGACGTTCGCGCTGACGCACGAGATCTGGTCCTACGGGCAGCGGATGGACTCGCTGCGCCGCTTCGCCCAGGCCATCTACGACCACACGGTCCCCGGCGGCGTCTGGATCAACTCCGACGTGTCCGGCCCCGACAACCGCGACCTGCGGGTGCGGCTCGCGCTGCAGGGCGCCGCCGGCGGTCCGCTCGCCGACCTGGACGGCCTGACCCGCGAGGAGATCGCCGCGCACGTCGAAGGACTGCCGACCAGGGCGCGGCTGGACCGGTTCGCCGCCGACTTCCACTTCCCGTTACCGTTCGACGCCCGGCCCGACGGCACCGTCGACATCGCCCTCGGCGACGCGATGGAGTTCCTCACCCACAAGGACTATCCCGACAACTGGCTGTCCGAGGCGCACGAGCAGTTCTGCGGGCTGGAGTTCGCCGACTGGAAGGCGCTGCTGACCGACGTGGGCTTCGAGGTCGACGCCGCGTCGCACTCGTGGCGCAACGACTGGATCGTCGAGCACCGGCTCGCCCCGGTCGCGGCGCTCTCGGACCAGGACGGGACGCCGCTGCCGTGGCCCGACACGCACGTTCTGCTGGTGGCCCGCCGGCCGCTCAACACCTGACCCGCCGGGCGGGCCGTTCGACCATTGAACCGGCGGTTGCTGGGTATCGGACCCGGCGGCCGCGCAGCACGTACACCACCATCGGAGGGGCACCCGTGAAAGCGTTGCGGTATTCCGAATACGGGCCGTCGAGCGTCCTGCACGTCGTCGACGTCGACCCGCCGCAGCCCGGGCCGGGGCAGGTCAGGATCGCGGTCCGGGCGGTGGGCATCAACCCGTTCGACTGGAAGGTCCGCAGCGGCCTGTTCGGCGACACGACGCCGACCCGGCTGCCGGTGATCCCGCACGGCGACGTGTCGGGCGTCGTCGACGCCGTCGGCCCTGGGGCGGACGCGCAGGTCGGCGATGAGGTCTTCGGGCTCGCGGACGGTGGTGGCGCCGCCGAGCACGCCGTCATGAAGCTGTGGGTGGCCAAGCCGGCGGCGATGTCGTTCGAGGAGGCGGCCGGGCTGCCCGGTGTCGTCGAGTCGGCCGGCCGCGCGCTCGCACTGCTCGGCCTCGAGAAGGGTCAGACGCTGGTCGTCAACGGCGCCGCCGGCGGCGTCGGCATCGCCGCGACCCAGCTCGCGGTCGCCCGCGGCGCCACGGTCATCGGCACCGCCAGCGAGCGCAACCACGAGTTCCTGCGCTCGATCGGCGCCATTCCCGTCACGTACGGCGAAGGCATGCCCGACCGCATCCGCGCCGCCGCGCCGCAGGGCGTGGACGTCGCCCTCGACACCGCGGGGCGCGGCGCGGTCGCGCAGCTGATCACATTGACGCCCGCGCCGTCCGACGTGGTCAGCCTCGTGGACTTCGACGCGCCGACGCTCGGCGCCCGGGTCACGGACGGCTCGGAGGGTCGCGCCTGGCACACCCTGGAGGAGGCCGCCGACCTGTACCGCCAGGGCCGCTTCACGATGCCGGTCGAGCGGGTGTTTCCGCTGTCGGAGGCCGCCGCCGCCCACGACCTGAGCCAGTCCGGCCACGTCCGCGGGAAGGTGATCCTGGTCCCCTGACCCAGCAGCAACCCCACCCGGCGCGGCGAGTGCTTGGGCCGGCCGGCGCTGCCCGCTCTGCACTCCGCCCGCGGCGAGTGCCCGGACCGGCGGCGCTGCACTCAGCACTCCCGCCCGCGCCGGGCCGCACGCCTGAGGTCGAGCCGGGCCCGATGCCCGAGGGTGAGCCGCGCCGGGCCGTTCGCCCGTGGACGTGCCGAGGGGTGCCGAGCCGGTCGTAGCCGCCCGAGGACGAGCCCGTGGCTGCTTACCTGGGCCACTCACTGGGCTACGCCGCGCCATCCGCCCTACGTCGCCGCCGTCACCCACCTCGCCGACCGCGGACCCGAGGGTGAGCCGCGACTCCTTGCGGATGAGCCACGCCGCGCCGTCGACCCAAGGACCCGAGGGTCAGCCGCGACTCCTGCGGTTGAACCACGCCGCGCCGTCCGTCCAAGGACCCGAGGCGAGCGAGCCGCGTCGGCCGTGGCCGACGCGCCAGGGCGCACCGGGGCGTCTGCCCAAGGACGAGCCGAGGGTGAGCCGCGCCGGCGGTGGCTGCTCGTGGCGGCGTGGTCGACGTGGGAGGTGGGCCGACCAGTTGGTGTCGGCACTGCTTCGGCATGGCGTCTGGAGTCACCGTGCGGGCCCGGACCGCGAGACGACGATGCGGCGGCTCGGATGTGGTCACGTCTGCGATGGATCAGGCGCCAGGAGCTCACCCTGGTACGAGTCGAGCCGGGGATCTCGGCCGGCGCCGGATCCAGGGCGCGGCGGAGCGGCCTTGCGGCGGGTCAGGCTTCCGGGAGCTCGACCGGGGACGGGTCGGGGCGTTTCGGGAAGCGGTCGTCGCCGGAGGACTTGCCGCGCAGGTGGCGGCCGAGCCAGGGCAGCAGGTGGCGGCGGCCCCAGGCGAGCTCCGCCCGGAGCACCTCGTGCCGGCGGCGCGGCGGAGGGGACGGCAGCGGCGAGGTCCACGACTCGTCGGTGCCGGGCAGGCCGGCGGCGTGGGCGAGGGCGGCGGCGATGCGTTCGTGGCCGGCGCTGTTGGCGTGCAGGCGGTCGTCGCTCCACAGGCGCGGGTCGGACGCGACCGGGTACGCGCCGAGGTCCAGCAGGATCGCCCCGCTGGCGGCGCACGCGTCGCGGATCGCGGTGTTGAGGGCGAGGACCCGGCCGCGCAGCGGCTTCGCGATCGGCATGACCGGGGCGGGGTCGGGCAGCGTGAACGTGATGACCGTGGCGCCGCGGCCGACCAGGGCCTTCTGCATGGTGAGGAGGTCATCGGCGACGGCGGCGACGTCGAACGAGCCACGCAGGATGTCGTTCATGCCGGCGACGACGGTGGCGAGGTCGGGCGCGAGGTCGAGGGCCGGCTGGAGCTGCTCGGCGCGGATGCGGGCGGTGGTGCGGCCGCGGATGGCCAGGTTCGCGTAGTCGAGCCGGTGGCCGGGTTGCGCGCGGGCGACGTGCGCGGCGAAGCGGTCCGCCCAGCCGCGGTAGCCGCCGGCGCCGTCCGGGTCGTCCATGCCTTCGGTGGTGCTGTCCCCGATCGCCACGTACCGGTGGAACATCACGCGCTCCTGCTGGCGTACTGCTCGCGGGCGTCGAGCACCGCCGGAAGGTGTTCGACGGCCCAGGCCCGGCAGGCGGCCATCGCGGGGAACAGCGTCCGCCCGAGCGGTGTCAGCGCGTACTCGACGCGCGGCGGCACCTCGTCGTACGCGGTACGGGTGATCATGCCGTCGCGTTCGAGGGCGCGGAGGGTCTCGGCGAGCACCTTGGCGGAGACGCGGTGCATCGGCACGCGCAGCTCGGAGAAGCGGCGCGGCCCGTCCTCAAGGCAGACGAGGACCATCCCGGCCCACTTGTCGCCGATCTGGAACGGCGTGGCGTTCGACGGGCACGCGGGGTCGAACATGTCGCGCGGCAGTGGCTCGCTCACGCAGCCGAACGTAGCGCACGCCTCGGTTACGTTGCAGTTACCGACGTCTCGCCTCCTATGGTCGCCGGCATGACCTCATTGGTGGTGTTCGGAGCAGGTGGGCGGGCAGGCCGGCGGATCACGGCGGCGGCGCGGGATCGAGGGCTGCGGGTGACGCCGGTCGTGCGGGATCCGGGGCGGCACCCGGACGTCGCGGGCGCGGTCGCCGGCGACGTCACGGACGCGGACGCGGTGGCGGCCGTCGCCGCGGGGCACGACGTCGCGGTCAGCGCGATCTACACGGCCGACATCGACCCCACGGACCTGTACGGCGCCGGCACCCGCTCCCTCCTGGACGGCCTCACCCGGGCCGGCACGAAGCGGCTGCTGGTCGTGGGGCTGGCGGCGACCCTCGACGGTCCGGACGGTGTGAAGCTGTACGAGGCGGAGTCCTTCCCCGACGCCTACCGCCCGTTCTCGCTGAGCCGGGTGGCCGAGCTGTCCGCGCTGCGCGAGGGCTCCCTGGACTGGGTGGTGTTCACGCCGACGATGCAACTGGTCGACGACCCGGGCACCGGCGCATACGAGGTCACCGCGGACGGCCGTCTCGTGGACGGCACGACGACCTACGCGGACCTGGCCACGGCGATCGTCGACGAGGCGACGTCCCCGGCCCACCACCGCGCCCAGCTCACCGTCCGGACCCGAACCACCCCCTGACCCGGCACCACCCGGCCCGCCCGCGTCCACGGACAGCGTGGACCAGCGCCCAGCTCACGGTCCGTGGACCAGCGCCCAGCCCACGGACAGCACGGGCGACGCGGACGGGACGCGGACGGCACAACGAACGACGAGACGCGGACGGCGGGCGGAACCCGCACCGATCTGACCGAGGCGATCGACTGACCCGCCGGCCTCGTCGACGCCGGTCCTGGGCGCGGTGGTGGCCTCCGAGCACCACCGCGTCCAGGTGACCGGTCCTGGGTCAGACGGCTTTCTGGTACGTGCGGAAGGTCCTCGTCGACAGCCAGACCATTGCTGCGGCGAGGGTGAGCAGGGCGGCGCCGGCGGTCAGGTCGGGCGATGAGCGGCCGGCTTGGAGGGCCCAGTTGACCGGGTTTCCGGCGGCGACCGCCTGCATCCAGCCGGGCATCAGGTCCTTCGCGATGAAGGCCGATGACAGGAACGTCAGCGGCAGCAGCAGTAACGTGTTGAGGCCGATGATGGTCTCGCGCTGCCTGACCAGCATGCCGATCGTGTTGGAGAACGCGCTGAACACGGTGCCGAGCAGCACCGCCGCGACGATCAGCGGCACGCCGGGGAAGGCGGCGCCGGCGGCCATGCCGAGCAGGACGATGATGAGCGACTGCAGGGTGGTGCTGATGGCCTGCTCGACGACGGCCGCGTTGAGGATCGCGCCGCGGCTGACTGGGGTGATGAGGAACCGGTTCATGGTGCCGCGGTCGATCTCCTCGAGGACGCCCATGCCGGACCACATGTTGGACGACACGGCGCTCATCACGACCACGCCGGGGACGAGGTAGTCGAGGTAGCTGCCGGTGCCGAAGCCGGGCAGCTCGACGACGCGGCGGAACAGGTTGCCGAACAGGAACAGCCAGATCGCGGGCTGGATGAGCATGATGAACAGGACCGCGGGCTGCCGCACGAACACCTTCAACCGCCGCGCGGTCATCCAGAACGTGCTCACGCCGCCACCTCGATCCGCTGGCCGGCGTGCTTCAGGTACACGTCGTCGAGGGACGGCCGGGCGACGGTCACGCTCGCGACCGGCACGCCGGCGGCGTCCAGGGCCGCGAGCACGCCGGGCACCGCGGCCGCACCGTCGTCGGCGCGGGCCGACAGCCTGCGCTGGTCGGCGGCGACGTCGCGCAGGCCGGGCACCGCCCGCAGCACCCGCACGGCGTCCGGGGAGGACTCCGGTGTTCGCAGCTCCAGGTGTACGGCATCGCCGCGCAGCTCCGCCTTGAGCGTCGCCGGGGTGCCCTCGGTGACGATCCGGCCGCCGGCGACGATCGCGACGCGGTCGGCGAGCCGGTCCGCCTCGTCGAGGTAGTGGGTGGTCAGCAGGATCGCGAGCTCGGCGCCGGCGAGGCGGGCGATCTCCGTCCACAGCTGTGCGCGGCCGACCGGGTCCAGGCCGGTGGTCGGCTCGTCGAGGAAGAGCACGGCAGGGCGGTGCACGAGGCCGAGCGCGACGTCGAGGCGGCGCTGCATGCCGCCGGACCAGTCGCGGACCGCCCGGTGCTGGGCGTCGGCGACGCCGAACGCCTCGAGGAGCTCGTCGACGCGCGTGCGCAGCGCCGCGCCCCGCATGCCGAACAGGTGCCCCTGCAGCATCAGGTTGTCCCGGCCGGAGGCGGCCGGGTCGAGGCCCGAGCGCTGCGCGACGACGCCGATGACCCGGCGCACCCGGTCGGGGTGGCGCAGCACGTCGTGGCCGCAGACGGTGGCGGTGCCCGAGTCGGGCCGGGCGAGCGTGGTGAGGATCTTGACGGTGGTCGACTTGCCGGCCCCGTTCGGGCCGAGCAGGCCGAGCACCTCCCCCGGCCGGACGGTCAGTGACAGCCGGTCGAGCGCCGTGACGCCCTTGGGGTACGTCTTGACGAGGTCGTGTGCCGTGACGGCAGCGGACATGGTGATCTCCGGTTCCGTTGGTCCGGACCGGTTCCGCGGGAGTTCGCTATCCTGGCGGTTGCACACACCTTCGCCGGGCTCGTTCCCGCGGGATCGGTCGAGGTCTGGCCCCGGGCCGGTGTTCCCGCACCGGACCGGGGCTTCTTGCGTGTCAGGGGTCGGTGAACGCCGACAGGTCCAGCTCCCCCGTGTCGTGGTAGTTGCGCCAGGCGGCCATGCCGGGCAGCGTGCCGGCCTTCAGCTCCGCGAGCAACCCGCGCAGCCAGTCGGCCTCCGCCTGCTCCAGGGCCAACGAGTACTCGAACTCGACGAGGAAGATCCTCGGCACCGAGTCCTGGTGTCTGAGCAGGTCTGCCCGCTCCTCGGCGAGCTGCCGGTCGAGGACGCCGATGCGGTGCTCGACGAGCTCGATCACCTCGTCGGGCGGGAGCACGCCGATGACCGACAGCGCGGTCTTGAGCCTCGGATACTCCCGCTCGGGGACGCCGACGATCTCGCGGAGCCAGTCGGCGGCCTCGTCGTGGCCTGCCTGGGTCAGCTGATACACCGTGCGCTCGGGCCGGCGACCTTCCCGGGTCGTCTCCGCCGCCTCGATGAATCCGTGCTTCTCCAGGTTTTGCACGACGGTGTACAGCGAACCCCACTGGATCTTGAGGTCGTGCTCCTTGCCGCGGCCGCGCAGCTCGATGGCCATCTCATAGGGGTGCATCGGGCGCTCGACCAGCATGGCGAGCAGCTGGAGGCCGAGCAGGTTGCCGACCTTGCGCCGCTTCGCCATGACACCCCCCAGCCACTCGCGGCCGTTTACTCGTCTGCGAGCATACGCCGGCGAGCATCCGACCACAACGGCTCACGACTGAGCGAAGGCCTCGAACCGTTCGGCGACGCCGGCGAGGTCGTCCTGCACCGTCTCGCCCCGCTCCTCGCCCACGACGGTCTCCAGCTTCCAGCTGCGCTGGCCCGGCACGTACGTGACGCGGATCGACGACCCGTCCTCCCGCCACAGCACGGCGGAGCGGTTGTCCGCGTCCAGCCGGCCGAGGAAGTCGCGGATGTCGTCACCGGTCGGGTGGTGCGCGAGCGAGCCGTCCTCGGTCGAGAGCCGGGGCACCGGCACCCTCAGCAGCCTGCGCGGCTGCCACAGCGCCGCGGGCTGGTGCCGGCCGGGGCGCTGGAAGCAGAGCAGCTCGCAATCGTCGGCCACCCGGTGCACGAGGTCGAGGGCGGCCTCCGGCGTCTCCGGTTGCAGGCTGAGCAGCACGTGCGTGTCGGCCGCGACGACCGGACCGGCCCACCACTCGGCGTCGACGCCGGCCAGCACCTCGCGGTGAAACTTCTCGATCCCCGGGTCCGCCGCGGCCCATCCGGTGTCGCCGCGCCGCAGCGCCTCGAAGCGGTCGACGCCCTGCTCAACGGTGATCGGCCGGGCCTCGAACCAGACACCGACCTCGATCAGCTCTGCCATGGAAGACCACCGTACGGAAGCGCCAGAAAGCGGCGCAACTCAGCCACGCAGAGTCTCCGGTCGATCACCCGGTCGTTCGTCTCCCGAGCCCGGCCCGGCGGCGGTCCGCAGCGCGATCAGGTCGGCGAGTCCGGCCGCGTCCGGCGTGGCGAACGGCAGCACCCCGCCGTCGTGCAGCACCACCTCGATGACGTCGAACGGCAGTACACCCACCTTGCCCCAGTCGGTCATCCGGGTCGGCCGGGCCTGCCGTACCGACGCGATGTCCGCCCACGAGACGAGGATCGGCGCCCGGCCCGGACGGCAGCCCGACGCCCGGTGCCGGGCCGCGACCTCGCGCAGCTTTGACCGGCGCACCTCGACCAGGAGCCCGAGCGGCTGCGGGGTGAGGCGCACCGGCACACCCGCGCCGAACAGGAACGCCGCGCCGACGCCGACCTCCCACAGCCCGACGGCGCTGTCCAGCGCCAGGTGTCCGGCCCACACCTGCGCCCCGCCCGCATGCGCCGTCCGCTGCCGGTGCCGTCGCCGCCACTGTCCGGCCAGCACCGGCGTGACCATGCCGGCGCACACGATGGCGAACAGCGCGATCGCCTTCCACAACCCGGCGAGCAGCAGCACCACCGGGACCGCCAGGGCGAGAGCGGCCCACCGCGGACGCCCCCGGTCCCCCACCCCGCCATGGTGACGCACTCCGGACCCGACGCAACCTCGGCGAACGCTCCCGCCCCGGACACCTCACGTGAAATACCGCCCGGGGTTTGTGCTCCGACAGGCGGAGCGTGAGGATGGACCATGCTTTCGACCCTGGTCACCCAGCCGGCGGCACCGCCCACCACCGCGTCGACGCTCCCGCTGGCGCGGTGCGTGCTCAGCGCCGTGGTCGCGGGCATCGCACTGCTCATCCTTGCCGGGTGCGGGTCCGAAGAACCGGGCGCCGCGCAGGCCGCCCGTCCCGCCCCGTCGGGCAGCGGCGCCGTGGGCACGGCGGGACTGTCCGCGACCTCCGCGGCGGCCAGCCCGTCCCCGTCGGTCGCGGCCACGGTCCCGGTGCCGGCCGGGGTGACGGCGGGGATCGTGATCTTCGACCGTCAGCAGGGGGCGTTCGTTGTACAGCAGAAGGCGAGCTGGCGGTTCAGGTCGGCGTCACTGGTGAAGCTGCTGATCGCGCTGGACTATTTCTGGGACAAGGGTCCGTCGTACACCGTGCCGGCGGCCGACAAGCCGAAGCTCGACGTGATGCTGCGCAGCAGCGACGACAGCGCCGCGACGGGGCTGTGGAAGGCCAACGGGCAGCGGGAGATCGTGACCCGGATGGTGCAGCGGCTCGGGCTGCAGGACACCGCGCCGCCCCCGGCGAGCCAGCCGGGCTACTGGGGGTACACCGCCGTGAGCGCCGGCGACCTGGTACGCGTCTACCAGTTCATCCTCGACAAGGCTCCGGCGCCGGTGCGCGACTACGTCATGGGCAACCTGCACGCGTCGACGAAGTGCGGCACCGACCAGTACGACCAGTCGTTCGGCATCCCGAGCACGTTCCGCAAGCCGTGGTCGGCGAAGCAGGGATGGTCCGGGTTCGGTGACAACCCGGCCACGCCGTGCGCCGCGCCGGCCGCGTATCAGCCCCCCGCACCGGGGCAGTTCGTCGGCGTCGCCGCGCCGCCGAACGCGCCGGACATGAGCGGCGAGGTGCTGCACACGACGGGCACGGTCGGCGACGGCGACCGGTACATCGTCGCGGTGCTGTCCGTGCACCCGAACGGCACCCAGTTCGCGAAGGCGGCGACGACCCTGACCAAGCTGACCCAGTCGCTGCCCCTGCCGGCCGCGATGAAGAATTCTTGAGAGACGTGTAGAGCACCGCGCGGCGGCTCCGACCAGTCGGTGCGAGCACCCGACGACAGAGGAGCGTTCCCGTGAAGTACCTGCTGCTGATCCACATGAACCCGGACGTCTGGGCGACGCTGACGCAGGCGGACGTCGACGAGGTGATGGCCGGGCACGAGCGGTTCATCACCACGATCACCGAATCGGGTGAGATGGTGAGCACGCACGCCCTGGCCGACCCGAAGGACAGCGCGGTGGTCCGGATCAGGGCCGGCGCGGAGACGGTGACCGACGGGCCGTACGTGGAGGCCAAGGAGTTCCTCGCCGGCTTCTACCTGGTCGAGTGCGAGTCGAAGGAGCGGGCGGTGGAGCTCGCCGCGATGATCCCCGACGCGAAGTGGAACGCCATCGAGGTGCGCCCGATCGTGTTCAGCCAGTAGTCAGATCGTCCACCGGCCGTCACGGCGGCGATTCTTGTCGGTCGCCGCTCGTAGAATCGCCGCGTGGACAGCACCGTGGGGGTTGAGACGGCCGGGCCGGCGATCGAGGTCCTGCGCCGGGTGTTCGGTTATGACACGTTCCGGGGCAGCCAGCAGGAGATCATCGAGCACGTCATCGGCGGCGGCGACGCGCTCGTGCTGATGCCGACCGGCGGCGGCAAGTCGCTGTGCTATCAGATCCCGGCGCTGGTCCGCGAGGGCACGGGGGTGGTGATCTCGCCGCTGATCGCGCTGATGCAGGACCAGGTCGACGCGCTGACGGCGCTGGGTGTGCGGGCCGGGTTCGTCAACTCGACGCTCGACTTCGACAGCCGCCGGGCGGTCGAGGCCGCGTTCGTCGGCGGCGAGCTCGACCTGCTGTATCTCGCGCCGGAGGCCCTCGCGTCCCCGCAGACGATGCGGCTGCTGGAGCGCGGGAGGATCGGGCTGTTCGCGATCGACGAGGCGCACTGCGTGTCGCAGTGGGGGCACGACTTCCGGCCCGACTATCTCAACCTGTCGGTGCTGCACGAGCGGTGGCCCGACGTGCCGCGGATCGCGCTGACGGCGACCGCGACGACGGCCACCCACAAGGAGATCGCCACCCGGCTGGGGCTGACCGAGGCGCGGCACTTCGTGTCGAACTTCGACCGGCCCAACATCCAGTATCGGATCGTGCCGAAGCAGGAGCCGCGGCGGCAGCTGCTGGAGCTGCTGCGCACCGAGCACCTCCACGACGCCGGCATCGTCTACTGCCTGTCCCGCGCCAGCGTGGAGAAGATCGCCGACTTCCTGAAGGACAACGGCATCTCGGCGCTGCCCTACCACGCGGGGCTCGACGCGCGGACCCGCGCCGACAACCAGGCCCGCTTCCTGCGGGAGGACGGTCTGGTCATGGTCGCGACGATCGCGTTCGGGATGGGCATCGACAAGCCCGACGTGCGGTTCGTCGCGCACCTGGACCTGCCGAAGTCGGTGGAGGGCTATTACCAGGAGACCGGCCGGGCCGGGCGTGACGGCCTGCCGTCCAACGCGTGGCTGGCCTATGGCCTGCAGGACGTCGTCCAGCAGCGCAAGATGATCGAAGGCTCGGAGGGCGACGCGGCGCACCGGCGGGGGCTGGGCCGGCACCTCGACGCGATGCTGGCGCTGTGCGAGACGGTCGAGTGCCGGCGGGTGCAGCTGCTGGCCTATTTCGGGCAGCAGAGCAAGCCCTGCGGCAACTGCGACACGTGCCTGAGCCCGCCCGAGTCATGGGACGGCACGGTGCCGGCGCAGAAGCTGCTGTCGACGGTGTACCGGTTGCAGAAGGAGCGCAACCAGAAGTTCGGCGCCGGGCAGTGCATCGACATCCTGCTCGGCAAGAAGACCGACAAGGTCGTGCAGTGGCACCACGACGAGCTGACCGTGTTCGGGGTCGGCGCCGACCTGCGCGAGGCCGAGTGGCGGGCGGTGGTGCGGCAGCTGCTCGCGCAGGGCCTGCTCGCGGTCGAGGGTGACTACGGCACGCTGGTGCTCACCGACGACAGCGCGGAGGTGCTCGGCCGGCGGCGGCAGGTGATGCTGCGCCGGGAGCCGGAGCGGCCCGTGTCGGCGGCGAAGGTCGCCAAGCAGCGCGGCGCGGCCGCGGCGGCGGAGCTGCCGGCGCAGGCGGCGCCGCTGTTCGAGCGGCTGCGTGCGTGGCGTGCGGCGACGGCGAAGGAGCAGAGCGTCCCGGCGTATGTCATCTTCCACGACGCGACGCTGCGGCAGATCGCCACGGAGGCCCCGGCGACGCTGGCGCAGCTGTCGACGATCAGCGGTGTCGGGGAGAACAAGCTCGCCAAGTTCGGCCAGCAGATCCTCGACGCCATCCGCGAGCCGGACCCGTCGTGATCGGCACTGCGGCCTGCCCTTCCCCGCGGACGACACTCGATCGGCTGCGGGGAGGTGCGCGCGGCGGACCCGGCGGGCGGTCCGCTGGTGGCTCGCCGCGCGGGACCAGCAGGCGGCCCGATGCGCGTGTGATGCCGCCGGTCTGGCACGCGGGCTGAGGCCGCCCGCCGGGAGGCCGCCGGGAGGCCGCCGGGAGGAGCGATTCCCGCCGGCCTGTGGTCGCCGGTCGCGACGCGGGCGCGCACGCGGTACAGCACGCACCCGGTCCGGCACGCACGGTCCAGCGTCATGTAGCCCAACGCCATGTAGTCAGGCGTCATACGGCCAGACGACATACGGTCCCAGAGCTTTGCGGTCCAGCGCGCACCCGGTCCAGCACGCACGCGGACCGGCGCGCACGCGGACCGGCGCGCACCTGGTTCAGCACGCACGCGGTCCGGCGTCATGCAGCCCAGCGCCATGCAGTCACGCGACCAGACGGCATGCGGACCCAGAGTTATGCGGTCCAGCGCGCACGCGGTCGGATGTCGCACACGAGCGGACAACGCACACGGTCCAGCGTCCACACAGTCCAGCGCATATGGTCCATCGCGCACAGAGTCCAGGCCCACGGTCCAATCGCGCACACGGTCGGCGCGCCCAGGATCCAGCGCCCACACGGTCCGGTGCGCGCCCGGTCCGGCGAGCACATCAGTCGGCACGCGCACAGTCCAGCGCCCCACGGGTCCAGCACGCACGCAGTCCGGCGAGCACACGGTTGAGCACGCACGCGGTCCGGTGCGCGCAGTCCAGCGCGGGCACGGTTCAGCGCGGGCACGGTTCAGCGCGCGCACGGTCCGGCGAGCACGCCAGCCGGCACGCGCGCAGGCCAGCGCCCCCACACGGTCCAGCACGCACGTAGGCCAGCGCCCACATGGTTGAGCACCTACGCGGGCCGGGCACACGCCGGCCGGTGCGCGCAGTTCAGCGCGCGCACGGTCCGGGCGTGTGTGTCGCGGTGGTGGGTGTCAGCCGGCGCGGACGGGGCGGGGGCGGCGTTCGGGCAGGGTGGGGACGACCGAGCCGTCGACGAAGATGCCGTGCCACAGGCAGAACGTCAGCAGGATCCACAGTTTGCGGGCGTTGTCGGCGTCGCCGCGTTCGTGCTGGTTGAGCAGGTCGTGGGCGTACTTGAGGTCGATCAGGTGGCCGGCGCCCGATGTGGACAGGACGTGGTGGGCCCATTCGGCGAGCTCCGTGCGCAGCCAGCGCCGGGCCGGGGTCGGGAAGCCGAGCTTCGGGCGGTCGGTGATGAAGTCCGGCACGATGCCCGCGAGGGCCCGGCGCAGCGCGTACTTGGTGGTGCGGCCGCGGGGTGGCACCTTCAGCCGGTCGGGCAGCCGGGACAGGACCTCGAACACGCCCTTGTCCAGGAAGGGCACGCGCAGCTCCAGCGAGTGTGCCATCGACATCCGGTCGGCCTTGGTCAGGATGTCGCCGGGCAGCCACGTGTTGATGTCGATGTGCTGCATGGTGGTGACGTCGTCGAGGTCCGCGGCCTCGGCGTAGAGCGCCGCGGTCACGTGCTGGTGGCCCACCCCCGGGCCGCCCAGGAGGATCCGGGCCTTCTCCTCGTCGCCGAGGACGCGGGCGTTGCCGAAGTACCGGGTCTCGATCGGCGTCGTGGCGCGCAGCAGGTAGCTCTTGCCCTTGACGCCGTCGGGGACCGCCCGGGCCAGGGCGCGCAGGCCGCGCTGGATCGGTGCGCCGAGGCGGCGCACCGGCGCGAGGGAACGCGGCTCCCCGTAGATGGTGTAGCCGCCGGCGAGCTCGTCCGCGCCCTCGCCGGACAGCACCACGGTGACGTGTTCGGCCGCCGTCTGCGCCAGGAAGTACAGCGGGACGATCGACGGGTCGGCGACCGGATCGCCCAGGTGCCAGATGATGCGCGGCAGCGCCGCCATCACCTGCTCGGGATTGACGATGGTGGGCACCAGCTCGACGCCGAGGTGCCGGGCGGACTGCTCGGCCACGTCGAGCTCGGAGTACGCGGTGGCGGTGTCGAAGCCGGCGGTGAAGGCGCGCAGGCGCGGATGGACCTCGGCGGCGAGCGCGACGATGGCGGTCGAGTCGATCCCGCTGGACAGGAACGCGCCGACCGGGACGTCCGCCCGCAGGTGGCAGCGCACGCTCTCGCGCAGCGCGTCACGCAGTTCGTCCACAATGGACTCCTCGGTGACCGCCGGGTCCGGCCGGAACTTGGGCCGGTTGAGACGACGGACCACCGGCGGGTAGCCGAGCGCGCGGGTGAGCAGCCCGCCGCTGGGCAGCCGCGCGATGTGCCGGTGCAAGGTGTACGGCTCGGGCACGTACTGCATCGTCAGGTAGAGCGACAGCGCGGTCTGGTCGAGCTCCCCGCCGGCGACCCCCAGCAGCGGCGCCTTCTCGCTCGACAGCCACAGCCCGTCGACGGTCGGCAGGTAGTACAGCGGCTTGATCCCGAACTGGTCCCGCGCCGCGTGCACCGTCTCGGTGGCCTCGTCCCAGAGGGCGAACGCGAACATGCCGCGGAGCCGGCCGAGCGCGGCCTCGCCCCAGTAGTGGTAGGCGGCGGCGACCACCTCGCTGTCCCCGCCCGTGGCGAACTCCGCGCCGTGCACGCGGATCAGTTCCTCGCGCAGTGCCTCGAAGTTGTAGATCTCGCCGTTGAAGACCAGCGTCCACCGGCCCGCGTCCGGCCCGCTCGGCGGGTACCGCAACGGCTGCCGGCTGCCTTGCACGTCGATGATGGCGAGCCGTTTGAAACCGGCCGCCACGCCTTGTCCGGCCCGTTCCAGGGCCATGTCGTCGGGGCCGCGGTGGTTGAGCAACTCGAGTTGCCGTTCCACCAGTCCGAGGGTCTCAGGGGAGATGGCGAAGTCCCCCACGTACATCAGGAAGCCGCACATGGCGTCGTTTCCCTTCGGTCGCCTCGCGTGGCAGCGGTGTCGGGCCGCGGACCGCTCTGTCGGCGGTCGCCGGTGAGCCGTCGCCGGTGAGCTCCCGCCGGTACCGGCGGAGCCCCCGCTCGAACGGCCACAGTGCGCCGCGCGATCCAGCCGAACAGAGGCTGCCGGGTCCGGGCGCCCGATTGCCCGGCCGTCATCCGATCCCTCCTCACCAGGGGGATCGCCGGCCCGCGGAGGGGTGAACCCCGCCCCGGGGTGACCATCGGGGCGGGCGGGCATCCCCGCCGTTTGGCCCTGCACCCCCCGGGTAGCGGGCGCGCCGGTCACATCGGTCCACGTCGGATCGGCGGCAAGCGAACCACCCGTTGTCCCCTGGGGAGAAGCCAATGCGCCACGTCCGCGCCCGAAGCCGACCCGCGCACAGCGCCAGCAGCAGCCGTGCGGAAGCCGGGGTGCCGAGCCGTTCAGCACGCTGGCTCCGGGGGCTCGCCCGGCTCCTGCTGTGCGGCATCATCTCGGGTCTGGTCGTGGCCGCCGGTGTACTGCCGCTCGCGCTCGTCGGCGGCTCCACCGTGAACGCCGGCCGCGACATCTGGACGAACCTCCCGGCGGACCTGGCGCTGCCACCGCCGCCGCAGGCCACCTACGTCTACGCCAACGACGGCAAGACGCTCATCACCACGTTCTACGACGAGAACCGCAAGGACGTGCCGCTGGACCAGATCGCACCGGTGCTCCAGCAGGCCGTCGTCGCGGCCGAGGACACCCGCTTCTACCAGCACCAGGGTGTCGACGGCAGGGGCGTCCTGCGCGCGCTGGTCTCCAACGGGCGGGGCAACGCCCAGCAGGGCGCCTCGACGCTGACGATGCAGTACGTGCGCAACGTGCTGAAGAACGACCCGACCCTGTCGCCGCAGCAGCGGGTCGACTCGCTCGCCGACACGCCCGCCCGCAAGGTGCGCGAGATGCGCTACGCGACGAAGCTGGAACAGCACCTGAGCAAGCAGGACATCCTCCAGGGCTACCTGAACATCGCCTACTTCGGTGCCGGCGCCTACGGCATCTACGCCGCCAGCCAGACGTACTTCGGCAAGTCGGCCCTGGAGCTGACGCTGCCCGAGGCGGCGCTGCTCGCCGGGCTGCTGCAGTCCCCGGACGGCGACAACCCGATCAGCGGCGACCGCGACGCGGCCCTGCGGCGCCGCGCCTACACGCTCGACTCGATGACGAAGATGAAGATGATCAGCGCCGCGGACGCCACCGCGGCGAAGGGCCAGGAGCTGAAGATCAACGAGCGCGACCTGCCCAACAACTGCGTGTCCGTCCCGCGGGAGCACAACGACTGGGGCTTCTTCTGCGACTACTTCCGCCAGTGGTGGGGCAGCCAGCCCGAGTTCGGCGCCACCCGCGCCGACCGCGACGAGGCGCTGCGCACCGGCGGCTACACAGTGGTCACCTCGCTCGACCCGGGCATCCAGGCGGCCACGCTCAACCAGTCCCTGAGCGTCTACGGCTACGGCAGCGCGCGGTCGATGCCGATGGCCGTCGTCACCCCCGGCACCGGCCGGGTCCTGGCGATGGCCGTCAACCGCCACTACAGCCTGGAACCCAACCCGCCCCAGCATCCGCTGTACCCGAACACCGTCAACCAGCTCGTCGCGGGCGGCGGTGGCGTCGCCGGGTATCAGGCGGGTTCGACGTTCAAGATGTTCACCATGCTCGCCGCGCTCGACGCGGGCATGCCGTTGAGCACCACTTTCAACTCACCGAGCCGGATAGCGACCGTGTGGCCGGCCAGCGGCCCGGGCAGCTGCGGGGGCAAGTGGTGCCCGGGGAACGACTCCCCGAGCTGGATGAACGGGAACCGGACGATGTGGAACGGCTTCGGCCGTTCGGTCAACACCTACTTCGTCTGGCTCGAACAGCAGATCGGCGCGCGCCGCGTGGTCGAGATGGCGCAGCGGCTCGGCATCACGTTCCGCTCCGCCGAGGACGCGGCGATGGCGGCCAAGGCGGACCAGTGGGGAGCGTTCACCCTCGGCGTCGCCTCGACCACGCCGCTCGACCTCGCCAACGCCTACGCGGCGGTCGCCGCCGGCGGCCTGTACTGCCAGCCGCTGCCGGTGCTGTCGATCACCGACTCCAACGGCAAAGCGGTCGACGCCGCCGCCCCGAAGTGCCGGCAGGCGGTCAGCGCCGACGTGGCGGCCGCCGCGACCGACGCGGCCCGGTGCCCGGTCAGCCGGTCCTCGGCGTACGGCAAGTGCGACGGCGGCACGGCGGAGAACGTGTCCGGCATCCTGGGCGGCCGCCCGGTCGCGGGCAAGACCGGCAGCTCCGAGTACAACTCGACCGAGACGTTCGTCGGCTTCACCCCGCAGATCGCGGCGGCCGGCATCGCGGTGAACGTGGACAACCCGAACGACCACGTGGGCAGCGGCGTCTCCGGCGCCGTCAACGCCGCCGTAGCGCAGGCCATGGCTGGCGCGCTGCGCGGCCAGCCGGCCCAGGCCTTCCGGCCACCCAGCCGGGTGCGGGCACTGGGCCGCTGACCGCGAGCGCTGCCGGCCGCGTCAGGCGGAGTATCCGCGCAGGGCGGTCCAGTGCGCGAGCTTGGCCGTCGTCAGCGTGTAGTACCCGACGCCCAGGGCGTCCGCGGGGTCGGCGATCTTCACCGTCTTGCCGCCGTCGACGTAGCCCACCACCGTGAGGTAGTGGCCGCCCGGGTACGAGTGCGAGTTGCCCTTGTCGTCGACGGTGGAGCCGGCAATGTTGGCGACCACGGCGTAGCCGTTGGTGATCGCGTTGACGACGTCGGCCTGCAGCTGGTCGATCTCCGCCTGGGTGGCCGACTGACCGGTGATGAAGTGCGACTTGTAGAAGGAGCTCTTCGTGTACTCGTTGAGCGACCGGGTGGTGTCGTCGGCGGAGTTGGTGCCGTTGACGGTCGTGTGCAGGCTCTGGGCGACCTCGTTCTGGGACGGGTACATCGACCGCGCGGTCAGCGCGATCCGGGTCGCCGCCGGGCCGCAGTAGTAGAAGTTCTCCTGCCAGGCGAACCGGTACGCGAGCTCCTTCGCCACCGGGGCCGCCGGTTTGGTGGGGCTGGCCGAGGCGGCGGGCGGGGCGGGCGTGGCGGGCTTGGACGTCGCCGTACCGGCGGGGGCCTTCGACGGGGCGGAGGCGGCGTCGGGCGCCGCCTGGGTCCGCTGCCGGTCACGCCCGGGCGGACCGG
>NZ_JBFANF010000112.1:0-22414 GCF_040674675.1 Dactylosporangium sp. NPDC049742 | reverse complement strand
CCGGCGACCGCCGCCCGGGCGGCGACGAAGTCCGGGCCCGGGTCCTCGCGCCGGGTCGCGCCGCCGATGCCGGCCAGCAGCCGCAGCACGCCGGCCCGGTCCGGCACCCGGGAGTCGACCGCGAGGCCGAGCAGGAACGGGATCGCGGCGACGGTGCTGTCGAACACGTCACCGTGCAGGTGCACCGCTCCGCGCAGCCCGCGCAGCGCGTCCGCACGCGCCTCCGGCTCCGGCCCGACCAGCCGGCGGAGCAGGTCCGGCACGTCGTCGGCGGCGCCCCAGGCGTGGCCGAGCGCTGCCCAGTCGACCCCGTCCAGATCGTCCAGGTCCTTGATCACGGCGGCAGTGTGCCAAACCGGCGCACGCCACGGCGCCTCCTGCCGGCCCGGTTGAAGCCACCCGGCGTTTTGGTTGTGTCCGCTGCTCGACACGGTGGTTCGACAACCGGCCCATCCGGTCCGGGCGTGATCGATGTGTTCGACATCCACACATCGTCATGAGGAGATCACCGTGCTGCTTCGCATCGGCACCGCCGCTGTCGCGCTCGCCGCCACCGCCCTGTTCGTCTCGCCCGCCGCGGCCGCTCCGGCGGAAGGGCCGATCGACGCCGGCTCCGGCAAGGTCGGCCTGTCCGGCGACCCGTACGCCCCGTCGGCCGTCGCCGAGATCGGCGTCATCAACAGCGGCGCGACCGCGCTCGAGGGCCGGTTCGTCCTGGAGCTGCCGGTGGGCTCGGTCACCGTCGAGCCCGGCCAGTGCGACACCGGCACGAAGGCGGGCACCTGGATCTGCTCGGCCGGCACCGTCGCCCCGAACGTGGGCAACCCGAAGACGGTCGGTATCAAGATCCGTTCGACGACCGGCGAGCCTGTCTTCCAGGTGTCGACGCTGGGCTACCTGCAGGGCATGGCGCCGGACGGCACGCTCGGGAGGCGCAACGACTTCGTGGTCGCGTGGCCGGACAAGGGGCCGCTGCGCCTGTCCGCGCAGGCCGGACCGGTCAGCGACGGGCACGTCGACGTCGCCGTCCGTGTCACGAACGCCGGCAGTTTCACGTTCGGCCAGTACTACCTCGTCGCCTACACCCCGGCCGGCGTGCGCGCCGTGTCGCCCGCCTGCACCGGCAGCGGCCGGATCCCCGCCGAGAAGGGCTGCGAGATCCACCGCACCGGCCCGTTCGCGGCCGGCGCGCAGGACACGTTCACGATCCGCCTGTCCGTGCCGGCGAGGCGGTCGGAGGTCGAGCTCGTCCTGACGCCGACCAACCGGTACACCAACAAGGACACCAAGGTGAAGCTCACCGTCGGCACCGCGGCCGCGACGACGCCGGCCGCGACCTCCCCGGCTGTGACCTCTCCGGCCGCGAGCGTCTCACCGGTCCCGGCGCTGCCGAAGACCGGGACGAACGTCGGCCTGCTCGCGGTGTCCGGCGGGTTGCTGCTGGCCGCCGGTGCGGGCCTGCTGCTCGTCGGCGCCCGCCGCCGCTTCCGTACGGGCTGAGCGTCGGGCGTGCAGCGCGCCGATCGCGGCGGTGCCGGAGCCGGTACAAGAGCAGGCACCGACACCGCCGCGGACGGGCCGGCCGGCCGGCGGCTCACCGGATGCCCAGCGCGCTCATGAGCAGCGCGGCGACGGCGTCCCGGTGCTCCGGGCTGTCCCGCCAGCGCAGCCTGCGTCCGGCCTCGACCACCACGCCGAAGCCGGCGTGGATCAGCACCCGGGCCTGGCGCGAGTCGAGCTCCGGACGCGCCGACCGCAGCTGCTGCTCCCACACGGCGATGTGTTCCCGCTGCGCGACGACCAGCGGCCGTTGCAGGTCGGTCGGCAGGCCGGCGAGCTCGGCGTTGGCGACGCTGGTGAGTGCCGTGTGCTCGAAGCTGTACGCCACGTAGGTCGCGGTCAGCGCGACCACCGCGTCGTGCGGGTCCGTCGTCCCATGGAGGTTCTGCTCCACCGCCTGGGCCAGCAGCCCCGCCGCCTGCAGACAGGCCGCCGCCAGGATGTCGGCCTTGCCGGGGAAGTACCGGTAGATCGCGGACGGGACCAGCCCGACGGCCTCCGCGATCCTGCCGTTCGTGACGTTGGCGAAGCCGTCCCGCTCGAACAGCGGGATGGCCGCCGCGAGGATCTCCGAGCGCCGGGTGCGTGCCACGGGCTGGGCGGGCAGGTCGACGAGGCGCGCGATGCCGGTGGCCGCCGCCGGGTCGGTCGCGGCCACCCGCAGGGCGGACCCGACCAGCACCTCTTCGAGGCGGCGCTGCGCGATCGAGGTGTGGTGCATCGTGATCGACCCGATCGCGCCGAGCGCCGCGACGGCCCGCAGGTGCTCGCCGGGCAGCGGATGCTCGCGCTGTACCGCGTCCGCCACCCGGGCGACCACGTGCGCGAACTTCGCCCTGAGCGCCTGCCGGTCGCCGCGGTCGAGGTACCGGGCCTCCCATCGGTACACGCCGCCCGACGCGCGATGGGCGATGGTGACCCGGGCGGCGGCGGTGAGGACATCGGCCAGGGAGGCGTCGGCGGGCACGTCGTCGAGCGCGGCGACGAGCCGGTCCGCCATGACGTTCGCGCACTCGGCGAACAGCGCGTACTTGTTCGGGAAATGCCGGTAGAGGGCCGCCGCGGTGATGCCCATGCTGGCGGCGATCTCCTCCATGGACGCCGCGTGGTAGCCCCGTTCGCTGAACATCCGGCCGGCCGCTTCGACGACGAGCTGCTTGCGGTTGCGGGGCCGGACGGCCGCGGTCGACTCGGTGGTCACAGCGGCGACCGGCCAGGCGCGTGCGGGAGTCCGCCGGACGCGCCGGTCAGGGGTCCGCACCGCGGTGGCACGGCGATGTCCGATGGCATGCCGCCGATCCTGACACATGAGCGGGCGGCGGCCACGGTACGCGCGGCGGCGGCCGCTCCCGGCGCGGCGGAGATTCACCGCTCAGACGCCCTTGCCGACCGGCGGATTGTTTCGTATGTTAACGGAGAATCACACATCGACTGCCGTGAGGTCGCCGATGATCACCACTGCTTAACCCCTGGATGAGCACCGCCAATGCCCTCACAGAAGCGGGGTAAGTAAATGAGCAATCTCAACCTCAACCGACGGAGCGTCCTCTCCCTCGGCGTCGCGCTCGGCCTGGTGAGCGCGGTGGGCGCCGTCCCGGCCGCCGCGGCGCCCGCCGCCGCGGGCACCGACCCGTGGTGGGCCTGGGACGACGAAGTGGACCAGCTGGTCGCCGGGCTGCTCGACAACGGCCAGATCCCAGCGGTCAACACCGCGATGCGGTCCTGGGTGAACAACAGCGACGCGCTGCCCAGCGGCCTGCCCGCCAACCTCCGCACCTACCTGCAGCAGGTCAACACGCTGCCCTCCTGGGCCGACCGCAGCAAGCTGCGGCTCGCCGCCGACTTCAACCGGCGCAAGGACACCTACCTGTTCATGCTGTACGGCCTCGGCAGCGGCATCATGAGCACGGTGATCCCGCGTGAGGCCAAGTCGGTGTACTGGTCCGCGGGCGGCGCCAACATGCAGGACCGCGCGGCCAAGACGTTCACCTTCGGCTACGACCTCAGCGAGCTGACCGCGTTCGAGCCCAACGGCCAGTTCGTGGTCACCGCCAACAAGACGCGCCTGGTGCACGCCGCGGTGCGGCATCTGCTGCCGCAGTCGCCGCAGTGGCGGGCGGTCGCCAACGAGCCGGGCGGCATCCCGATCAGCAACGGCGACATCCTGGTCACCTTCCACAGCCTCGGCACCTTCGTGCACAAGAAGCTGAAGGAGTGGAAGGTCCGGATGACGGCCGCGGAGGAGACCGCCTTCCTGCACCAGTGGCAGGTCGCCATGCACCTGCTCGGCGTGCGCGACGAGTTCATCCCGCAGACGTGGGCCGCCGCATACGCGCAGTCGGCGTCGGCGCTCACCCCGATCCTCGCCCCGACGCAGGAGGGCAAGGAACTGGCCGAGGACCTGCTCGGGCTGACCGCGCAGATCGACCTGGGCGTCACCCGCGGCTTCCTCAACGAGTTCGTCCGGTACGTGCTCAGCAACGAGATCGGCGACTGGCTGCGCCTGCCCCGCGACTACGCGGCGGCGACCCTCGTCCGGACCGCCTGGCCCACCTACATCGCGTTCCGGGAAGGGCTGATCCCGATCGCGCCCGCCAGCTTCTACATGTTCGACCAGTTCATCCGGGCGCTGGCGATGCTGTTCCTCAACAAGGGCGCTTCCGGCACGACCACGCTCATCACGATCCCCACCGGGAACCGGCCCTAGTTCGGCCCTGACTCAAGGGAGCCGGGAGGCAAACCCTCCCGGCTCCCCCCGGCCTCCGCAGCACGGCGCCGGTTCAGCTCGTCGAACTTCCTCTCCAGCGCCGCCCGGCGGGCGGCCGCGTGGGAGCCGTCCAGCTGACCGGCGAACGCCGCCCGGGCAGCGGCGACCAGGTCGTCGGTGACGGCCGGGTAGGCGCGGGCGATGGCCCACAGCGCTTCCTCGGTCTCCATGTCGAGCCCGTTGCAGGAGTAGATCCCACCGCCGGTGGAGACCGAGGCCAGCAGCTCCTCGAAGATCGCCCGCTGCTCGTGTTCGTCGGGATGGCTCAGGCGCACTGACCCATCTTGACGACGAGTCAGCGTTGGGGGAAGGCGCGGACGGGTGCTGGCACCGCGACGCCCACCTCGTCGCCCGGGCGAGGTGTCCGGTCGCCTGGGACGCGCGCGACCAGGTGAGCGGTCTGGCCGGCCAGGTCCAGGCGGACCATCGCGTCGGCGCCGTGGTAGGTCACCGACACGACCGATGCCGTGGTGCCGGACGGCTCGCGCAGGACGAGCTGCTCGGGTCGCACCATCACCTGGACGTCGCCGTTGGCCGGTTCGGCCAGGTCGAGCTGCCCCAGACAGCAGTGGACGGTCCGGCCGTCGGCCTGTCCGCGCAGCAGCATCGCGTCGCCGAGGAACCGGCCGACCTCGGGCGTGGCCGGTGCGGCGTACACCCCGGCCGGGCTGTCGACCTGGGCGAACCGGCCGTCGAACATGACGGCCACCTGGTCGGCGAAGGACAGGGCCTCAGCCTGGTCGTGGGTCACGAGGACGGTGGTCGCGCCCCGTTCGGCGAGCGCGGCGCGGGTGGCCTCGCGGGTCGCGGCGCGCAGCGCGGTGTCGAGCGAGGAGAACGGCTCGTCGAGCAGCACCACCGAGGGTTCCCGGGCCAGGGCCCGGGCGAGCGCGACGCGCTGCTGCTGCCCGCCGGACAGCTCGTCCGGGCGGCGGCGGGCCAGGTCCGGTGACAGGCCGACGAGCTCGAGCAGCGGCTCGACCTGGGCGGCCCGGCGCCGCTCGGCCCGCGGCAGCCCGAAGGTGATGTTGCCGGTGACGTCGAGGTGCGGGAAGAGCGCGCCGTCCTGCCGGACGTAGCCGATGCCGCGCCGCTCCGGAGCCACCAGTGCCGGTCCGTCGGTGAGCACCTCGCCGCGCACCTCGATCCGCCCGCGATCGGGGCGGATGAACCCGGCGATCGCCCGCAGCAGCGTGGTCTTGCCGCTGCCGGAGGGGCCGAGCACGGCGGTGACGCCGCCCGCGCGCACCCGCAGGTCGACCTGGTCCAGCACCGGCGGGCCGCCGTAGCCGACGGTGAGCCCGGTGACGGAGATGCCCGCGCCGCTCACCGCTGGTCCAGGATCTGCCGGCGCAGCAGGATGGTGAGCGGGGCGGACAGGGCGATCATCGCCGCAGCGTACGGGGCGCTCGCCACGTAATCCAACTCGTCGCTCGCCGACCAGAACGCGGTCGCGAGGGTCTCGGTGCCGGTCGGGGCGAGGAGGAGGGTCGCGGTGAGCTCGGTCGACGTCGCGAGGAAGACCAGCACGAATCCGGTCAGCGCCGACGGCAGCACCAGCGGCAGGACGACCCGGATGAGGGTCCCGAGACCGGAGACCCCGAGCGACCGCGACGCCTCGAGGAGCTCGGGCGGGGCCGCGGCCAGGCCGGATCGCCAGGCGACCATGGCGCGGGGCAGGAAGAGCACCGTGTAGGCCAGCACGGCGAGCGCGGTGGTCTGGTAGACGGGACGGGCCCACTGCACGGCGAGGGTCACCAGCGCCAACCCGATGACCACTCCGGGGAGTGCGCTCGCGAGGTACGTCACCCGTTCCAGCGCGGTCGCCAGCCGGGACGGGTACCGGTGCAGCAGCCACGCGGCGGGGAGCGCCATGACCGCCGCCGCCAGGCCGGCCAGCGCCGCGAGCCCGACGGTCGAGCCCGTCGCCGCGAGCAGCGGACCGGCGACCACCGCGCCGGACGTCATCGCCCGCACCAGCCAGCGCAGCACCAGCACCAGCGGCACGACCAGCGCCAGGCCGACCAGCCCGACGAGGGCGGCGGACGCGGGGACGGTCCACGCGCCCAGGCGGTACGCGACCGGGCGCTGCCGGGCGCCGGAGCCGACCCGGGCGATCCGTGCGCGGCCGCGCAGCGGCACCTCGAGGGCCAGCAGCCCCACGCAGAGCACGATCAGCACGGCGGCGAGGATGCTGCCGGCGGCGTTGCTGAACCCGACCGCGAACTGCTGCAGGATCGCCGTGGTGAAGGTGGGGAACCGCATCATCTGCAGGACGCCGAACTCGGCGAGCAGGTGCAGGGCGACCAGCAGCGCGCCGCCGGTGATGGCCGGACGCAGCTGCGGCAGCGCCACCCGCAGTACCGCCGCCGGACCGGATGCGCCGAGCGACCGGGCGGCGTCCAGGTGTCCCTGGTCGAGGGCCCGCAGCAGGGCCGCGGCCGGCAGGAAGACGAACGGGTAGTAGGCCAGGGAGGTGATGAACACCGCGCCGCCCAGTCCCTGCACCGACGGCAACACCGACGTCCAGGCGTAGCTGCTGACGAACGCGGGGATGGCGAGCGGCGCGAGGAGCAGCGTGCGCCACGCGCCGGCGCCCGGCAGGGTGGTCCGCTCCACCAGCCAGGCCGCGCCGCACCCGAGCACGACGGTGATCGGGACGGTCAGCAGGACCAGCAGCGTCGTGTTGCCGAGCAGCTCGGCCGTCCTCGGCCGCAGCAGCAGCCGCGACACCTCGTCGCCGCTGGTGGCCGCCTGACCGAGCACGACCAGGACCGGCAGGATCATCACGGCCGCGACCAGGACCGCGGCCGCCACGACGAGCCACGGCATCCGGGCGGACCGCCGGGCGCGGACGACCGGCCGGGACGGCACCGGCACGTCGTGCGCCGCGGCGGTCGGCTCGCGAAGGTCAGAGGATGCCGGCATCGGTCATCAGCTTGTTGACCTTGTCGGAGTTGAGCGTGAAGGGGTCGACCGGCGGCGCCTGCAGGCTGTCCAGCGGCGGCAGCGCGGACGCGGACGCGACGCCGTTGCCCACGGCGTACTCCATCGACTTGGAGTCGACCAGCACGCGCTGCCCGGCCTCGCTGGTGATGTAGGCCAGGAACCTGTGAGCTTCGGCCGCCTTCTTCGACCCGGCGAGCACGGCACCGCCGGACAGCGACACGAACGCGCCGGGGTCCTGGTTGCGGAAGTAGTGCAGGGCCGTGTTGCCGCTGCCTTCCTTGGTGCCGGCCTGGTCCCGGTACCAGTAGTAGTGGTAGATCACGCCGCACTCGATCTCGCCGGCGTTGACCGACTTCATCGTGGCGATGTTGTTCTGCAGCGCCCGGGCGTTGGACTTCAGCCCGGCCAGCCATTCGGTGGTCTTCTGCTCGCCCTGGCCGGCGAGCATGCCCGCGACGATGGCCTGGAAGTCCGCGCCGCCGGGGGCGCACGCCCAGCGGTCCTTCCACTGCGACCCGGCGAGGTCCATCAGCGACTTCGGCAGGCCGGCCTTGTCGAGCTTGCTGGTGTTGTAGACCAGCACCGTGGACCGGGCGGCGATCGAGGTCCACACCTGCGACGACGGCGTCAGGTTGGCCGGCACCTGCCGCCGGGTCTCCTCGTTGAGCGGGGCGAGCAGCTTGTTGCGCTCGACCAGCGTCATCGCCGGGCTGTTCTCGGTGAGGAACACGTCGGCGGGCGACGCGGAGCCCTCGGCCACGATCTGGTGCCCCATCGAGGCGTCGGAGCCCTTGCGGACCTGCACCTTGATGCCGGTCGCCGCGGTGAACGCCTCGGCCCACGCCTTGGTGAGGTTCTCGTGCTGGGCGGAGTACACCTGCAACGAACCGGGGTCGGCGACGTAACCGTCCTCGGACTTCGAACCGCACCCCACCAGGCTCACCGCCCCGACTGCCCCCAGGCCGGTCAGGAACGTGCGTCGACGCATGTCATGTCCTCTCTCACGAGTTGCCTCGCCGCCATGCGACGGCGGATGACCTCGACCGGCGGCAGCGGCGACAGCCGCCGGTGCAGGACGTGGTTGCCGGCCGCGCAGAACCCCAGGCCGGCGGCGATCGCGACCGTGAACTTGAGGATCGGCGCGCCGAAGAACGCGAACACCTGGAACTGCACGAGGTAGATGTGCAGCGAGGCGGCCGCCAGTGCGCCGAGCGGGCGGACGAGCAGCCGCGGCACCGGGAGGGCGGGCACGAGCGCCAGCAGCGTGAGCCCGAGCATGATCGCCAGGTTGCGTGCGGGTTGTCCGGGGAAGAAGCCGACGGCGGCGGCCACCGCGACCGCGGTCGTGACCAGCCGGCGCTTCCGGCTGTCGGCCACCGCCATCGCGACTCCCGCCACGAACAGCCACGCGACCGTGCCCGGCAGGCCACGCAGCGGGCCGTCGTACAGCGCGATCACCACGTAGCGGGGCACCAGCAGCACCCCGAAGGCGACCATGGTGGTGCGCCAGGCGTCGGCGGCGTATGCGGCCCGCAGCCGCGGCACGGCCAGCGCCGCGACGGTGACGGCCACGATCACCAGGTAGGCCTCGACGAACCAGAAGTTGTTGGAGGCCTGCGGCCGGACGAGCCAGTGCACCAGCCCGACGTTCGACCAGTGGACCGTCCCGAAGCCGAACAGCATCACCGCGGCGACGGTCACCGCCGGGACGGCGACCCCGACCGCGATCCGGGCGCTTCGCCGCACACGCTCCGCGGTCGTCGGCGAGGTGAGCACGTAGCGGGCGAAGAGGAAGCCGGCGACCGCGAGCAGGATGTGCGCCCCGCCGGCCAGCCGGAACAGGCCGACATGACTGCCGCAGATCGTCACCACGGCCACGCCGCGCAGCACGACGGTCGTGTCGACCCGCTGCACCAGCGGGCTCCACCAGCGGGACGGTGGCCGCCGGTCGGCGAGCGCGACCAGGTCGCGGACCGGGCGGTGGTGCCAGTCGGGCGGGAGGTCGCCGAGCAGGCGCGTCAGGCCGACGGACGCGACGACGTGGCTGAAGGAGTCGCCGCCGAGCTCGACGAACGACCGGTCGAGATCGACGCCGTCGCTTCCCACCAGTGGCTCCAGCACCGCGACCACCGCGGCGGCCGTTTCTGCCTGCTGGCCAGAGGTCTCGGTGACGTGCAGGTCGGCGCTGCGCCGGCGGTCGAGCTTGCCGTTGGGCAGCAGCGGGAGCTCGTCGACGGCGCGGGCCGAGATCACCGACCGGCTGAGACCGGAGACCTGGGCTGCCCGGTCGCGGACCTGGTCGGGAGACTGCTCGCCGCGCCGGTAGGTGACCTGCAGCTGGTCGTCGCGGCCGGTGACGCAGGACCGCAGCCCGTGCCCGCGCAGGGAGCGCTCGACCTGGCCGAGGTCGATGCGGATGCCCATGATCTTCACGAAGTCGGACCGGCGGCCGACGATCCGGACCAGTCCGTCGGCGTCGATCCGCGCCAGGTCGCCGGTCCGCAGCTCGGTGTGTGTCCGCCCCAGGGCCAGGTCGGCGGGGTGCTCAGCGTACCCGAGCATGACGCCCGGGCCGGTGAACACGAGCTCGCCGACCGGGCCGTCGGGTGCGGCCACCGGCTCGTCGACGCCGGCCGGGTCGAGCCGGAACGCCGATCCGGCGATCGGCCATCCCACCGCGTCGGGGTATCGCTCCGACAGTTCCGGTGGCAGCACCGCCATGCGTGCGGTGGCCTCGGTCTGGCCGTACATGACCGCCATGCCCCAGCCGGCCGCGCGGCCCCGGGCGGCGAGCTCCCGCACCCGCTCGGGCGGCAACGCGCCGCCGGCCTGGGCGAGCAGCCGGAGCGAGGGCTGACGGTCCAGCACACCTTGGACGTCGAGCAGGTCCACCACGTGCGGGGTGGCGGCGACCAGGGTGACCCGGTCGCGGCGCAGGTCGTCGGCGAAGCCGGGGTCGGTCACCGACCCGGGCCGCAGCACCGTGGTGGCGCCGGCCCGGAGTTGGGCGTGCAGCACCGACAGCCCGAAGCAGTAGTGCAGCGGCAGCGAGGTCACCGCGCGGTCTTCTGGCGTGATCGACAACGCTGACGCGATCGCCTCGGCGTTGCTGAGCACGTTGCCGTGGCTGAGCCGGACCAGCTTGGGCGAGCCGGTGCTGCCCGACGTGCTGAGCAGCACCGCCAGGTCCGGGTGCAGGAGGTGCCGCGGCGCATCGGTGTCCGGCGTCGCGGCCTCGAAGGTGCCGTCCGGGTGGAGCCACAGGTCGGGCTGGTAGACCGCGGTGATCGACCGGTGCCCGGGCGGGGTGATCAGGGCCACGTGCCCGGCCGACAGCACCGCCAGATATCCGAGCACCAGGTCGCGGTGCGGGGCCAGCGGCACGTGCACGAGCCGCCGGCCGGCCTGTGCTGATGGCAGGGCGGCGGCGAGCGCGGCCACCCGATCGGCGAGCTCCTCGTAGCCGAGGCATCCGGCGGGGCCGATCAGGGCAGGGTGATGCGCGCCGGCAGTGTCGGACACCAGGAAGGTGGCACGCACCTGCCGGGGATCCAACAGAGGCATAGTTGGTGAGGCTAACCTAACTATCCGCAGGTGTCGAGCGGTGGGCAAACGATCACCGCGCCCGCGGCCTTCAGGTACGGTGGCAGCCACTCCGTACTCGAGGAAGGCATCCGATGCGTCGTCAGGGCAGCTGGCAGCCGCTGTTGTGGCTGTTGCTCGCCTTGAGCGTCGTGGGCTACACGGTCCACCCCGTCGTGCTGCTGCCGGAGCACGCGCCCGCGGTGACCGCACTGGTCGCCACCGCCGATGACTGCGCATCGTCGAACCCGTCGGGTGCCGCGCAGGCCTCCGGACGCCCGATCGCCGACCATTCCTCGGCTCGGACGGTGGCGCCGCCGGCCATCGACGCCGGCACCGCGCGATGCCACGAACTCACGCCACCGGCCGTCGGCGCACAGCCGCCGGGATCGACCGGGCCGCGCTCGGCGGTCGACCGTGCCCTGCTGCAGGTGTGGCTGCGCTGATCGAAGAGGCACCACACGCCTCAGCACCGAGATCACGCAGCCGCTCCAGGAGAACATGCATGGGAACCGGGCACGACCACGCCACCGGACCGGCGGCGTCGCGGCGCATCCGCGTCATCATCATCGCCGTCATGCTGCCGGTGATCGCCGCGACCTTGGCGGCGATCGCCGTGCTCTGGCCCCGCGCCGAGCCGGCCCGCGTGGACGGCGACACCGGCAGGCGCCACCTCGGCACCGTCACCCGGGTCGAGCAGCGCGCCTGCGCCCCGGACGAGATCGTCCAAACCCCGACCGGCATCGTCACCAGCCGGTGCGGCACGGTGGAGGTCCGCGTCGAGGACGGACCAGACGCCCGCCGCACCATCCGGACCCCGCTGCCCGACGGGCCGCAAGCACCGCGCGTCTCGGTCGGCGACGAGGTCGTCATGCTGCTCGTCGACACGCCCGAAGGGCCGGAAGCCCAGCAGTACACCATCATCGACCACCAGCGCGGCAAGCCCCTGATCTGGCTCGCCCTCCTCGGCGCCCTCGTGATCGTGGTGTTCGGCCGGTGGCGCGGGCTCGCGGCGCTGGCCGGGCTCGGGGTCAGCTTCGCCGTGCTGCTGCTGTTCGTCGTGCCCGCCATCGCCGCCGGTCAGCCGCCCCTCGCCGTCGCGGTCGCCGGGTCGGCGGCCATCATGCTGGCCGTGCTGTACCTCACCCACGGCATCTCGGTGCGCACCTCCGTGGCGGTCCTGGGCACGCTCGCCAGCCTCGTCCTCACCGGCGTGCTGGGCGTGTGGTCGGTCGACCTGGCCCACCTCACCGGCAACGGCGGCGAGAACGCGACCACCCTCGCCATGTTCTTCCAGGCCGTCGACCTGCACGGGCTGCTGCTCGCGGGCATCGTCATCGGCTCGCTCGGCGTGCTGGACGACGTCACCGTCACGCAGGCCGCGGCGGTGAGCGAACTGGCCGCCGCCAACCCCGGCATGACCCGGCGGCAGGTGTACCGCGCCGCGACCCGCGTCGGCCGGGCACACATCGCCGCCGTGGTCAACACGCTCGTCCTCGCCTACGCCGGCGCGTCACTGCCGGTGCTGCTGCTCATCGCGGCCGGCAACCAACCCTTCGCCGAGACGATCACCAGCGAGTTCCTCGCCCAGGAGGTCGTCCGCAGCGTCGTGGCCACGATCGGCATCGTCGCCGCCGTGCCGATCACCACCGCGCTCGCCGTGCTCATCTCGGTGGAGCGGCAGACGGCACCCGAACCGGAGCAACCGGCGGCCTCCCCGCCACGATCCGACCCGTGGCGCGACGACGACGGGGACGACCTGTGGACCTCCGCCCGCCCCGCCCGGTAGCCGCGATCCGCCTCAGTGGGTCGCGGGTTTGAAGAGCTGGTCTGCCGCGGTACCGGTCATGGGGTGCGCGAGGTAGTTGCCGCGGGCGGTGTCGCAACCGACGTCGTTGAGGGCCTCGAGTTGGTCGCGGTGGTCGACGTCGATGGCGGTGACCCTGCGGTCGAGGTCGTGGAACATCGCGATGAGCCAGGCGAGCGTCGTCGTGCTCGACAGGTAGGTCGGCAGGTAGGCGTCGATGCCGTCGAGGAGGCGCGGGTCGAGGATGACGGTGCTGACCGGGGACTCGGCGAGGTGGGCGGGGCCGCCGGTGTTGTTGACGGCGATGTGGATGCCGGTGCGGGCCAGTCCGTCGAGCGTGAAGGCGATGTCGTCGTTGAGGTCGTGCAGCGCCTCCTGGGCGATGGCGAGCTGGAGCCGGCCGGGTGGCAGGCCGCTGGCGTCCAGGGCCGTGGTGACGGCGGTGAGGATGGTGGGGTCACGGAGCTGGGTGATGGTGCAGTCGATGCTGAGCATCGGCGGCTCCGGGGTGCGCTGCCAGTTCGCGGCCCGGGCACAGGCGTCGCGCAGCAGCCGGGCGGCGAGCGGGACGAGGACGCCGACGCGTTCGGCGAGGTCGAGGAACTCGCCGGCGGGCACCGGACCGAACTCGGGATGGGTCCAGCGTGGTAAGGCGTGCATGCCGACGATGGTGTTGTCGCGCAGCCGGATGATCGGCTGGTAGGTGAGGGTGAGCTCGCCCCGTCCCACGGCGCCGGGCAGTGCGTGGGTGAGCTGGTGGCGCCGGACGTCGAGCGCCTCCCGTGCCGGCGCGAACAGTGTCCACGACGTCGCCGGGTTGTCGTGCCTCGCCCAGCTCAACGCCATCGCCGCGGCGCGGAGCAGGTCGCCGGGGCTGCTCTGGGCGGCGGGGCGCTCCACGATGCCGGCCAGGGCGGTGACGGACAGCTCGTGCCCGTCGATCCGGCACGGGTGCCGCAGCAGCGGCAGCGCGGCGTCCGCGGCCTTGATGGCGTCGTCCGGTCCGGTGGTGTCCTCGACGGCCAGGGCGAAGGTGTCGGCGCCGAGGTGGGCCAGGTAGTAGTCGCGCCCGATGGCCAGGCCGTGCAGCCGGTGCGCGGTGAGCCGCAGCAGCTGGTCCGCCGTGGTGGTGCC
Organism: Dactylosporangium sp. NPDC049742; assembly: GCF_040674675.1. NCBI lineage: Bacteria > Bacillati > Actinomycetota > Actinomycetes > Micromonosporales > Micromonosporaceae > Dactylosporangium > Dactylosporangium sp. NPDC049742. Next base: position 8,615 of record NZ_JBFANF010000112.1, on the reverse strand, counting down.
GAACGTGTCGTTGATGGCGCCGAACCGCTGGATGTTGAGCAGGCACACACCGATGCGCGCGGTCGGCTTCCCGGCGATGACGACCTCGAGGTAGGCGGTGAACGCCGCCCGGTTCGGCAGGCCGGTCAGCGGGTCGTGCAGCAACGCGTGCCGGACCTGCTGCTGCAGGTGTTGCTGGTGGGTGCGCCACGCCACGCGTTCGTCGCGGCCGACGTCCTCCGCCGCGCGGCGGACCACGTCCTGCAGCGTGGTGGTGAATCCGAGCGTCACCTGGTCGATCAGCGCGGTGAGCCGGTCCGCGGCGTCCGGTCCGGTGATCCGGAGGTCGGTCAGGAGCCGCAGCCGCAGGACGTGCACACTCGCCGCCATGATCTGCGGGTCGGACATGCCGCTGTGGACGAGGTCGCGACCGACCCCGAACCCGGCCTGCGGGTCGGCCGCAGGACCGGTCAGCGCGGTGAGCAGCTGCCGGGTCAAGGCTTGGAGCACCTGGAGGCGACGGGCCCGCCCACCCGGCACGAAGTTCGTCCTGGGCAGGCTCCGCTCCCAGATCGCCGCGAACTCCGTGACCGCGCCGGCGGGCTCCCGCAGCGGGTCGGCCCGAGGGCCTGGCTGACTGCCGGTCACAGCTCGCGACTTCTCCCGCCTGACGTCGGGCGAGGGTTGTCGGCATCGCACCTCGTGCAGGGCCTGGTCTTCGCGGGTACCGCCCTCGGCTGCCGCATGCACCTGCCCTTGCCATTTCGTGGCGGACGGGAGTCCCCCGGATGCACAGTGTGAACCGCGGCCGGGGTCGCGGACCACCCCGTCCACCCGAACGGGTGAACGACCTATGGACCTCAGTTGGTGCCGAGCTTCCGGGCCACCCCGCCGAACGCCGACCGTTGCGCGGGATCGTCCGCGTCCTCCGGGTCCGGGCGCCAGTCGCTGATCGGGACCAGGCCGGGGTCCTCCACCTGCCACCCGGCGAGCAGGCCGGCCACCTCTGCGGGGGTGCGCACGTGCAGTGACGTCGGCGTGCGCTGGTAGAGCCGTCGCACGTTCTCCTGCCCGGCGGCGTCCTCGGCCGGCACCGAATGCGAGACGGCGACGTAGCTGCCCGCCACGGTGGCATCGGCGAACTCCCGCAGGATCCGCGCGGGGTCGTCCGGATCGCCGATGAAGTGCAGCACCGCGACCATCAGCACGCCGATCGGTCTGGAGAAGTCGAGCAGGTCGGTCACCGCGGGGTGGCCGAGGATGTCCTGCGGCCGCCGCAGATCGCCCTGGACGGCGGTGGCGTGCCGGTTGCCGGCCAGGATCCGCTGGCTGTGCGCGACCGCGACCGGGTCGATGTCGACGTACACGACCCTCGCGTCCGCGGCCGCGTACTGCGCCACCTCGTGGACGTTGCCCAGCGTCGGGATGCCCGAGCCGATGTCCAGGAACTGCCGGATCCCGTTCCCGGCCAGCCACCGCACCACCCGGCCCAGGAACGCGCGGTTGTCGTGCGCCAGCTGGATGACGCCCGGCCAGGCGCGCTCCGCGTCCTCGGCGAACCGCCGGTCGACCTCGAAGTTGTGGAACCCGCCGAGCGCATGGTCGTAGACCCGCGCCGCGTTCGGCGTGGTGATGTCGACACCGTCAGGCACCCACTCCGGCAACACCGGCATCCCCCTCTCCAGCCACGTCCATCCATCAGCGTGACACACAGGTCACCTTCAGTGGTGCAACCCGACCGTGGCGACTCGATGAGCGGGCTTCAAACTTTCCATACTGGAAAGTACTCGCTACAGTTTCCAGTATGGAAAGTATTGAGGCACGCGATCAGTTGTTCCTCGCGGAGCGCGCCGCGGCGGCGCCCTACGTCCAGTACCCGCCGACCCCGTGGTGGTATGCCCCGGTCATCGGCGCGTGGACCGCCGCGTTCATCGGATGCTTCACCTGGTGGCGAGAGAACGGCGCACTGTTCGCCGCCTCGCTCGCGATCCTGCTCTCGGCCGAGGTGCTGTTCCTGGTCTGGATGCGCCGGCGGCACGGGGCCCTCCCGATGCCCGGTCACGGCAAGCCACCCGTGGAGATCGCCGCGGTGTGGCGCGGCTACTTCGCCGGCCTCGTGGTCATCGCGGCACTGGTCGCACCGGCCTGGTGGTTCGTCGGCGTGCCGGCGGCCGCGGCGGTCGCCTTCGTCCTCGTCACCGCCGGCCTCGTCGTCTACGAGCGCAAGTACGCCGTCGCCGCGGGCAGAGTCCGGGACCGGCTGGCGTGATCGGCGACCTCGACCCGGTCATCCACGTCCCCAAGCGGCTCGCGGCGATGGCGATCCTGGCCAACGCGCCATCGGTGTCGTTCCGGTTCCTCAAGGAGCAACTGCAACTGACCGACTCCGACCTGTCCAAGCAGATGTCGGCACTGGAGGCCGCCGAGTACGTCAAATCCGCCAAGGACGGCCACGGCCGCGGCGCGAGCACGACGTTCTCGATGACCCGCACGGGCCGCAAGGCCTACACGGCACACTGCGCGGCCCTCCGAGCGCTCATCGATCCCGGTCTGGCTTGACCCTGAGCCCCGGGGCGCTCCCTACGTGATGCGGGACGACCAGGCGTTCGTCATGTGGCGCCTGCCGGGCGCTGATGAGCAGCAGGCAGCCCGCGGCGCTGATCAGCCCGCACAGCAGCAGCGCCGCCCGGTAGCCGAGAGCCTGCGCGGCCGCACCTGCGACGAGGCCGGAGACCAGCGAAGCGGTGATGAACGCGTTGCCGAACAGCGCGGTCGCGCGGCCGGTGGCCTCGGGCATCAGGTCCTGCATGTACGTGATACCCAGCGCGTTGACCGCGGCGATGGCCAACCCGCGGACCACCTGGGCGACGATCAGCAGCGGCAGGCTGGAACCGGCCGGGACGAGCACGAAGTACACGACGAACAGCAGCATGCCCAGCAGGATCACCCGCTGCCGGCGCACCCGGGCCGGCAGCAGGATCAGGCTCAGCGCCGCCGGTATCTCCGCCAGCGCGCACGTGCTGGCCAGCAACCCCACGTCCTGGTCGGTCCGGCCCAGGGTGCGCGTGACGTACAGCGGCAGCGCGACCGAGCCGGCGCACATCGCGGTGTTGAACAGCATGAAACTGGCTGCCACCAGCAGCACCGGCCGCCGCAACCGGGACGGCGCCCGCGACTGCGGCGCGGTCCGGGGTGTGACCGGCGCCCGGCCCAGCAGCAGCAGCGGCGCCGCGATCAGCGCGAACGCCAGGGATGTCAGCAGCAGCAGGCCGCTGTATCCCCGCCACGCCAGCGCCGCCGACCCGAGGATCGGGCCGATGGCCCAGGCCAACGAGAACACCGACCGCAGCGCCAGCGTTCCGCGCCCCGACGCGTCACCGGACGTCCGGTCCAGGTGGGTACGCGCCAGCGCGAACACCTGCGAGAAGCCCGCCAGGCCGGCGCCGAGCAGGCCCGCCCCGATGACCAGCAGCAGGGCGTAGCTGGTGGTCGCGCTCAGCGCGAGGTACCCGACGGCCGGCGCCAGCACGGCGACCAACGCCGGCCACCGGCCGGCACCGCGGTCGAACCGGCGACCGAGCCAGGACGTCACGAACAGTCCGCCGACGGCGATGACGGAGAGGAACACACCGACCTGCAGCGGAGACAGGCGCGCCCGGTCCGCACCGAACAACACCAGATACGGCCCGATCATGGAGTCGGCGATGCCCAGCAGCAGGACGCAGACCAGCAGGTGCGGCAGCTTCGTCCCGACCACACGCCCCGCGTCGAAGCCCATCTGCATCCACATCCCTGGATCGCGACGGCAGCACCACCCACCACAGTTGCATCGATGATGCTCCATACTGTGTCGGGCTCGTCGAGGACCGTACCAGGCTCGCTACCGTCACCGTCACCCCTGACGCACGCTCCGCAGTCCAGGCGTGTCCCCGCGACGAAACTTACGCGCTGACGCTCGGGGATCCGCCGGCGACGCGGGCGGTCACGTGGACGCCGTCCACCGTGGACAGTGACAGTTCGTCGGTGCCGGTGATGCGGGCCTCCTGGCCGCAGAACAGGGGCCGCATGTTGCGGTGGGTCACCTCGGTCACCAGGGCGGCGTCGCGCAGGCGGACGGTTTCCAGCAGAGCCAGGGTCATCAGCGGTCCGTGCACGACGAGGCCCGGGTAGCCTTCCACGCCCATGGCGTAGGCCAGGTCGTAGTGGATGCGGTGGCCGTTGGCGGTCGCGGCGCTGAACCGCATGAGCCGGACCGGGTCCGTGCGCAGCACCCACTCCCCCGGTCGGTCGGCCGGTGACAGCAGCGCGTCGACCGAGGACGCCTCCGGCAGTACGGGTGCCGCTGAGGTCGGGGGTGAGGCCGGGCGGTACACGATGTCCTGGGTCTCGACCACGGCCAGCACCCCGTCCGCGCGGGTGAGGCGGGTCTGCACCGTGGACAGGACGAAGTCGCCCTGTCGGCCGGACTTCGGGGTGGTGGACAGCACCTCGACGGTGCGGTCGACCGTCGAGCCGACGGTGAGGTCGGCGAGCAGGCGCACGGTGCCGCCGGCGAACATGCGGCGCGGGAACCCGGGCGGATGCGGCGGCGTCACGTGGCGCGGGTGGCCGTCGGGTCCGGTCTCCCCGGCCGGCGGCCACGTCGGCAGCGCGGCCCAGTGCCACAGCGGCGGCAACGGGTCCCCGGGTCCGGGCGCGGGCAGCCCGGTGTCGAACAGCGCGGCCAGCGCCCGCACCGGGCCGGCCTGCACCAGTACCTCAGTCACCGGCTTCTCCTCGCTCCAGCAGGCGGCGGGCCCGTTCCACGACCGGCCGGTCTACCATGCGGCCGTCGACGGTCACGACCGCCCCGCCGGCGGCCGCCGCCGCGACGATCCGGGTCGCCCAGGCCGTCTCGTCCGCCGACGGGCGGAACGCGGCGCCGACCAGGGGGACCTGCCGCGGGTGGATGCACAGTTTGCCGGTGAAGCCGAGGCCGCGGGCGTAGGTGACGTCGTCGGCGAGCAGCGCGTCGTCGGACAGGTCGGTGGTGACGCCGTCGATCGGGCCCGGCAGGCCCGCCGCCGCGCTCGCCAGGACCAGCGTGTGCCGGCAGGTGGCCAGCGCCGAGCGGTCGGCGGGATCGACGCCGAGCTGGGCGGCGAGGTCGAGGTGGCCGAACGCCAGCCGGGCGACGCCGGGGACGCGGGCGATGCGGGCCGCGTCGAGCACCCCGGCCGCCGTCTCCACGAGCGCGATCACGGCAGGTGTACTGCCCATCCGGCCGGTGAGATCCTCGATCGCCGGCGGGTCCTCGGCCTTCGGCAGCATGACGGCGGCGTCCACGGTGGACAGTGCGGCGACGTCGTCGGCGTGCCATTCGGTGCCGATGGCGTTGATCCGCACCGCGGCCGGGTTGCCGGCGGCCAGCCAGGCGAGCGCCGCCGACCGGGCCGTGGCCTTGTCCTGAGGGGCGACCGCGTCCTCGAGGTCGATGACGACGGGGGCGCCGGTGCCGGCCGCGCGGTCGAAGCGCTCAGGGCGGCCGCCGGGCACGAACAGCACGCCCGTGGCTCGGGCGATCCGGTCGGCGATGGCGGCACCGGTCATGCGGTCACCGGCCGGCGCCCGGGCTGCGACGGCGACGCCGCCGGCACCTGGGCGGTGAACCAGTCGGCCACGGTGCCCGGGTCGGCGAAGGTCACCGCCGGGTCGGCGGCGAGCTCCTCGACGACCTCGAAGAACCCGCCGACGCGGTGCGGCACGCCCAGCAGGTGCGGGTGCATCGGCAGCGCCAGGACCCGGGCGCCGCCCTCGGCCCGGGCCTCTGCCTTGAGGACCGCGACGGTGTCCCGGACCCGTCGCACGTACTCCGGCATCGGCTGGTGCTCGACCGCGACGACCACGCTGTCGTTGAGCTCCAGGTTGTACGGCAGGGCCAGCAGCGGCGGCGTCGTGCTCATCCACAGTGGATGGTCCGCGACCGCCCAGTCGAGCACGTAGTCCACGCCGAGCTCGGCCAGCACCTGCGGGGTGTGGACGGTCTCGGCCAGGCCGGGGCCCATCCAGCCGCGCGGGCGGCGGCCGGTGCTCGCGGTGAGCAGGTCCAGCGACTCCTGGATCGCGGCACGTTCGTCGGGGGCGCCGGTCACCGCCTCCTGGCGCACGCCGTGGGCGACGAACTCCCAGCCGGTGTCCAGCAGCAGCTCGAACACGGCCGGGTAGTCGGTGTGGACGGCCGCGTTGACGCTCAGCCCGACCGGCAGGCCGCGGCCGGCGAAGCCGTCCACGAGCCGCTCGATGCCGGCGCGCAGGCCGTAGTCCACCCAGCTGTAGTTGGGCACGTCGGGCACGTTGTCGCGGCCGTGCGGGGCGGTGAGCAGCTTGCGCGGCATCGGCCGGTCGAAGGGCCACGACTCCACGTTGAGGATCGGCATGACCACCAGGTCGGCGTCGTCGGGGCCGGTGAGCCGGGGCAGCTGGGCCGGCAGCTGGTGCGGTATCCACGTCATCGCGACTGTGCTCCTATCGGGTCTGGCCGCCGTCGACGGTGATGCTGGTGGCCACGATGTGCGCCGCCCGCGGCGACAGCAGGTAGGCGGCGGCCGCGGCGACGTCGGCGGGCTCGGCCGGGTGCCCGGCGGGGATCTGCGCGTCGAGGGTCGCCGCGGCGGTGGCCTCGTCGACGCCGGCGGTCGCCGCGCGGTGGGCCAGCAGCGCCGTGTACCGGCCGGTGCGGGTCGGGCCGGGGTGCAGCCCGGCGACGCCGATGCCGTGCGGCGCGAAGAAGCGGCCGGCGCTGGCGACGAGGCCGTCGAGGGCGGCGTTGACGGCGGTCGAGGTGACCATGCCGGGCGGCGCGTCGCGGGCCGCGTTGCCGGCGACGAGCACGATGCGCCCGCCGTCGCCGTCGCGCATCAGTGCCGCCGCCGCGCGCATCACCCGTACCGACCCCAGGAACTTCGTGGTGAACGCCGTCTGCCAGGCGGTGTCGTCGATCTCGTCGAACGTGCCGATCGGGGTCGATCCGACGCAGGCGAGCAGGCCCCACAGCGGCGCGCGGCGGGCCGCGGCGGCCGACAGCGCGGCCACGCCGCCGGTCGTGGTCAGGTCGGCGGCGACGACGGTGACCTCGGGCGCGCCGGCCTCGCGGGCCTGCGCGGCCAGCGCCTCGAGGCGGCCGGGGTCGCGGGAGGCCAGGACGAGCCGGGCGCCCTCGGCGGCCAGTTGCAGGGCGGCGGCCCGGCCGATGCCAGCCCCCGCGCCGGTGACGGCGACGAGCCGGCCGGCGAGCTGCAGGTCCATCAGGCGTCCTTCCATTGCGCGGTGAGTTCGTCGGTGGTGCAGACGGTGGCGTAGCGGTGCCGGGCCGTTTCCAGCGTGGCCTCGTGCAGCGGCACCGACCACGAGCCGCAGGCGTCCTCGGGCAGCACGACGTAGTAGTCGGCGCTGAACGCCTCGCGGGCGGTCGCCTCGACGCACACGTTGGTGGAGACGCCGGCGCAGATCACGGTGCGCGTCCCGGCGGAGCGCAGCAGCAGGTCCAGGTTGGTGCCGGCGAAGGCGCTGTAGCGGTACTTCTGCACGACCACGTCGTCGCCCTCGGGGGTGAGCTCGTCGATGATGCGCTGCCCCCAGCTGCCCTGCACGCACAGGTCGGTGACGGAGAACGTGGCCCGGGACCGCGCGTCGAGCCACGGTCCGGAGTCGCTGGCGTGCTCGGGCAGCGTGGTGTGCTGCGCGTGCACCACGAGCAGCCCGGCCGTCCGCGCCGCGGTCAGCAGCCGGCGCATCGCCGGGATCACCCGCCGGCCGTGATCGAGGGACCGGCCGCCGCGGGTGGCGGTCTTGCCGCGCGGGTCGAGGAAGTCGTTGCACATGTCGACGAGGACGAGGGCGGTGTGCGCCGGCTGCACCTTCTGCGCGAGGGTGCCGAGGATCTGCGGCGTCATGCCCGGACCAGCTCGCGCAGGTCGCCGCCGGGGGCGTCGACGTTCATCGCGGCCCGCCAGCGGCGCGCGGCGCCGTCGCCGCCGAGCACCGGGACGGTCAGCAGCCGGAACTTGGCCTCCAGCTGGGCGTCGGTCATCGGTGCGGCGACGCTGCCGGTGGCGTGCTGGATGGTGAACGTGTGGGTGACGCCGCCGGGCAGCCACACCTGGACCCGGCACGCGTCCTTCGGCATCGCCGGGTCGGTGACCGCCTCGACCTTGCGGCGCAGCCCGACCACCTGCGGGTCGCTCGCCCGCGCGTCGGTGTACTGCGCCGGGCCGGCCCCGCCGTCGAGCATCCCGACGGCGAAGCAGTGGTACACCGAGAACTTGCTCTGCAGCCCGTCCATGGGCTCGCGCACGCCCATCACCTCCAGCACGACCGGCCGGACCGTCGCCACGACCCGTTCGATGTCCGCGGCCGGCAGCCCGGCGTCCCGCGCCGCGATCGCCGCGTCGATCACCGGATGGGAGACGATGCCGCAGCTGTACGGCTTGAAGGCGTTCTCCTCGACCTCCCAGCCGGCGCCGAGGCGCTCCAGCGCGGCGTCCGGGTCGTAGGTGGGCGCGAGCGCGGCGGCGAGACCTGCGGGCGCGCCGAACGGGTCGGCGGCGCCGGTCAGCCCGGCGCGGGCCAGCAGCGCCGCCTGCAGCCCGTCCGCGGCT
>NZ_JBFANF010000111.1:0-22752 GCF_040674675.1 Dactylosporangium sp. NPDC049742 | reverse complement strand
GAGACGTCGGCCTCGGGCCAGGCCACCAGCGGCAGACTGGACATCACCTCGCCGACGCGCGGCGTGGGGGCGCCCCGGCCGCCCGGAGCCACGCCTGCGACCGCGGCGGCTGTCTGCTGCCGAAGCACGTCGAGCTCGCTGATCACCCCGACCAGGACGTCCCGCTCGTCCACGACGGGCACCGCGGTGATGGACTCCCGCTCCAGGAGCGCCACCGCGTCGTCGAGCGGCGCCTCGGCACGTACGGTGTGCACCGGCGCTGTCATGATGTCTTTGACGTGCATCGTCGGCTCCTCGTGGTGTGGCGGTCCGAAGGTTCCTCCACTCCTTGGGCGGTTCCCGATCAGGCCGAGGGACTATGGTTTCGCGATCAGTTCGTGTGCCATCGCTGCTGGCTTCCCGCCTGGGAATCGACGAAACCTCGTTGCCGCCGGCCGCAACTCCGGGGCGTGCTGTCGCGATGCCCCGATGACTCACCCCACGCGGTCACGCACTCGACGTAGCTTGGGCGGTAGGCCTACGAGACGTGCGGGAGAGCCCAACTGGGTGACAGTTGAGCTGAGAGGCTGAACGACCGAGAGGTCGACCGCGATCCCCACGACCTGATCCAGGCAATGCTGGCGAAGGGAAATCGCCTCGTAGGTCTCTTGCCGCGCAGGGCCCGGTCGGGCAGCGGTGCCGGTACGCGAGCCCCGGATCCGGTGGTGCCCTGACGACGTCAGCTCGAGGGCCGGCCGTCCGTAGTGGCGAGGTGCCTCAGGTACGGGTCGGGTTCGGTGCCGACCGGCGCCAAGCGCAGCTTCACGTCGACCGCGGTACAGCCGCGCGGGCCGACGAGGACAGGGTTCAGGTCGAGCTCCGCGATCTCGGGGAAGTCCTCGGCGAGGCGGCCGAGGCGCAGCAGCAGATCCTCCAGCGCCGAGGTGTCCGCGGGTGCTGCGCCGCGGTAGCCGGTCAGCAGCGGCGCGGCGCGCAGTCCGCGCCACATCGCCGCGGCGTCGTGGTCGGTGAGCGGCAGCAGCCGGAGCGTCCGGTCGCCGAGCAGGTCCGTGTACACACCGCCGAGGCCGAGCATGAGCAGCGAGCCGAACAGCGGATCGTGGACCACGCCGGCCACCATCTCCACGCCCGGATCGGCCATGGGCTGGACGGTCACGGCAGGCCGCTCGGTGCCGATGGCAACGCCGACCGCCCGGTACGCCGCACGGACCGCGGCCTCGTCGGCGAGACCGAGCCGCACGGCGCCGATGTCGCTCTTGTGCACGAGATCTGGTGCGGCGGCTTTCAGCGCCACCGGATAGGAGAGCGATTCGGCGTCGCGCAGCGCCTCGTCGGCGTCCGTGGCGATGCGGGTCTCCACCACCGGCACGCGGTAGCAGGTCAGCAGCGATCTGGCCACGTCGGCGGGCTGCCAGCCGCCGCCGGTCGCCAGTGCCCGCCGCACGATGCCACGGGCCGCGCCGTGGTCGACGTCGTGCAGCGAGGGGCGGTTCCCGACCGGCTCGCGGCGCCAGGCGGCGTACCGCGCCGCGCGGCCCATCGCCAGCACTGCCGGCTCCGGCAGGTCGAACACCGGCACCTTGCGGGCCCCCAGTGTTCTCGGCATGTCGGGCGCGCCGACCACGACGACGGCGACCGGCAGGTGCGGGCAGTCGTCGGCCGCGGCGGCGATGGCCGCGATCGTGGCGGGGGTGTCGTTGGTCCTCGTGGAGACGAACGTGACGACCAGCAGGTCCACCTCGCCGGACCGGGCGACCGCACGGATCGCCCCGCTCATGGTCTCGGCGGTGGCCTGGGCGCCGAGGTCGACGGGGTTCACGCCGGCGGGCGTGCGGCCGGGCAGGGCCAGCGTGGGCACGGTGAGGCCCGCGGCCGGGGCGGCGTCGGCCGCCAGCACGTTCAGCCCGCCCGCGTTGCCCACCACGGCGAGGCGGTTGCCGGTCGGCAGCGGCTGGTCGGCCAGCACCCGTGCGGTGTCCAGCAGTTCGCCGAGCGTGTCGGTGCGGATGACGCCGGCCTGTTCGAACAGCGCCGCCACCGCCGTGTCCGGCGCCGCGACGGCGGCGGTGTGCGAGGCACCCGCCCGCCTGCCGCCTTCCGAGCGGCCGCTCTTGACCGCCAGCACCGGCTTGCGGCTGGCAAGGGCCCGGGCGATCCAGGCGAACCGGCGCGGGTTGCCGAAGGACTCGACGTACAGGGCGACGGCGCGGGTCGCCGGATCGTCGGCCCAGTAGCTGAGCAGGTCGTTGCTGCTGATGTCGGTCTTGTTGCCGAGTGACACGAAGCTGGAGATGCCGATGCCGCAGTCGGCGGTCGCGTCGAGGATGGCCACGCCGATGGCGCCGGACTGCGACGCCACCGCCAAGCCGCCCGGAACGGGCGGTGCCGGGGCGAAGGTGGCGGTCAGCCGCACGGCGGGGTCGGTGTTCACCACGCCGAGGCAGTTGGGGCCGAGGATTCGCATGCCGTGCCGGCGTGCCTGGCGGACGAGGGCCGCCTGGGTCGCCGGTTCGATGCCGGCGGTCAGGATGATCGCGGCGCGCACGCCGGCGGTGCCGCACTGGCGCACCACCTCGGGGACCGCCGCCGCGGGAACGGCGATGACGGCGAGGTCCACGGCGCCGCCGATCGCCGTGATGCTGGGATGGGCGGCGACCCCGCACACCTGCGCGGCGTGCGGGTTGACCGCGTGGAGGGCCCCGGTGTAGCCGCCGGCTCGCAGCGCCGCGAGCACCTCGTGGCCGATCCCCCCGGCGCGCCGTCCGGCACCGATGACGGCCACCGAGGCCGGGGCGAGCAGGGGGCGCAACGAGTGGTGCGCCGCGGTGCGGTCCCGCAGCCCGACGGCGGCCAGCGCCGCCTCGTCCGGCAGTGTCGGCACCCGGATCTGGAGCGTGCCGGCGTCGGCCTCGAGCCGTCGGCCGACACCCGGCGCGAGGTTCCCGCTCACCCGCAGCATGGCGGCGTTGCACGGCAGCACGTCGCCGACCAGGTCGGTGATGCCCGTCCGTCGCGCGGCGGCGGCCAGATGCTCCAGCAGCAGCGTGCCGAGGCCCTCGCCGTGGTGGTCGTCGTCGACCACGAGCGCGAAGTCGGCCCGTGTCGCGTCGACTCGTTCATAGGAGCCGGCGGCGAGGACGCTGCCGCGCTCCTCGACGAGCAGGTGTACGTGGTCCGGCCCCGACGGCCGGGTGAGCCTGCGGACCTCGCCGTCCAGTGCCGTGCCGGCGCTGAAGAACCGCAGGTACCGGCTCGCCGGGGAGAGCCGCTGGTGCAGGGCGAGCAGGGCCGGCGCGTCCTGCGGCCGGATCGTGCGGAGCCGGACGATCCGGCCATCCGTGGTCAGACAGTCGACGGCGTTCATCCGGTAGGTCATGGTTGCCTCCAGCCCGTGATGCCGCCGTCCGGCGTTCGGAGGAATGCGCCCTGCCCGTACACGTCATTCTCGCCCAAGACCGAGGCGAACGGCAGGGGCGGGTGACGGCGGGCCCCGCAGCCGGTCGTCCGCCGCGGGTGAATCGGTCGCGTCCGGGTGTGGTGGTCGCCGCAGTGGAGATCGTAGGCACGCGAGCCGTCGAGCGGAGGTTGACGTGAACGACGACAGGGCGGTCGTGGTAGGCGCCGACGGCGGGGAGCGTTCGACGCAGGCCGTGCGCTGGGCGGCGGCGGAGGCGGTCCGGCGAGATGCGCCGCTGCGCGTGGTGGTCGCGTACTACTGGAGAACACCGCTGGCCGCAGTGGCCCCGGCGGGTGAGCTCGCCGAGGCCGCGCGCCGGTCCGCCGACCGGCTCGTCGCGGACATCGCGCGGGAGGTGTTCGCCGTGCGTCCTGAGGCTGACGTGCGGACGGAGGCGGTGCAGGGGCATCCGGCCGAGGTACTGCTGACGGCGGGAGAGGACGCGGCGCTGCTGGTCCTGGGGACCAGGGGCCGGCACGCCACCGTGGGGGCCGTGCTCGGCTCGGTCAGCCAGCAGGTCGCCGTCCACGCGAGGTGTCCGGTGGTGGTAGTGCGGGGACGGACCGACCCGACCGGTGACGTCCTCGTCGGCGTCGACGGCTCCGAGCCATCGGACCGCGCGTTGGCCCTCGCGTTCGATGAGGCTCGGCAGCGCGGCTGCGGCCTGGTGGCGGTGCGGGCCGTGGAGACGCCGCTGGTGCCGGTGCCGGTCGGTGCGCCGCCGTTGGTGTACGACACGGCCGAGGTCCAGCGCGCGTTGACCGAGCAGGCGGTCGAGCAGGTGGCCAGGGCGAGCGAGCGCTGCCCGGACGTGCGGTGGGAGTGCCACGGTGTCGCCGGCGACGCCGCCGATGTGCTCGTCGAGCGTTCGCAGCGAGCGCAGTTGACGGTCGTCGGCAGCCGCGGACACGGCGGGTTCGCCGGCCTGCTGCTCGGCTCGGTGGGTCTGCGCCTGCTCCACCGTGCGCACTGCCCGGTGATGATCGCGCACCTCCCGGGCGGTGTTCAGGAACCCGACGAACCGATGTGACCGGGCGCGGGTGCCGCCAGCCGAGGGCCGCTGCGCCGGCGGGTGAGGTCGGCCGCCTCCAGCTCCGCCAGCTGTAGGGTCCGGGCGGCGAGCGCGGCCTCCAGGGCCGGGATCCAGTGGCGGTCCAGTGCCCGTACCCGCCGCCGGGTGGCTGCCATCTCGCTCTCGACGGCGGTGAGCGCCGCGTCGGCGGCCGCGTGCCTCACCGCGGCGAGCGCCGCCGCGCGGTACGCCGCCTCGGCCTGCGAGAGCGCGGCCCCTCCCGGCGCCGGCAGCTGTGTGGGGCGTTGCGGGATCAGCACCGACGGCTCTCCCGGGCAGCGGACGCCCATCACCGCGGTCCACGGCACGCAGACCTCGGCCGGCGGCATCTCGGCCGCCGCGTCGATCGCCTCCAGGCCGTCGAGCAGCACGGCACGGTCGAGCCGGCCGCGGGCCGCCGCGTCGGCTGCCGTCCAGTTCCTGGCCGCCTCGGCCCGGCGCCGCCGGAGGCGGTCGTGTTCGGTGGCGAGCAGGGTGAGCTTGCGCCGCAGGACGCTGCTGCCGTGCCGGGTGACCTCGAGGCGGTGGCGCAGCCACAGCAGGCCCGAACGGCCCACCGGCACATGGCGCAGGGCGATCATCCGGCGACCTCGGCGGGGTGTGCCGCGCGGATCGCCTCGGGCAGCATGACGAGCTCCCGATCCGGCAGGGTCCGCACCGCCTGCCACGCCCGGTCGAGCGTGTCGTCCAGGGTCCGCGCCTCGTCCGGCCGCTGGTCGATCAGCCGCTGTTCGACGACGTCGGCGAAGCCGAGGTATTGGCGGTCCACGTCGCCGAGCGCCGCCGCCCCGATCAGGTCGGCCAGCTCGCGGGTCTGCCGGGCCCGTGACAAGGCGGCGAGCACCTGCGCCGCGAGCGGCAGGTGGTCGTCCCGGGTGCGGCCCGGGCCGGCCCCGTGGCGCATGAGCCGGGAGAGCGACGACAGCGGGTCGGCCGGCGGATACACGCCCCGGCCGTGCAGTTCGGTGGATAGCACGATCTGCCCCTCGGTGATGTACCCCGTGAGGTCCGGCACTGGATGCGTGATGTCCCCGGCGGGCATGGTCAGCACCGGCAGGATCGTCACCGAGCCGGGCCGGTGCCGGATCCGGCCGCACCGTTCGTAGAGCGAGGCGAGGTCGGTGTAGAGGTACCCCGGATAGGCCCGCCGGGCGGGCAGCTCGCCACGGGCCGACGACACCTCCCGCAGCGCCTCGGCATAGCTGGTCATGTCGGTCATCACGACCAGGACGTCCCGGCCGCCGGTGAACGCGAGATCCTCGGCCACTGTCAGTGCCAGCCGCGGCGTGAGGATCCGCTCGATCACCGGATCGTCGGCAGTGTTCAGCAGCAGCACCAGCTCACCGGCGGTGGCCCGCTCGTCCAGGGCGTCCCGGACGTACGCGGCGTCGGCGTGGGTGAGGCCCATGCCCGCGAAGACCACGCTGAACGGTGCGCCGCCGACATGGGACTGCGCGGCGATCTGGACGGCCAGTTCGAGGTGTGGCAGGCCCGCGACGCTGAACACCGGGAGCTTCTGGCCGCGCACCAGGGTGGTCAGCGCGTCGACCGCGGAGACGCCCGTGGTGACCGGCTCGGCCGGTGGTTCGCGCCACGTCGGGTTGAGGGGTGCCCCGGCGACCGCCGCGCTGCGTTCGCCGGTGACGGGCGGCCCGCCGTCGATCGGCGCGCCGCGGCCGTTGCAGGTGCGCCCCAGCCAACGGTCGCCGACAGCGATGCGCATCGGTGCGCCGGCGAACGCGACGGTGCTGCCGTGGCGGCCCATGCCCGCCGTTCCCTCGAGGACCTGGACGACTGCCGTGTCGCGGTCGACCTCGAGCACGACGCCGTGCCGGTGGGCGCCGGTGGGCAGGCGGACGGTGACGACATCGTCGTAGCCGGCTCCCGAGACGCCGCCGACGACGACCAGGGGGCCGCGCAGCTCCCGGATGTCGGCGTATTCGACCGCGGGCCATGCGGTCATGCCGCCGTCCCCGGGGTTGTCGCGTCGAGCTGGGCCAGGACCGCGTCGCGCAGCCGGGTGACGCCGCCGGCGTCGGCGGGACCGAGCGTTTCGCGGGCACGGGCCAGCGGGCCGAAGTCGATCGCCTCGATGCTGGCCGGCGCGGCGCCGGCGTCGATGAGCGCGTGGCAGCGGTCGCACACGGTGAGGACGGCGTCGAGCAGCGCCGCCGACTTCACGGCCGTGCAGTGGGCGTCGGTCGCGACGAGGGCGTTCTGTCGCAGGACGCCGTCGCGCAGGAGCCGGCCGGCGAGCAGCGTCATCCGCTCGTGCGCCGGCAGCCCGCCCGTGCCGACGAGGTCGGCGAGCGCGGCGATGCGGTCGGCGTCGGCGAGCACGTCCAGCGCCCGGGCCCGCCGGGCGTCCCAGCCCGGGTCCCCGCGACGGGCGTAGTCCGCACCGACCAGGCCTGCGTCGCGGGAGAACGACGCCGACCAGGACACCGCGGGGTAGTGGCGGGCGTAGGCGAGATCCCGGTCGAGCGTCCATCGGCAGCGCACGAACCGCTCGGTGTTCGCGATGACCGGCTCGGTCATGTCGCCGCCGGGCGGGGACACCGCGCCGACGATCGTGACCGAGCCGGAGCCGCCACCGAGCGTCCGCACGGCGCCGGCCCGTTCGTAGAAGGCGGCCAGCGCCGAGGCGAGGTCGGCAGGGTAGCCCTCCTCGGCCGGTGGTGTTCCGCTGCGGGACGCGAACTCGCGCAGCGCCTCCGCCCAGCGTGATGTGGAGTCGGCGATGACCACCGCGTCGTAGCCCATGTCGCGGTAGAACTCGGCGACGGTGACGCCGGTGTAGATGCTGGCCTCCCGGGCCATCATCGGCATGTTCGACGTGTTGGCGATCACGACGGTCCGGTCGAGCAGGCGGCCACCGGTCCGGGGGTCCTCCAGTGTGGACAGTTCGCCGACGACGTCGGCCATCTCGTTGCCGCGCTCGCCGCATCCGACGTAGACGATGACATGGGCGTCGCACCACTTGGCGATCTGCTGCAGCAGGAGGGTCTTGCCGGTGCCGAAGCCGCCCGGCACCGCCGCCGTGCCGCCCTTGGAGATCGGGAAGAACGCGTCGACCACGCGCTGCCCGGTGAGCAGGGGTGCGTCCGCGGGGCGGCGGGCCGTGTACGGGCGCGGGGTGCGTACGGGCCACGACGTGGTCATCGTCACCGGTGCCGTCCCGACGGTGACGAGGACGTCGTCGGGTCCGTAGTCGCCGGGTGCGGCGACCTGCTGGACGGTGCCGGACACCTGTGGCGGGACGAGCACCCGGAACTCGATCGGGCCGCCGGTGGCGACGGTGCCGAGGATCCCGCCCGGTCCGGCCGTGTCGCGCTCCGCCACCAGCGGGGTGAAACGCCGGGTCGTGCCCTGCGCCGGCGCGGCGGCGAGCGACCCCGCGGTGAGCCAGACCGGGCCGCCGGCGAGGGGGCGCAGCAGGCCGTCGAACAGCCCACCGAGCAGCCACGGTCCGAGCGGCGCCGCCAGTGGACGGCCGAGCGGGACGGCGGCGTCTCCCGGGCGGAGGCCGCCGGTGTACTCGTACGCCTGCACGGTGACGGCCGGGCCCCGGACGGCGACCACCTCACCGGGCGAGCGGCTCGGGCCGAGCTCGAGCACGTCGTGCATGGCGGCGTCGGCGCCGTCCACCTGCACCAGCGGCCCGCTGACCCGCGTGATCCGGGCGGCCGGCCCGGAGTCGCTGCCCCGTGCGGTCATCGCCACAGCTCCGCCACCACTTCGGCCGACTCGACGGCATGCCGGGTGAGCGACGCGACGGAGCAGTCCACGCGCCGGTCACCGAGGCGGGCCGTGAAGCCGCCACCGGTCGCCGGTTCGACCGTCGCGCCCGGACCGAGGGCAGCGGCGGCCCGGGCGGCGAGTGCGGGGCCGAGCCGCCCGTCGTCGAGCGCCGCTCGCAGCGCCTCGGCCACGCGACGGCACAGTTCGTCGTACACGTCCCGCTGCGCCGCCAGCACGAGCGCGTGGGCGGCACGGCGGGTGTGCGCCTCCTCGGCCTTGGCGAGGCGTGCGGCGTCGGCGCGGCCGGTGCGGCGCGCCACCTCCAGGATCCGCTCGGCCTCGGCGCCGGCGTCCGCCAGCAGCCGGGTGCAGGACCGTGCGGTCTCGGCACGGACGGCGGCGGCGTCCGTCTGCGCGCGGTGCAGCAGGGCCGAACGGACCGGCTCGAGGCTCTCTCGGACCGGCGTGCTCATGCGGCACCGTCCGGGTCCGGCAGGACGGCGAGCAGGCGGCCACCCGGCCCGCCGGCCGCGGCCACGGCCCGGGCCGCGGACGGGGTGACGATGACGATGCCGACCCGGGGGTCGAGCTCCCGCCATGCGGCCTGGGCCGCCCGTTCGTCCTCGGCGGCGACGACCGTGACCCCGGCCAGGCCGTAGCCACGGACCAGGCGGGTCTCGCCGATCGCCGCGACGCGTGCCGTCGCGTCCATGCTCACGCCTTGCCGATCAGGATGATCGCGACGATGAGCCCGTAGATCGCGATGCCCTCCGCCAGGCCGACGACCACCATGGCACGGCCGAACAGCTCAGGACGCTCGCTCAACGCCGCCAGCGCCGCGGCGCCGGTGTACGCCACGGCGATCGCCGCGCCGATCGATGAGCCGGCCACCGCGATGGCCGCGCCGAGCAGCGCCGCCCAGCTCGCGTCACCCGTCCCGGCCTGGGCGACCGCCGTGGTGCCCGCACCGGCACGGGAGGGGGTGAGCAGCAGCGCCGCGGCGGAGACGGCGGCGGCGAACAGCACGGCGTTCACCAGGACCAGCGCGCGGGTCACCAGCCAGGGCCGCCGGGTGGCGGATCGCCATACGGCCCAGGCGACCATCAGGACTCCCGGCACCGCGCCGAGCCAGAGTGCGTTCACCGCTGAACCTCCTTCGAAGCCGGAACACAGTGCCACGGCCGGAAGGGCCGGCCGGTCCCCTCGAACACCCGGGAGAACAGCTCGTAGTACTCCAGGCGCAGCGCCTGGACCCCGGCGACGACGGCCTCGAGGCCGAACGCGATCGCGTTGCCGAGCACGAAGACGGTCACCGCCGCGACCGTCCACGTCCCACTCCGTTGCCACAGCCCGGTCGTGCCGGCCCACACGAGCGCGCCGAGTGCCGCGTGCGTCAGCCCGAACGCGGCCAGCCGGGCGAACGACACCAGGTTCGCGCAGATACGGACGACGAGGTCGAAGAGCTGGACGACGGTCTGCGCCACGGCGGCACCCTCGCCCGCAGCGGCATGCAGGCCGGCGGCGGCGAACGCCAGTCCCGCGGCCGCGACGGCCGCCGAGGCGGCGACGAGCGGGATGCTCGCGGCGAAGACGCCGACCGCGAGCAGGGCCAGGCCGGCGAAGACGGCGGCACCCGCGACGCCGGACGGCGCGTACAGCGCCAACCCGGCCGAGCCCTCCCGCCAGCGGTTCACGATGCCCACCACGTAGGCGACGGCCAGGAACGCCCCGCCGAGCCCGACCGCGGCGACCAGCAGCCGCACCGGCTCGTCCAACGGCCGCAGCCACAGCGCGGGCAGCAGCCCGGTGGGCCCGAAGAACTCGCCGTAGAGCACCCCGAAGACGGTGGCGGCCAGGCCCGCGCCGGCGACGAACGGCCACGCGTCGCGAAGCCGGGGGTACCGCCGGGGTGGGCGCCGGGCCAGCAATACGGCCACCAGCACCAGGACGAGTCCGTGACCGGCGTCGCCGAACATCATCCCGAACATCACCACGTAGGCCACGCCGGCCGGCAGCGTCGGGTCGACGTCGGCGTAGGGCACCGCGCCGTACGTCTCGACGATCGGCGCGAACGACCTGCTCACCCGCCCGGCCCGGGTGAGCAGCGTCGGCGGCTCGGCTCCGGGCGGCGGCCGCAGCGCGGCGAGCGCACCACCGAGTGGCGCCAGCCGGTCGGCCAACGCCCCTCGGGCCGGCTCGGGACACCACCCCAGGTACGCGGCCGCGCCGTGGCGGCGCAACGCCGCGGCCCGCATCCGGTCGAAGCCCACCGCGTCCGGATCGCCGGGGCCGTGGTCGACCGGCTCCAGCTCGACGACGCCGGCGAGCCCGACCTCGGCCAGGACCGCGTCGAGCGTGTCCTCGGGCGCTACCAGGGCGACGCGCGTCATGCGCACCGGCCGCAGCCGTTGCCGCCACGACGCCGGCCCCGGTGTGGTCACGGTGTGCCCTGGCCCCGGCCGGTGCCGTACACCTCGTCCAGCGCGGCCGAGACGATCGACGGCGCGGCGACGTCGAGGCGGTTCCAGGCGCGGGCACGCAACGATTCGGCCGTGCACCGCGCGTCGGCCATGACGGTCTCCATGGCTTGGGCGGTGTCGGCGCGTACCGCGGCGAACGCCTCGGCGCGAGCCTGTTGTGCACGGGCGTGCGCGGCCGTCACGATCCGTTGCGCCGCGACACCGGCCCGGCGCCGTCGCTGCGCGGCCGCCGCCTCCGCCTCGGCCCGGATCGCGGCGGCTTCCGCGGCGGCGGCGGCGAGCAGGGAGAAGACCGGGCGCAGTTCCTCCTCGGCCCGAGCCGCCCGGTCGGCGGGCACCGCGGCCTGCCCGGCCGCGCCCGGGGGGCCGGCCGGCCGGAAGCGTTGCAGGAGTTGCCGCAGCGTCGTCATGGTCGCTACCTACCCTCGCCGGACGGCGGGCAACGGCTCGCCGCGATGCATCCTGGGGGTATGCGATCCGGTGCGGCACACGTCGCCGGCGCCGTGCGGGCACGCGCCCTCGCCCGGCGCTGTGTGGGTCCGGCCTCGGCACGGGTGCTGGCCGGGAGTCCGGGGCTCGACGCGGCGATCGGCTTGCTGGCGTCGGGTCCGTACGGCCGTGAGGTGCGGCCGGGCCAGGACGCGCAGTCGGTGCAGGATGCGGTGTCCCGCACGGCGCTGTGGCACCTGCGGATCCTGGCGGGATGGCTGCCGCAGGACGGCGTCGAGCAGTTGCGGGCGATCGCCGGCTGGTTCGAGATCCGCAACGTGGAGCGGATGTTGCGCCGCGGACGGGGGCATGACGGCCCTGCACCGTTCAGGCTGGGGTCGTTGGCGGTCGCCCGGCCGCCGCTGTCCGCCACGTTCACAGTGGACCAGGTGCGGGCGGCGCTGGCGTCATCCGCGTGGGGTGACCCCGGGACCGCGACAGCCCGCGCGATCGGACAGGGCATGCGGGCCGCCTGGGCGGTGCGCGCCGCGACGGTACCTCCGGCCGAGCCGTGGGCCGCGGGCGGCCTCGCGCTGATGGTGGCGCGGGAGCGCTGGTTCATCGGCCGGCCGCTCACCGAGGCGGCCCACACCCGCGCGGCCGGTCTGCTCGGCCGGCGCGCGCTCGACGCCGCTTCGTTCGCCGGCTTCGTCGCGGCACTTCCGGCCCCGGCCGCGTGGGCACTCGCCGACGTCCTGCAGCCGGATGCGCTCTGGCGGGCGGAGGCGGGCTGGTGGGCACGGGTCGGCCGGGACGCACACGGGCTGCTGCGCGCAGCCGGTTTCGACAGCCGTCCCGCCATCGGCGCGGCCGCCGCGCTCGCGGTCGACGCCTGGCGGGTCAGGGCTGCCGTGGCCGCCGCGGCGGACGGCGCCGGCACCGGCCGGTACGACGCGGTGGTCGACGCCGGCCGCCGGGGGTGACGGGTGAGAAGTCCCGGACTTCGTGTGCAGATGCGTGCGCGAGGACGAGACTTGAACTCGTGCAGACGGTCGCGACGCGGGTGGCGCGCCGTATCGAGGTCCGGGGGACGGTGCAGGGCGTCGGCTTCCGGCCGTTCCTCTACCGGCTGGCCCGCGGGCTGGGCCTGGACGGCTGTGTCCGCAACGACGGCGGCGTCGTGGTGGTCGAGGCCGCCGGCCCTGCCGAGGCATTGCACGCGCTCGTCGCCCGGCTGCGGACCGAGGCGCCCGTCCAGGCCCGCGTCGCCGACGTGCGGGTGAGTGAGCTGCACGGTCGCGCGCCGGCACCCGGCGCCGGCTTCCGGGTCGGCCTCTCGATCCGCCCGCGCACGGCCGGTGCCGCGCCCGGCCGGATTCCGCCGGACCTCGGCACCTGCGACCGGTGCCTGGCGGAGTTGTTCGATCCCGGCGACCGGCGATACCGCTATCCGTTCGTCAACTGCACCGACTGCGGGCCCCGGGCGACGATCGTCGACGCCCTGCCGTACGACCGGGCACGCACGAGCATGCGGGAATTCCCGATGTGCGCGGGCTGTGCTGCGCAGTACGCCGATCCGGCGGACCGGCGCTTCCACGCCGAACCGATCGCCTGCCCGGCATGCGGCCCGCGACTGGCATGGCACGGCCCGGGCGACACGGTCGCGGCCGCCCACGGCGACGACGCCCTCGCCGCGGCGGAGCACCTCATCGGCCGCGGCGGTGTCGTCGCGCTCAAGGGACTCGGCGGCTACCAGCTCGTCTGCGACGCGACCGACGGGACCGCCGTCGCCCGGCTGCGCGAACGCAAGCATCGCCCGGCCAAACCCTTCGCCGTCATGGTGGACGGCGTGGCGACGGCGCGGCGGCTGGCCCGGGTCGGCGGGGCGGAGGCGGCGCTGCTGACCTCACCGGCGCGCCCGGTCGTGCTGCTGGTCCCGCTGGCGGGCGGCCTCGTGGCGGACGCCGTGGCGCCCGGCGTCCCGCGGCTCGGACTGTTCCTGCCCACCACGCCGCTGCACCATCTGCTGCTCGCCGATCTGGCCCGCCCGCTGGTGGTCACCAGCGGCAACGTCTCCGACGAGCCGATCGTGGTCGACGACGACGAGGCCCGGCGGCTGCTGGCCGGGATCGCCGACGGCTTCCTCGGCCACGACCGGGCGATCCGGTCCCGGTATGACGACTCGGTGACCCGCGTCGTCGCCGGCCGGGCGTCGCTCGTGCGGCGCGCCCGCGGCTACGCACCCGAGCCGATCGCCCTGCCGGTCCCCGTGCGGCCGCCGCTGCTCGCCGTCGGCGCTCAGCTCAAGCACACGTTCACACTCGCCGACGGCGGCACCGCGTTCGTCGGCCCGCACACGGGCGACCTGGAACAGCAGGCCACGATGGAGGCGTTCACGGCGAACCTCGCGCAACTGTCCCGTGTCGTGGGTTTCACGCCGGGCGTCGTCGCGCACGACCTGCATCCGGGGTACCTGTCGACGCAGTATGCCGCGGCGCTGCCGGTCGGGCGGCGGATCGCGGTGCAGCATCATCACGCGCATGTCGCGTCGTGCGCGGCGGAGCACGGTGTGACCGGCCGGTTCATCGGCGTGGCGTACGACGGGCTGGGGCTCGGCGACGACGGCACGTTGTGGGGTGGCGAGGTGTTCGTCGCCGACCTGGCCTCGTACCGGCGGGTGGCACGGTTCGCCCGGGCGCCGTTGCCCGGCGGTGAAGCCGCGGTGCGGCGCCCGGCCCGCATGGCGCTCGGCTATCTGTTCGGCTCCGAACTGCCCGACGAACGAGTGCCGCGCGCAGCCGAGCCGTTCCTGCGCCGGTTGCCCGATCGCGAGGTCGCCACCGTGCGCCGGATGGTCGCGCGCGGCGTCAACTGCCCGGTCGCGTCGAGCGCGGGGAGGCTCTTCGACGCGGTCGCGGCGCTGCTCGGCGTCCGTGACGACGCGACCTACGAAGGGGAGGCGGCGGTCGCGCTGGAGGCGCTTGCGGCAGGCTCTCCGGGCGCGCCCGAACTGCCGTGGCGGCTGACGACACGGGACGGCCTGGTGGTGTACGACCCGTCGCCGACCCTGCTGGCATTGCTGGACGCGGTGCGGGACGGCGCCGGTGCGGGGCCGCTCGCGGCCGGGTTCCACGCCACGATCGCCGCCGTGACCGTCGCCCTGTGCACCGACGTCGCCGCGCGGCACGGGCTGCGGACCGTCTGCCTGTCCGGCGGGGTCATGCAGAACCAGCTCCTGGTGGAGACCGTCGTCGCAGGACTGGCGGAGGCAGGGCTGGAGCCACTGGTCAACGAGCTGGTGCCGGGCAACGACGGTGGGATCAGCTACGGCCAGGCGGCGGTCGCCGCCGCCCGGGTGTGGAGGGGGTGAACCGCATGTGTCTGGGCATCCCGGGCCGGATCGTGTCGGTCGACGACACGAGCGGCCTGCGCATGGGCCCGGTCGACTTCGGTGGCGTGGAACGCGAGGTGTGCCTCGCCTACGTCCCGGAGGCGCAGGCGGGCGACTACGTGATCGTGCACGTCGGATTCGCCATCAGCGTCGTGGACGAGGCCGAGGCACGGCAGACGCTGGAGGTCCTGGAGGCGATGGGCGACGTCCTGGAGCAGGAGCTCGCCGGCGGACCGGGGGCGGCGCCATGAGGTACGTCGACGAGTACCGCGACCCGGCCCTCGCCCGGCGCCTGTTCGCCGAGATCCGCGCGGCGGCCACCCGGCCGTGGACGCTGATGGAGGTGTGTGGCGGCCAGACGCACACCATCGTGCGGCAGGGCATCGACGAGCTCCTGCCGGCAGGGCTGCGGATGATCCACGGGCCGGGGTGTCCGGTCTGCGTGACGCCGCTGGAGCTCATCGACAAGGCCCTGGAGATCGCCGGGCGCGACGAGGTCGTCTTCACGTCGTACGGCGACATGCTGCGCGTGCCGGGCAGCCGGACCGACCTGCTGGCACTGCGCGCCCGCGGCGCCGACGTCCGCGTGGTCTACTCGCCGCTCGACGCGGTCCGTATCGCCGCCGACCGTCCCGACCGGGAGGTCGTGTTCTTCGCCGTGGGCTTCGAGACGACCGCCCCGGCCAACGCCATGGCCGTGCTGCGGGCCCACCAGCTAGGGCTGCCCAACTTCAGCATGCTGGTCAGCCATGTGCTGGTGCCGCCGGCGATGACCGCGATCCTCGACGCGCCCGACTGCGAGGTGCAGGCGTTCCTCGCCGCCGGGCACGTCTGCGCGGTGATGGGCTGGACACAGTACGAGCCGATCGCCGCCCGCTACGGGGTCCCGATCGTGGTGACCGGGTTCGAGCCGCTCGACCTCCTCGAAGGCATCCTGATGGCCGTCCGGCAACTCGAGGACGGCCGTGCGGCGGTGGAGAACCAGTACGCCCGCGCGGTGCGTCGCTCGGGCAACACCCAGGCGCAGGACGCGATCCGGCGGGTGTTCCGCATCGGCGACCGCGCCTGGCGTGGCATCGGCACCATCCCGGGCAGCGGCCTGACGCTCACCGACGAGTTCGCCGGATACGACGCCGAGTCGCGCTTCGCCGTCTCCGGGCTGAGTGCCCGGGAGCACCCCGCCTGCATCGCCGGCGACATCCTCAGGGGCACGCGCGTGCCGACCGACTGCGCCGCCTACGGGACCCTCTGTACCCCACGCACGCCGCTCGGCGCGCCGATGGTGTCGACCGAAGGGACGTGTGCCGCCTTCTACAACGCGGGGCGCGTGCGCCCGGCGGTCACGGCGGGACCGCGATGACCGCCGCCGACCCGTCCGACGGCGGGACCGCGATGACCGCCGCCGACCCGTCCCGCGGCGGGTGCCCGGTGCCGCTCGTCGAGACCGAGAAGGTGCTGCTCGGCCACGGCAGCGGCGGCCAGCTGTCCGCGGAGCTGCTGCGCGACGTCGTGGTGCCGGCACTCGGCGCCGCCGCCGCGGAGACCGTGCCGGAGGACGCCGCCGTGGTCGGCGTCGACGGCCTGGACCTCGTCGTGAGCACCGATGCGTTCGTGGTCAGCCCCCTGTTCTTCCCCGGCGGTGACATCGGCGTGCTGGCGGTGCACGGCACCGTCAACGACGTGGCGATGATGGGTGCGAGTCCCCTGGCGCTCGCGGTGGCGTACGTCATCGAGGAGGGATTCCCGGTCGCCGATCTCCGACGGGTCACCGCGTCGATCGGCGCTGCCGCGGCTGCCGCCGGGGTGCCGGTCGTCACCGGCGACACGAAGGTGGTCGGGCGCGGTGCGGCCGACGGCCTGTTCGTGACCACGACCGGACTCGGCCGCCGGCTGCCCGGCGCCCGGGTTTCGGCGGCGTTCGCGCGCCCCGGGGACGCGGTCCTGCTGTCCGGGCCGATCGGCGCGCACGGCACGACCATCCTGAGCACGCGCGAGGCGCTCGGGTTCGAGGCCGACATCGCCTCCGACACCCGCCCGCTGCACCGGCTCGTCGCGGCGATGGTGGCCGGGGCCGGGCAGGCGGTCCACGTCATGCGTGACCCGACCCGCGGCGGGGTGGCCTCGGCGCTGAACGAGATCGCCGCCGCGGCGGGGGTGGGAATCGAGATCGACGAGGCGGCGGTCGCGGTGCCGGCGCCGGTGGCGTCGGCATGTGAGCTGCTCGGCCTGGATCCGCTGCACGTGGCCAACGAGGGTTGCCTGGTGGCGGTGGTGGCGCCCGAGTCCGCCGAGGCACTGCTGGCCACGATGCGGGCGACGCCGGAGGGCCGGCACGCGGTCCGGCTCGGGTCGGTGGTGGGGGAGCACCCCGGGCGGGTGGTCATGCGCACCCTCATCGGCGGCCGCCGCGTCGTCGACATGCTCGTCGGCGAGCAACTTCCCCGGATCTGCTGACATCGGGGTGAAACGGCCTTGAAGGGGTAGTGCTGTTGACCCGCTCAGTTGTGGAGGCGCGCTCGATGGCCCCGGTGGTGTTGTCCCGGCTCGACGACCTCTTCGCCGCCCTGCGACAGGACGGACGCACCGTCATCGGCCCGACGGTGCGCGAACACGCGATCGTGCTCACCGAGATCGGGAGTGCGGCGGACCTGCCGTACGGCCGGCGGACCGAGGTCGAGGCCGGCGTCTACCGGCTGCTGCCCGGCGACGAGCGGCTCGCGTTCACGCACACGTCCGGGCCGCAGTCGTGGAAGCAGGTCCTCCATCCACCCCGGCAGCGGCTGTGGTCGGCCGACCGCACCGCGGACGGCTTCACGGTCGCCGACGAACCCGCGCCGCCGCGGCGGCTGGCACTGTTCGGCGTCCGCCCGTGCGACCTGCGCGCGATCGGCGTGCTCGACCACGTCCTGGGCGACGGCGGACGCTACGCCGCCCGCCGTGCCGAGGTGCTCATCGTCGCGGTCAACTGCACCGAGCCGGGCGGCGCATGCTTCTGCGTGTCGGCGGGCGGCGGACCCGGCGCCGACACCGGCTACGACATCGCGCTGACCGAACGCCCCGACGGGACGTACCTGGCGAACGGCGGCACGGCCGGCGGCGCAGCGCTGCTCGCCCGTATCCCGGCGACGCCGGCGTCCGCCGACGACGTCAGGTCCGCGGAACGGGCGGTGGAGTCCGCCGCGACGCGGATGGGCCGGACCCTTCCCGAGGCCGACCTGCGCACGCTGCTGGCCGGTCACCGGGCGGACCCGCAGTGGGACGACGTGGCGCAGCGGTGCCTGACCTGCGGAAACTGCACGATGGTCTGCCCGACGTGCTTCTGTACCTCGGTCACCGACACGACGGATCTGACCGGTGACCACGCCGAGCGCTGGGAGTCCTGGGAGTCCTGCTTCGACCTGGAGTTCACCTCGCTGCACGGCGGGCCGGTGCGCGAGTCGAACGCCGGCCGCTACCGCCACTGGCTCACACACAAGTTCGGCACCTGGCACGACCAGTTCGGCGAGTCGGGATGCGTGGGCTGCGGCCGCTGCATCGCCTGGTGCCCGGTCGGCATCGACGTCACCGCCGAGCTGCACGCCCTCAACGCTCACCCGCCCACGCCGGCCGAGGACACGCCATGACGACCACGCACGACCTGCTCGTCACGCATCCGTTCCTCGCCGGCCTGCCGGCGGAGCACGTCGAGCGCCTCTCGCGCTGGGCGTCCCCCGCGCCGTTCGACGCCGGCACGCGGATCTTCGAGGAGAACGACCGGGCCGACCGGTTCTGGCTCATCCACGACGGCAGCGTCCACCTCGACATCCGGGTGCCCGGCCGCGGCGACGCCGTCATCGAGACGATCGGTGCCGGCACGGTGCTCGGCTGGTCCTGGATGTTTCCGCCGTTCCGCTGGCACTTCGGCGCGGTCGCCGTCGACCAGGTGCGCAGCATCGCGATCGACGGCGCCGCGGTCCGCACGCTGCTCGACGCCGACCCCGGCTTCGGCTACGAGCTGACCAAGCGGTTCATGGCCGTCGTCGTGGAGCGCATGCAGGCGACCAGGATCCGGCTGCTCGACCTGTACAAGGCACCCGCATGACCACGATGACCGCCGCCCGCTACCGGGTGGCCGAGCGCCGGCGGGAGACCGGCGACACGGTCACCCTCGCGCTCGAACCGGTCGACGCGCCGCTGCCGGTGTTCCGGCCCGGCCAGTTCGCGATGCTGTACGCCTTCGGGGTGGGCGAGGTGCCGATCTCCGTCTCCGGCTACGGCACAGCCGGCCCGCTGCACACGATCCGGGCGGTCGGCGCCACCACCGGCGCCCTGTGCGGAGCCGGTCCGGGCGCGATGCTCGGCGTGCGCGGGCCGTTCGGCCGCGGCTGGGAGCTGCCCGCACCCGCCGGCTCCGACCTGGTCGTCGTCGCCGGCGGGCTCGGGCTGGCCCCACTGCGGCCGGCCGTCCTCCACGCGATGGCCGACCGGGACCGCTACCGGCGGGTGGCCGTGCTGATCGGTGCCCGGACGCCGGACGACCTGCTGTACCCCGGCGAGTACGAAGGCTGGCGGGCTGCCGGGCTGGACGTGTACACGACGGTGGACCGCGCCACCACCGAGTGGGGCGGTCACGTCGGAGTGGTGACCGCGCTGTATGACCGGCTCGGCCACCGGCCGGCCGCGACGGTCGCCTGCGTGTGCGGGCCCGAGATCATGATGCGGTTCGCCGCGCGGGGCCTGGTCGGCCTGGGCGTGCCCGCCGGCCAGGTGTGGCTGTCGCTGGAGCGCAACATGCAGTGCGGACTCGGCCACTGCGGTCACTGCCAGCTCGGCCCGCTGCTGGTCTGCCGCGACGGCCCGGTGGTCGCCTACGACCGCGCCGGCCCGCTGATGACGGTCAAGGAGCTGTGATGACTGTGACGGCACGGCCGAAGCTCGCCGTCTGGAAGTTCGCGTCGTGCGACGGCTGCCAGCTCACCCTGCTCGACTGCGAGGACGAGCTGCTGCCGCTCAGCGAGCACGTCGACATCGCCCACTTCCTGGAGGCGTCCAGCGCGGTGGTGGAAGGCCCGTACGACGTCTCCCTCGTCGAGGGATCCGTCACCACCCAGGACGACATCGAGCGGATCCACCGCATCCGGGAGCAGTCGGGGATGCTGATCACCATCGGCGCGTGCGCCAACGCCGGCGGTGTCCAGGCGTTGCGCAACTTCGCCGACGTCGAGGAGTTCCGCTCGGTCGTGTACGCCAGGCCGCAGTACGTGGCGACCCTGGCCGAGTCGACGCCGATCTCGGCCCACGTGCGGGTGGACCTGGAGCTGCCGGGGTGCCCGATCGACCGGCGCCAGCTCATCGGAGTGCTGACCGCCCTGCTGGCCGGCCGGCGTCCGGGCCTGCCCGTGCACAGCGTCTGCCAGGAGTGCAAGCTGCGCGGGACGACCTGCGTGACGGTGGCGCAGGGCATTCCGTGTCTGGGGCCGGTCACCCGGGCCGGCTGCGGCGCGCTCTGTCCCGCGTACGGCCGCGGTTGCTACGGCTGCTTCGGCCCGATGGCGAAGCCCAACACCGACGCCATGGTCGCCTCGCTGCGCAGCCTCGGCATGTCCCCGGTCGACGTGGCCCGCGTCTTCCGGACCTTCCACACCGCCAAGCCGGAGTTCCGGGCCGCCGCCGAGCAGGGGGAGCAGCGATGAGCCACCGCAACGACCGGTCGCTGCGCGTCGGTGCGCTCGCCCGGGTCGAGGGGGAGGGGGCGATGCACGTGCGGGTCGACGGTGCGACGGTGACCGACGTGCAACTGCGCATCTACGAACCGCCCCGGTTCTTCGAGGCGTTCCTGCGCGGCCGCGGCCACCTCGAGCCACCCGACATCACCGCCCGCATCTGCGGCATCTGCCCGGTGGCGTACCAGATGAGCGCCTGCCTGGCGATCGAGGACGCGTGCGACGTGCGGGTCAGCGAGCCGGTCGCCGAGCTGCGCCGGCTGCTGTACTGCGGCGAGTGGGTCGCCAGCCACGCACTGCACGTGTACCTGCTGCACGCACCCGACTTCCTCGGCTACCCCGGCGTCGTCGAGATGGCGCGGGCCCACCGTGACGCCGTCGAGCGCGGGCTGGCCCTCAAGAAGGCCGGCAACGCCATCCTCGAGCTCGTCGGCGGCCGTGCGATCCATCCGGTCAACATCCGCGTCGGCGGCTTCTACCACGCCCCGTCACCGGACGAGCTGCGCGCGCTCGCCCGCGACACCCTGCGACCGGCCCTTGATCACGCCCTCGCCACCGTCGACTGGGTCGCCGGCTTCCCGTTCCCGGACTTCACCATCGACCACGAGTTGCTCGCGTTGACCGACCCGGACCGGTACCCGATCGACCGGGGAGAGCCGCGAACCTCGGCCGGCCGGTCGTTCCGGGTGCGCGACTTCGAACACCACATCGTCGAGACGCAGGCGGCGCACTCGACCGCCCTCCACGCGGCACTCGCCGGCGCCGGGAAGTACCTCACCGGCCCCCTCGCCCGGTACACGCTCAACCACGCCGCGCTGTCCCCGCCGGCCCGCCGGGCCGCCGCAGCGGCGGGCCTGGGGGAGCGCTGCGACAACCCGTTCCGCAGCATCGTCGTCCGCGCGGTGGAGATGGTCTACGCCCTCGACGAGGCCCTGCGCATCATCGATGCGTACGAGCCTCCGGCACCGCCTCACCTGGCGGTGCCGCCGCGCACCGGCATCGGATACGGCGCCACCGAAGCACCCCGCGGAACCCTCTTCCACCGCTACGAGATCGACGCCGCCGGCACGATCGTCAGCGCCCGGATCGTGCCGCCCACGGCGCAGAACCAGCCGAGCATCGAGGACGATCTGCGCCGCTACGTGCAGGACCGCCTGGACCTCGACGACGAACGACTCACCTCCCAATGCGAGCAGGCGATCCGCAACTACGACCCGTGCATCTCCTGCGCCACCCACTTCCTGGACCTCACCGTGGAACGCCGATGAACCCGCCGGTCGTCGTGATCGGGGTCGGCAACCCGTTCCGCCGCGACGACGGCGCCGGCCCGGCGGTCATCGAGCGGCTCAGACTCGCCGACCTGCCCGGGGTCGACCTCGCCGAGAGCGACGGCGACCCCGGCTCGCTCATCACGCTGTGGGAACAGCGCCGGATCGCCGTCGTCGTCGACACGGTCCACACGCACCACGCCCCGGCCGGACATGTCCACCGCCGGCTCATGCCCCACTGCCCGACCGGACCAGGTGGCAGTGCCAGCTCCCACGCGATGGACCTCGGCGACGCCGTCGCCCTTGCCCGGGAACTCGACCGGCTTCCCGACCGCATGCTGCTGCTCGGCATCGAGGCGGCGGACACCGGTTACGGCACCGGCCTGACCCCGGCCGTGGCCACCGCCGTCGACCGCGTGGTCGAGCACATCGTCGCCGCGGTCCGCGAGCTGCGGCCGGAGGTCGCGCCGTCCCGGGACCATCGGCCTGAACCGGCGCACGGAACCCGGGAAAGCTTGAACTGAGCTCGGGAAGCGAAGAATCGAGCAGAGCGAGGACGGAGGCGAGTGCGATGAACGCGACGACGATCGAGGCGACGACAGAACGGAAGGCGCGTCCGGCACCGGCACACACGTGGGCGCCGACCACCGACACCGGCGACGTGATGCTGCGACTGTGCCGCGCGGAGCGGCGTGTCGAGGCGCTGGCGGTCCAGCTGCTGTGCGGCGAAGGTGCGACACCCGCCCGGCGGCAGGCCGCCGAGCTGCTCGACGATCTGCGGTCGTGATGCCTCCAGCTGCCG
Source organism: Dactylosporangium sp. NPDC049742 (assembly GCF_040674675.1). NCBI lineage: Bacteria > Bacillati > Actinomycetota > Actinomycetes > Micromonosporales > Micromonosporaceae > Dactylosporangium > Dactylosporangium sp. NPDC049742. The sequence goes on along the minus strand of NZ_JBFANF010000111.1, from coordinate 410 downwards.
GGAATCCACCACAGAGAAACGGCCTTCCGCCTTCACGCTACCCCGGCGTGCCTCGGGGTAGCAGAAGGTTCGGCAGTTCGCGGACCGTCAGCGCCGGTCGGAGCGCTCGCGGTGGGCCACTCATCCGCTAGGGCCGGGCGGGGGCGCCGGAGCCGGACCGGCTCGTGCGGCCAGGACTGCCGCGGCGGTCGCGACGGTGATGGTGATGAGCGCGCCCAGGATCAGCGCGGCGGGTTCGCCGTCGGCCAGCAAGTGCTCCTGTGTGCCGAGGGTCGCCGCGGCGACGGGCACACCGACCTGGGCGGTGGCGAGGCCGGCCAAGGAGGCCGGTTGCCCGGTTGTCCGTGCGACGAGATGTGTCAGTGTTGCGCCGATACCGAGAGCGATGCCGAGCCCGATCAGCGCCGGCC
>NZ_JBFANF010000110.1:0-24579 GCF_040674675.1 Dactylosporangium sp. NPDC049742 | reverse complement strand
GATCGTGCGGAAGTCGACGTCCGGGTACTTGTCCCGCCACCCGGCTGTGGACTCGGCCAGGGTGCGCTGCACGTCCTGCCCCTGGTCGTCGGCGTCGACGATCAGCGGCAGCGGGCCGTCGGGGCGGCCGGACGAGGCCGCCCACCGGTGGGCCAGGACGGCCGTCAGACCGGCGCCGCACGACGACGCGTGCTCGAACGCGAACCGCAGCGCGTCGCCGGCGTCGTGCGAGCCGTCGACCCCGACCACGACCCGTTCCGCTTCCGGGCCGGGCGGCCGGTCGAGGTGCCGCACGACCACGACCGGGCAGGGGGCGTGCGTGGCGACCTGCGTGCTGACCGATCCCAGCAGGAGACCGGCGAAGCCGCCGTGGCCGCGGCTGCCGACCACCAGTTCGGCGGCGGTCCTGGCGGTGTCCAGCAACGCCACCGAGGCCGGCTCCGGCCGGGTGGCCGTGGTGAGCCGCACCTCGGGCGCGGCGGCTCTCGCCCGGTCGGCGGCCTCGGCGACGATCTCCGCGGCCGCCTCCTGGATCCCGAGCTCGAACGGTGACGGCAATGGCGGGACGGCCGGCGCGTAGATCGGCGGCGGCCACTGGAACGCGTGCAGGATGTGCATCGGCCGGCCCCGGCGCACCGCCTCCGCGGCTGCCCAGTCGACAGCTTCCAGGCTCGACGGGGAGCCGTCGACGCCGACGACGATGGTGTGTTCGGCAACCATGGTGACCTCCTTGACGGTGCTGCGGGGTGAGCTCCTCCGCGGAGCGCGGCGTGGCGGCCGGGGAGCCGCGGTCACGCGGCGCCGGCCGTGCGGAGCCAGCCGGCCGTCGCGCCGATCGCAGCCGCGAACGAATCGGTGCCCTCCGGCGCGGGACCGTCGCCGACGACCAGCACTGACGCAGCTCCGGCAGTTCGCCGGCGGCGTGTCGGTCGACCGCCTCGTAGCCGATGTTGAGCGCCCGGCCATCGGGCCTGCCGGACAACCACGACCGGGCGTGCTGCCAGGTGAAGTCGTGGCGGACCCAGGCGTAGCCGGCCAGATCGGCTCGCTCGCGGTCGGCCGCCGTCTCCTGTGTGCGTTCGCTCATCAGATGCAATCTTCGTTCTGAGGAGCGGCTGCGTCGCGGGATGCTTGTCGTATCCAGCGTCGCGCGGATCGCCTGGCACGCCCAGCACCGTCGGTCCCGCGCGGCCGGCCCGCGCCGCGTTGCGTCGCGTCCGGCGGTGGGGTGGCGGCACGGGACCTTAGGCCCTGACGTTTTCCGCCATCACCGCGTCACGGTGGCCGAGTGAGGCCGATGTGCGGGCCGCGTACCGACCTGTACGGGGTCCGGACGGCAGCCGGCCACTGCCGCCGCCGCTGTCACCTGGAGGTGGATCATGAAGATCGCAACCCCGCTCTTCAGCGACCGGGTCGACGCGGGCCGCCAACTGGGCCGCAAGCTGGCCCGGCTGCGCGGCCAGGACGTCGTGGTGCTGGGCCTGCCCCGTGGCGGCGTGCCCGTCGCCGCCCAGGTCGCCGAGGAGCTGAACGCCCCGCTGGACGTCATCGTCGTGCGGAAGCTCGGCGTGCCGTGGCAGCCCGAGCTCGGCATGGGTGCCATCGGCGAGGACGGCGTGCGCGTCCTCAACCAGCGCGTCATCAACCTGGCCGGGATCGGCGACGAGCAACTGGCCGCGGTCGAGCGGACCGAGCTGGCGGCACTACGCCGCCGCGCCGGGCTACTCCGCGGCGACCGGCCGGCGATCGACCTGGCGGGTCGGACCGTCGTCATCGTCGATGACGGCATCGCGACCGGGTCGACCGCACGGGCCGCCGCGTGGGTCGCCCGCGCCCGAGGCGCCGCCCGCGTCGTCCTCGCCGTCCCGGTCGCGCCCGCTGACGCGATCGGACCGCTGCTGCGCGACTGCGACGAGGTGGTCTCCGTCCGGCCGCTGACCAGGCTGTCGTCGGTCGGCCAGGCGTACGAGGACTTCACGCCGACCACCGACGACGAGGTCCGCGACCTGCTCGTCCGGCACAGGGCGGTGAGCCGCCCGGCACCGGCTCGGGCGCACTGGCACGACGAGGAGGTCGTCGCCTGCCCGCGGACCCTGCGCCTGCCCGGGCGCCTCACCGTGCCCGCCGGCGCCGACGGACTGGTCGTGTTCGCCCACGGCAGCGGCAGCAGCCGGCACAGCCCGCGCAACGAGTATGCCGCCGCTGTGATGCACCAGGGCGGGCTCGCCACGTTGCTGTTCGACCTGCTCACCCCGGACGAAGCGGTCGACCGGGCGCAGGTGTTCGACATCGCGCTGCTCGCCCGCCGGCTCACTGAGGTCACCGCGTGGGTGCGCGAGCACCCGCTGTGCGCGACGTTGCCGGTCGGCTGGTTCGGCGCCAGCACGGGCGCGGCCGCGGCGCTGTGGGCGGCTGCGGAGCCGCATGCCGGCGTCGCGGCGATCGTCTCCCGGAGCGGCCGCCCCGACCTGGCCGGGCGGCGGCTGTCCGCAGTGACCGCGCCCACCCTGCTCATCGTCGGTGGCCGCGACCCTCGGGTCGTGGCGCTCAACCGGGCCGCGCAGGCCCAGCTGCGCTGCCCCAACCAGCTGATCGTCGTGCCTGGCGCCACGCACCTGTTCGAGGAGCCGGGCACCCTGACCACCGCCGCCCGGCAGGCTCGCGGCTGGTTTGTGAGACACGGACTACGGCAGGCCACCGAGCTCAGGGCGTGACGACGACCTTCAGTCCGGCGCGCCGGACCGCGGTGCCGAACGCCTCCGTGGCCTCGGACAGTGGGAAGCGGTGCGTGACGAGCGACGCGACGTCCACCCGCCCGCGCTGGACGAGGTCGATCGCGCGCGGATAGACGTCGTTCATCCGCCGGCACATCGCGAACGTCAGGCCCTTGCGCCGCGCCGCCCCGGCCGGGAACGTCGTCGTGTCCTCGTCCGGGATGCCGACCAGGACGATCCGCCCGCCGGGTCGGGCCGCTGTGACCGCCGCGTGCACGGCCCGGTCGTTGCCGGCCACCTCGAACACCACGTCAGCGTCGACGCCTTCCAAGCGGTCCGCGCTGTCGTCCGCCACCGTCTCGTCCGCACCGACTCTCTGTGCCGCTGCCGTCCGGTGTACGAGAGGATCCATCGCCACCACACGGGTCGCGCCGGCCACCCGTGCGAGCTGGATCAGCAGCAGGCCGATCGGTCCGCAGCCGACGACCGCGACCGACCCGCCGAGCCGCAGGTGCCCGAGGTCGAAGGCGTGGACCGCGATGCCGAGCGGCTCCAGCATCGCGCCGTCGGTGTCGGAGAGGTTGTCGGGCAGCGGGTGCAGCAGGTCCGTCGGCCAGGTCATCCACTCGCGCAGCGCACCGTCGAGCTCGCCGTGACCGGCGAAGCGGACGGCGGGGCAGAGGTTGCGGTACCCCTCCAGGCATCTGGCGCACCGCCCGCATGGGATGGCCGGGTCGACGGCGACGCGGCGGCCGTGCAGGGGACCGCCCGTCACGACGCCGGCGAACTCGTGACCCGGCACGACCGGCCGGGTCAGCTGCGCGTCGCCGATGCCGCCGTGGGTGAACCAGTGCAGGTCCGAGCCGCACAGCCCGACGGCGGTGACCCGCACCAGGCTCATGCCGTCGCCGGCCACCGGCCGGGGCTCGCTGGTGCCGCGCAGCGCGCCGATGCCGTGCAGCCGCACCGCCAAGCCCGTGCTGTCGTCGTCCATCCAGCAATGATGACCCACCACCGCGGGCGGTGTACGTGCTGCGCGCCGCGTTCGACCACCCGTACCGCGAGATCGCCGGATCCTCGACATCACGGAGGCCACCAGCTGGCAGATTTTCCACCAGGCCAAGCAGCACGTCGCGGAGGGCCGGGCGCGCGGAGCTAAAGAGACCGCGACGCGGGTCGTCGTGGCCGTTCGAGCGTCGCCTGATTGTCGATCCGGGCGATGTCCAGGCCCGGTGCCGCATCGACATCAAGCAGACAAACGTCCTACACCCCGGCCAGCAACAGCCGCAGCAGGTACCACGGCGGCGTCAGCGTCGCTGCTCCACCCACGGTTGGGCTTCCCAACGCGTCTCGCAGCCAGCCGATGACCCGGCGCAGGTTGTCGAGGTTGCTGTGCGCGTCCAGCTGCGCGATGCCGGGCGGCAGCGTCGCGGTGCGGTTGCGCTCCTGCCATTGGCCGAGCAGGCCGTGGAGGGCGAGCCGGGCGGCGGCGGGCAGGGGCGCAGCGCTGTGATCGCGCGGTGGTGGGCTCGGCGGGGGTGCCCGGAGCGGGTCAAGCGCAGCGGCGTCGATCCGGCCGGGCCGACCGCTGCGGCCGTGAACGCTATCTGCGTGGCAGGTCCGGGAGGTGGCGTTCCGGGCGTCCGTGAAACCGACTCGTGGCGGGCCGGCCTGACGCCTCTGCTGTTCGACGCCGCCGGCGCCCGCAAACCGCCTACTACGGCGCGCTGTCTGGGATGAGGATCCGCGCCCGCGCCTGCGCGACACGGCGTCGTAACGGCGATGTGCGTGTTGCGCCATAGGCTGCGCCGCCATGGACTGGGAGCTGTTCGGGTTCGGGCTGGCGTTCGTCGTGGCGGGCGCGGCCCTTGCGACGAACGTCAGAGGGCTCGCCACGAGGTGTCTGACGATGCCTGCGGATGTGGCCGCGTTGGTCAGCCAGTACCGGCAGGTGTCCGCCGACCGGGAACGCGACGCGGTCCGCACCGCGCGGCTCACCGGCATCGTCCTTACTGTCTTCGGGGTCGGGATGACGGTCAGCGCGTGGTGGCGGTGAGCCGCCCAGCCGAGGCGGTCAAGCAGACAGGGTGATGCGGAGCATGATGCGGTCCCGCGCGCCGCGGACGACGATGCGTTCGATCAGCATGAGCACGCGGTACGCCAGGCCGTACTTGCGCCGGACGAGCTCGGTCATCCGGGCCATCTTCGCCGGTTCAGTGACGATCTCGGCGGAGCCTGCGACGGGCCGGGCGTCCTCGTCGACCTTGCCGCTGCGGGTACACGGGACCAGCAGCACGCGGGGGGTCGCGGCGCACTCGTTTGACCTTGCTCACCGAACGACGAGGCGTTCGACCCCGTGTCGCAGACCTGCTGTTCGAGCACCGCGGTGCGTCTCGCTTGCTCGCGGTTCGGCCATCACTCGACCGGGCGGCCCTCGAACCGGGCGGCCCTCGAACCGGGCGGCGCCGGGCCGCCGCAGTCACGCCGGTCGTATCGAGAACAGTGGGTGTCGCTGGGCGTGACCGCCGGGTCACACGGTCAAGATTCGATGCGTAAAGATGTGTCTATGTCTTCGCGTTCTGGGGTCGTCGTGGCCGTGGACATCGGCACGGCCCGGATGAAGGTCGCGTACGCGGGATCGGACGGGGCCGTGCACGTCGTCCGCTTCGACGGGGACGGCTGGACACCCTCCGCAATCCTGGTCGAGCCGGACGGCAGCCTGGTCACCGGACCGGCCGCGTCCCGCCGGGCGGTGCACCGTCCGGAAGGGCTCGTAGCCGATCCGATGAGCCGGCTGACCGCAGACACCGTGGACGCCGGCGGGCCGCGCTGCGCACCGCGCTGCAGCGGGTCGGTGCAGACCACGCGGAGCTGGTCGCCGCGCCGGTCGCGGTGGGCTGGTACCTGCTCGCTGGTGGTGCCGAGCTGACAGAGCAGGCCTTCGTCGTCTGCGACCTGGGCGCCGGGTTCACGGCCACGGTGCTGTCCCGGACCGGTGACGGGTTCGACGTCCTCGCCAGTGTCGACGCCGCGGACGGTGGTGGTGACGCGCTGGACGTGGCGGTCGCGGAGTTCCTGGCGCCGTCCGGTGGGGCGGCGGAGCTGCTGCTGCCTGCCAGGTTGGCGAAGGAGGCGCTGTCGGTGACCCAGACGGTGCTGGTGCCGGGCCCGTCGGGGGAGCAGATTGTGTTCGGGTTGCCGCAGCTGCGGCTGGCGGCCGCCGGGGTGGTGGATGCGGCCGTCGCCGCGGCGGTGCAGGCGGTTGAGGCCGCTGACGTCGGCCGCGAGCACCTGGGGTTGCTGGTGTGTGTCGGTGGGGGAGCGCGGCTGCCGGTCGTCGCGGACGCGTTCGGTGACGTGGTCGGCGTCCGTCCGGTTTCGTGACCGCAACCAGCAGGCACCGTCCGCTGGCTGGGTGCCGTCCCGGGTGGCGTCGTACACGCGCCCACTGCCGCAGTCCCGCTTCGCCGTGTGCATGGCCAAGTCCGCGCAGCCGAGCACGGTGCCCGGGCCCACGTTGCCGCCGCTGCCGCGCACATGGAGGACGGCGACACTACACCGCACCGGCATCGTCCGGGCAGCGCTCGGCAGCAGGCCGCTCAGCGTGGCGACCACAACCTGTGGGGTACGGGTACTGATCACGATGAAGTCGTCGCCATAGGGCGGGGCGACCCTATGGCCCGGCCCGTCGCTGGCCGCCACGTCATGCAGGAGTCAGATACTGCGGCCAGATAGACGTCGCGGCCGTGATGGCCGTGGACGTCGTTCACGCCGTGCATGTCGAGCAACGCGATGGTCACCGCTCCCCGGACGCGCACGCATCGGCGAGACGACGCTTGGCGACCGGCGGGCGGCAGCCCGGTGACCGGGTCGGTGCCGGCGTAGGCGGGCGGTGATCGTGAAGCGCGGCGCCGGAGCACTGCTTCGCCGGTGATGGGTCGGGTCGGCGAGCCGGTCCACGGTGTGCCGGGTGAGGTCGCGGTGCGGGGTGCTGTTCGGCAGGCACGGGACGGTCAGGACGTACGGGCTGTTGGGCATGATGGATACCTCCAATGGGGACAGTGCTGCGACACCGCAGGGACCCCGTCACTGCAGACGGCGTGCGGCAGTCGTCGCGGACAGCGACCCGACAGGTGGGGCGGCGCAGCGTAGGGCGTGCCCGCGCAGGCGCGGGGTGCGCAGGAGGCGCACAGGCGTGAGGGCTTGGGCGGCGCCAGCGGGCGGGACAGGCCGACCAGCCGGAAGGCGGCTGGGCCGGCGACCGCGGATGTGGGCGACAGACCCCGGTGGAGCAACCGATGGATTCACAGATGTGAGCCTCGACCGTAGCGCGGCCACCCAACAGCCCGGCCCGCCGAGACCTCCGCGGCCGCGAGTGCGGTCACCGGTCCTGAGTTGGGACTGTTGGGTGCCCGTCGCCGCGGTCCACGCCCCGCAGCCGGCACGACGGCGCCGCCGCGGGTCAGGACGTGTCGAGCAGCCGCAACGGGTCGTCGTGCGGCTGCGGCGCGGCCGGGTTCAGCGGACCGGGTTCGCCGTGCCCACCGGGCAGGTCGGTGAGCCGCATCGGGTGCCGGCCGTTACCGGCGACCCGCCACACCGGCCCGGCCGGGCCGTGCAGGCGGCGCAGCCGCCCGGGATCACGGGCGGCCTCCGGGCTGGTGGTCGCGACCATCAGGCTCGGCTCCGGCTGGTCGGCGAGCCGCCGATGCAGGTGCTGTTCCCGGGCGCGTGTCGGCAGCACGAACAGCACCGGATGGTTGGGGCCGCCGGCGGCCCGTAGCCGGGCCTGCGGGGCGAGCTTGTCGACCAGCCTGCCGACCGGTTCGGTGCCCCAGTCCAGCTCGAGGAAGAACCCCGTCTCGGTGTCGCCGTCGGCCCAGACGCCGTTCATCCATTGCTGCCCGACGCAGCCAGATTCTGCCGGCACGCACCTGGCGACAGGTGGTACGTCGACGAGACCTACATCGAGGTCAACGGTGTCTGGCAGTACGTGTACAGGGCTGTCGACCACCACGGCAGCTCATCGACGTACTCGCCGCCCGCCGCGACGCCGCTGCGGCACGCCGGTTCTTCCGCCGTGCGATGACCTTGTTGAAGGTGCGAAGTCGCCTTTGACAACGGCGTCGCCGGCCGGGTCCGCGCGATGCGGTCATGGCCTCCGCATCGTCGACCGAGTTCCCCGACGGCTTCTCGCAGAGGACGTGCTTGCATGCGTCGAGCGCCGCGATGGCGATCTGGGCGTGCGTGTCGCCGGGCGTGCAGATGTCAATGACGTCGATGTCCGGCCGCTCCACCAGCTCCTCGCAACCGGGGACCGAGGACTGCCACCCGAGAGTCGCCGCAGCACGGCCCGGCGCTGCCGCCTCACGGCCGCAGAGCGCGACCATGCGTGGCGACAGTGGTAGGTCGAAGACCCGGCCGGCCGTGCGCCAGGCCTGGGAGTGGGCGGCTCCCATGAAGGCGTAACCGACCATTTCGATACCCAGTGCGGGGCAGGGAACTCGTCGTCATGTGAAAGGCCCGTCACTATCTTCTGCTCGGAGTCAGGACGTATCAGGTCCGGTCCCCGATCCAGGCCGCTTCGAGGATCGCGGTCAGGCTGGCGGTGTCGGTCGGGCCTGGATGGTTCTGGATCAAGCGGGTGATGCCACCGGCCATCTCCGCGAAGCGCGGGAGGTCGGCGCGTGCCACGCCGATGTCCGCCAAGGTGGCAGGGATGCCGATGTCGGCGAGGAGCCCGTCGAGCCAGGTGAGGAACGCATCTGCGCCCTCGGCATCCGAGGCGTCGGTCACGTCGAGCCCGCACACCCCGGCGAGGATGGTCAACCGGTCGCCGATGGCGTCCCTGGCCGCGTCCAGCGCGTAGGGCAGCAGCAGCCCGACGCCCAGGCCGTGCGGCGTGTGGGTGGCTGCGCCGATGGGGTACTGGAGGGCGTGCGGGGCCGCGTTGCCGGCGTGGGAGAAGGCGAGCCCGGCGAGCATGGACCCGTAGGACATGTCTGCGCGCGCGTCCGTGTCGCCTCCGTCCCTGACGGCACGGCGCAGGCTGCGGGCGATCCGCTCCGCGGCCAGGAGCGCGTAGTGATCTGTGATCGGGTTGCGGCCGAGGAAGACCTGCTCCACCGGGTCGCGCGGTCCGTGGGCCCGGGGTCGCGCGGTGTAGCTCTCCACCGCGTGACAAAATGCGTCGATGCCGGAGTGGGCGGTGACGGTCGCAGGGCAGGTGTAGGTGAGCTCGGGGTCCACGATGGCGTAGTCGGGCACGATGTGGACGCTGGAGACCCCCACCTTCAGCGCGCGGTCCGGGTCGGTCAGCACCGAGACCGGCGTGAGCTCGGAGCCGGTGCCTGACGTCGTCGGGACCGCGACGAGAGGAATCGTCGGCCCCGGCACCTTCGACTCGCCGTAGAAGTCACGCGGCGTCCCACCGTGGCGCCGGATGACGCCGACGATTTTGGCGAGGTCGATCACCGTACCGCCGCCGATGGCGAGGATCACGTCGGCGTCCACCTCTGCGGCGACCGATACGGCCAGGGCGACATCGGCGAGTGGCACGTCCGGAGTGGCGTCGGCGAACACCGCGACGACTTTGGCCTTCTCCCGTACGGCGGCCACGATCTCGGCGACGCCCGGCTGCCCCAGAAGAACCCGGTCGGTCACGATGAGGACCCGGGAGCCGCACTCGGCCACCACTCGTGGGATGTTCTGCGCGACCCCTTCGCCGACGATCAGCTGGCGTGGTCCGCGGACGGTCTCAAGCATGTCAGTGCCTCTCTGGAACGTCGGCGGCGATGTGCTGGGCGGACGGCGAGCCGGTCACGGTAGGTCGATCGCCGCGTAGGTGACGTCGAGGTACTCGAGGATGCCCTCGTGTGACCCCTCCTTGCCGATCCCGGACTGTTTCACGCCTCCGAACGGAGCTGACGGGTCCGAGATCAGACCACGGTTGATGCCGAGCATCCCCGTCTGTAGCCCCTCGGTGAACCGCAGCGCCCGCTGGAGGTCACGGGTGAAGACGTATCCGACCAGGCCGTATTCGGTGTCGTTGGCCTTGGCCAGCACCTCGTCGTCGGATGTGAACGACATGATCGGCGCCACCGGGCCGAAGATCTCCGCCTCCAGCATCCGCGCGTCGTCGGGCACGTCGACGAGGACCGTCGGCGGGTAGAAGTGGCCCGGCCCGTGCGGACGCTCGCCGCCCACCAGGACGCGGGCGCCGCGATCGACCGCGTCGGCGACGAGCTCGTCGATCTTGGCGACCGAGGGTTCGTCGATCAACGCTCCGACGTCCACGCCGTCGTCGAGACCATGGCCCACCGACAGCGCGCTCATCCGCTCGGCGAAGCGCGCCGTGAACTCCGCGTACACCGGCTCCTCGACGTAGATCCGGTTGGCCGCGATGCAGGACTCCCCGATGTTGCGCATCTTGGCCACCATGGCACCGTCGACCGCGACATCCAGGTCCGCGTCGGCACACACGATCAGGGCCGCGTTACCGCCCAGTTCCATGGAGGTGCGCAGGACGTTGTCCGCCGCCTGTCGGAGCAGCACGCGCCCGACCTCGGTCGACCCGGTGAACGAGAGCTTGCGGGTCCGACGGTCGGCCAGCAGCGCCGAGACCACCTCGCCGGCACGCTTGGTTGTCACCACGTTGACGACGCCCGGGGGAACGCCGACCTCCTCCATGATGCGGGCCAGGAACAGCATGGTGAGTGGCGTCTGGGCCGCTGGCTTGGTGATCGTCGTGCAGCCCGCCGCCAGCGCAGGAGCGATCTTGCGGGCCCCCATGGCCAACGGGAAGTTCCAGGGCGTCACGAAGACGCACGGTCCGACCGGCTTCGGCACGGTGAGGATGCGGTATCCACCGGCCGGAGCGGTGTTGTAGCGTCCCTCGACGCGCACCGCCTCCTCGGCGAACCAACGGAAGAACTCGGCGCCGTAGGCCACCTCGCCCCGAGCCTCGGCGAGCGTCTTGCCCATCTCGAGCGTGATCAGCCGGGCGACCTCCTCGGACCGCTCGGTCAGTGCTTGATACGTCGCGGTCAACAATGCTGACCGTTTTCGCGGCGGGGTCGCCGCCCACTCCGCCATTGCCATGCTCGCCGCGTCCAGAGCGGCGAGCCCGTCAACGACGCCGGCGTCCGCCACCTCGGCGATGGTCTTGCCGGTGGCGGGGTCTTCGACGGCAAAGGTGGCTCCGCCGGCGGCGTCGCGCCAGGCGTCGCCGATCCGGAGCCGCCGGTGCTCGGGGGCCAGGACGTTCATCGGGTCACTCATTTGCGCCGCCTCCTGTGACGTTCTTGGTGATGTCCAGCGTGAGCTCAGCGTTCGCGCCACGCGCGTGGACGAACGGGGCTCACGACCTCGTCGGGGTCCGGGTTGCCGAGCGGGTCGAACGTGGCCCTGGCCGCACGGCGACGCCCCGCGCCACCGATCGCTTTCTCGGGCCATGGCAGCCTCGGCGTCGTCAGTCCGTGCTCACCGGTGACGGTCCGCCGAGGCTCGATTGCCACGCGCGGGCGCATGTTGACGTCGCCGCTCTACGCGGTTACCTCCCGGCCTCGGACAGCGCTAGCCCGGTGTCCGCGTCGAACAGGTGCGCACGGTCCAGGTCGACCGTGACGCGCAGCCGCTCGCCCGGCTTGCCAGTGACGGTGGGTCGTGCCTTGACCTTGAGGATCTCCGTCCCCACTCGGACGTCGACCACCGTGCGGTCACCGAGCGGCTCAAGCCCGTAGAGCTCACCCTCCAACGACGCGTCCCCACGCTGCTCGACGGACAGGTCCTCCGCGCGCACGCCCAGCAGCAGCTGGCGGCCGTCCTCGGCCGTGGTCCAGCGGGGCCGCGGCAGCGTCCAGCCTTCCGCCCCGACCAGACGATCTCCCTCGGCGTGGCAGGCGAGCAGGCTGATCCGCGGGCTCCCGACGAAGCCTGCGACCCACTGGTTGGCCGGCCGCTCGTACACCTCGGTCGGCGTTCCGACCTGTTGGACCGTCCCCTCCTTGAGGACCGCGACCTGGTCGGCCATCGACAGGGCCTCGACCTGGTCGTTGGTCACGTAGACGAAGGTTGCCCCGAGGCTGCGGTGGATGCGGGTGAGTTCGGTGCGCATCTCGACGCGGAGCTTGAGGTCGAGGTTCGTCAGCGGCTCGTCCATGAGAAACGCGCGCGGGCGACGGACCAGGGCCCGGGCCAGGGCGACACGCTGCATCTCACCGCCCGACAACTGCGCGGGACGGCGCTGCAGCAGACGTTCGATGTGCAGCAGACTCGACACCTGCTCGACGGCAGCGGCGATCTCGCTCGCAGAACAGCGGCGTGCCCGCAGCGGCGAAGCAATGTTCTCGTACACCGTGTGTCGCGGGTAGAGGGCGTAGTTCTGGAAGACCATGGCCAGGTCCCGTGCGGCCGGTGCGTCACCGGTCGCGTCCCTGCCGTCCAGATGCACCGACCCGGCGTCGAGCTTCTCCAGGCCGGCGATCGCTCGCAGGGTCGTCGTCTTGCCGGCCCCGGAGGGCCCGAGCACGACGAAGAACGAGCCGTCCGGGACGTCCAGCGTCACCCCGTCCAGGGCCTGGACTTCACCGAAGGACTTGCGCAGCCCGTGCGCCGCAACGGTTCCCATCAGGCCACCAGTTCTTCCGTGCGCACGTCGTAGACCGTCGGGGTCCCGCCGGAGTGCCGCAGCCCGACCGGTGCGTCAACGGCGAAACGGATTGTCGGTGGCATCCGGACCCGTACGTCGCGCTCGCCGCCGTGGTCGATCACGTAGATGATCTCGTCGCCCAATCCTTCCGCCGCGACCACGCGGGCCGGGACCGAACGGTCCGCCCCTGGTGCTGTGACTTCCAGCGCCTCCGGCCGGACGCCCGCGACCAGGGAACGATCGCGTGGCAGGCCCGGCGGTGGCGTGAGGACCAGTCCGCCCTGACCGCGCAGCATCCCGTCGGCCACCTCCACCCCGATCAGGTTCATCGGCGGGGAGCCGATGAACGCGGCGCAGAACAGACTCGCCGGACGGTCGTAGACCTCCAGCGGCGTGCCGATCTGCTCGACGCGGCCCTTGTTGAGGATGGCGATGCGGTGACCGAGCGACATCGCCTCGACCTGGTCGTGGGTGACGTAGACCATCGTCGTGCCCAGCTGCCCCTGCAGGTGCTTGATTTCCGTGCGCATGTCCGCCCTCAGCTCCGCGTCCAGATTGGTGAGCGGTTCGTCCATGAGGAATGCGCGCGGTCGCCGCACCAGGGCGCGAGCAAGCGCGACGCGCTGTTGCTCCCCGCCGGACAGCCGGCGCGGTCGCCGGTCCATGAGCGGACCGAGCCGCATCAGCCTGGCGGCTTCGTCGACCCGCTCGCGCACCTCCCGCTCGGGCAGTCCCTCGGCCCGCAGCGGGAACGCCAGGTTGTCGCGGGTCCTCAGATGCGGGTAGAGCGCGTAGAACTGGAACACCATGGCGATGTCGCGCTCGGCGGGCGGCAGGTCGTTGACCAGCGTGTCGCCGATGCGGATGTCGCCCGTCGTCTGCCGCTCCAGGCCGGCGATGGCCCGCAGCGTGGTCGTCTTGCCGCAACCGGAAGGGCCGAGCATCACGAACAGCTCGCCGTCGCCGATGGACAGATCCACATGATCAACTGCGACCGTCCCGTCCGGGTAGCGCTTGTGCAGGGCGGTCACCTCGATGCCCGCCATCAGCGTCGCACCGCCCCGAGCGTCACGCCGGCGATGAGGTGCTTGCGCACCAGGTAGGCGAAGACGAGCACCGGCAGGGCGAACACCACGGAGGCGGCGGCCACGAGACCCCAGTCCACAGTGGTGCCACCGATGAGGCCGGCGATGGCGGGTGGGGCCGTCCGCACGTCGTCGCTGGAGGTGAGGAAGATTGCGAACACGAACTCGTTCCACGAGAAGATGAGGGCGAAGACCGCCGTCGCGGCGATGCCGGGCACGAGCAGGGGCAGGGTGAATTTCCGGAACGCCTGCAGGCGGGTGTAGCCGTCGAGCATGGCGGCGTCCTCGTACTCCGCGGGCACCTCGTCGACGAACCCCTTCATCATCCAGATCGTGAACGGGACGTTGAACGCGGTGTAGATGAGGATCAGGCCGAGCTGGGTGTCGATGAGCCCGACCTGGCGGTACATGAGGAAGATCGGGATCACGACCACCACGGGCGGCATGAAGCGGGTGGACAGGATGAAGAACAGTTGGTCCTTCTTGGCCTTCAGGGCGAAGCGTGAGTAGGCCCAGGCCGCCGGGACCCCCAGCACGGTGGCCAGCGCCGTCGAGACACCGGCGACCACGACGGAGTTGAGGAACGAGACCGACAAGCCGGAGCGACCGCCGCCGGAGGAGACGAACACGTCCTTGAAATGGTCCATGGTGACGGTGAAGCCGAAGAGCTTGGCCGGGACGGCGTAGACGTCCCGGTTCTCCTTGATGGACGTCTCGATCATCCACAGCACCGGGAAGAGCATGACGACCGCCAGCGCGGTCAGCAGCGCGACTTCCAGCAGGGAGCGGCCCCGGCCGCCGAGGCGGCGGGTGGGTGGCGTGTGGTCCCGCGCAGGTCCGGTGGACACTGCCTTATCCACGGAGATGGCCATCAGTCCTCCTTGAGCTTGTTCAAGTAACGCAGGTAGAACTGCGTGAGGACGATGACGACGAGGACCATGAGGATCCCGTACGCGGAGGCGGTTCCGGTGTTGAAGCCCAGGAACGCCACCTTGTAGACGTGGAACGACAACGTCTCGGTGGACACCCCCGGACCTCCGCTGGTGAGGATGTAGACGAGGTCGAACTGCCGGAAGGCCTCGATGGCCCGGAACAGCACGGCGATGAGCAGCAGCGGCCACACAAGGGGGAGCGTGATGGTGCGGAAGCGGAACCACTCGGACGCCCGGTCGATCGAGGCGGCCTCGTACAGGTACTTGGGGACCGCGGTGAGACCCGCGAGCGCGATGAGCATGATGAACGGCGTCCATTGCCAGGTGTCGACCACGATCAGGGAGAGCAGTGCCGTGCGCTGCCGGGTGAGCCACTCCACCTGCCCCAGGCCGAGCGAGCCGAGCATGCTGTTGACCACGCCGAACTGCGCGTCGAGCATGAACCGCCAGAACAGCCCGACCACGACCGGCGACAGCATCATCGGCACCAGGAACAGCGTGGTCAGCACTCCTCGCCCGCGCGTGCGCCGGGAGATCAGGTAGGCGATGGTGAAGCCGAGCACGGTCTGCAGGGCGACGGCGCCGACAACGAAGATCAACGTCGTCAAGGTCCTCTGGTGGACCTGCGGCGACGTGAGGATCGCGGTGTAGTTGCCGAACCCGACGAACTCGGCGGGCCCCCCGCGGGTGGCCGAGTAGTCGGTGAAGGACAGGTACAACGTCCACAGCAACGGGAACACCGACATGGCGAGCAGCAGCAGCAACGCGGGGGAGGTGAAGACCACGGCGAGCCCGCGGTCGCTCAGGCGGGACCGGCCCCGCGCAGGCGGCGTCGCGGACGCCACCTGCCCGGAGCCGTCGGTCTTCAGCGGGACGGGGTCACTCACAGCCCGCCGCCGCCCTTGCGGTTGCTGGAGTCGAGCACCTTCTGCTGCTCCTTGGCGATGTCGTTGAGCGCGTCCTTCGGCTGCTTCGCGCCGTTGAGCGCCGCGTTCACGTTGGTGTTCTCGATGTCGACGAGGCGCGCGTACTCGGGCACGTTCCACATGTCCCGCATCCGCGGCACCGAGTCCGCGTACACCTGGTTGAACGGCGAGGCGTTGAGGAACTCGGGCGACTGCAGCGCGTCCGTGCGCGCCGGCACGCCACCGGCCGCGGCCCACTTCTTCTGGATATCGGCCTGCTCGAACCACTTCATGAAGTTCAGGGCCTCCGCCTGGTTCTTCTTGTCGGCGTAGGCCGAGATGTGCATCCCCATGCCGCCGAGCGGCACTAGGTTCGTCTTCTGCGCCGGCAGGGTGGCGAAGCCCAGCTTGGTGAGAATCTGCTCCCGCGAGGTGCCGAGCGTCGACTGCTTCGGGTCGAGCAGGCCGCCGCTCGCGGCGATCCACTGGAACGCGATGCACGCCTTGCCCTGGGCGACCGACGCGTTCACCTCGTCGATGAACCAGTTCCCGGAACCCTTGGCGGTCAACGGCTTCATCTTGTTGACCAGGACGTCCATCGCCTCCTGCCCCGCCTGGTCGTTGAGGACACCGTCGATCTTGCGGTCCTTGGCGTTCCAGAGGTTGCCGCCGTAGACGCCGTTGACCGTGTTGTAGGTGACGGCCGCGGCGTCGGAGCCGTTGGCCTGGTGGAACGCCAGCCCGCTGACGCCGGGGTTGTCCGCCTGGCACTTCTCGGCAGCCGAGATCATCTGGTCCCAGGTCTGCGGCGGCTTGTCGCCGATCAGGTCCTTGCGGTAGATCATCGTCCACGTGTCGCCGAGCAGCGGCAGGCCGTACAGGCTGGCGTTTTCGTCGCGCTTCCCGGTCTCCGCCTGGGGGAACTGGCCGTAGGCCGCCAGGAGGTACGGGTTGTAGGCCTTGACGTCGATGTTCTTGTTGACGAAGTCGGTGATGTCGAGGATGTTGCCGTTCGTTACGGCCTCGCCGATGTGTTGCGAGTCCAGGATCGCGATGTCGAAGTCGGTCTTGCGCGCGGCGAACTGGGTGAACATCGCGTCGTGCCAGTTCGCGTTCGGCACGGTGTTGACCTTGATGGTGACGTTCGGCCGCTCCTTCTTGTACTCCGCGTTCGCGAAGTCTTCCAGCGCGTGGGCGGGGGGCCAGTCGAACCAGATGAAGCTGAGGGTCAGCGGGTCCTGGGTGAGCGCCGGGATGCTCGCCGGTGCCTTGGGGGCGCCCGCCTTCGCGCCGTCGTCGTCGCCGCCGCACGCCGCCACGGTCGTGGCCAGCAGTAAGGCCACCGCCGCGAGCCGCGCCTTTCGGCCTCGTCCTGTTCGCTGTGGGTACCGCATCCTCTGCCTGCTTTCTGGGTGGGGTGTTCGGGAGCGTTGCTGCGTGCATCGCCGAGCAGGTGCCGGGGTGTTCAGGGCCTTGCCGCAGACCGGCGTCACGGGGACAGCGCGGGTCGTGAGAGCCTCAGATGATCGAAGTTGCGGGCTGGCGGGCGGTTCCGCGAGAGTGCTTTTCCTATACGATCCGAGTGCGCGTCAGCATGCAGCAGCGCTGCGATCGATGTCAACAGGTTCGCGAAGACGCACGAAAGGGCCTCACGTCACGATGGACGACGAAGCGACGATCGGGTGGGGCCACGGGGCCGTGGCGGGCGTGATGCCGCCGGGAAGATCAAGCGGCCGGCTTGCCGACGAGGTGTACGACACGCTGCTCGGACAGCTGATGTCGCTGCGGATCGAGCCTGGCTCCCGCGTCACGATCGACCTCCTCGCACGAGAGCTGGGGGTCTCGCAGACGCCGATCCGGGACGCGCTGAACCGCATGGAGGCGGAGGGTCTGGTCGTGCGCGTGCCCCATGCCGGCTACCGCATTCCCCCTCAGATCACCCGTCACCGGTTCGAGGACATGCTCGAGATCCGCCTGCTCCTCGAGCCGGCGGCGGCACGCAGATCCGCCGAACGCGCATCCCCGGAGCAGGTGGCCGGCCTGCGACGAATGCTGGAGGAGATGGCTGAGCTGGAGCGGGGCGAGGGGCCCACGGCCTACGGCGCCTTCGGGCTGCGCGACGCGGCTTTCCACGATCTCATCGCCCTGAGCGCGGAGAACCAGCTCATCCGCGAAGCGCTCGCTCGCCTGCACACGCACGTGCACCTGTTCCGGCTGCACCACGACATCCAGGTCACGCACCTGGCCATGGCCGAGCACGAAGCAATTGTGGCCGCGGTCGCCGCGCGTGACCCCGACGCCGCGGCCTACGCGATGCGCCGGCACATCCTGCGGTCCGGCGAGCGGTTCCGGCGACTGTTCGACGAGGCCGAGGACGCGGACGGAATGGCGGTAGAGGCTTGACGGGCGGCCGGGCCCGAGGAATGCTGACGCAACCGGATCGGATCGGATTGGATTTGCCCAGCCCCAGATGCGAGGAGAAGCAGGTGCCCAGAGCACTGGTCCTGACCGGCGACGCCGCCGAGGAGCTCGACACCATGTATCCCTACTATCGCGTGCAGGAGGGCGGCTGGGACGTTGACGTCTCGTCACGGACGATGCGTGACGTGCAGCTGGTCATCCACGAGTTCGACCCCAACTCCGACGCCTACGTGGAGAAGAACGGCCGGAAGCTGCCCGTCGACGTGCCCTGGTCCGAGGTCGACGTCGAGCGCTACGACGCCCTCATCATCCCCGGAGGACGTGCCCCCGAGTGGATCCGGGTCGACGCCGACGTCAGGCGCATCACCGAGCACTTCTTCGCGCGCAACCTCCCGATTGCGCTGGTGTGCCACGGCGCGCAGGTGCCGGCGGTGTACGGGCTGCTGAAGGGTCGGAAGACGGCGTGCTTCCCCCCCATCACCGGTGACATGGAGAACGCGGGCGCGACGGTCATCGACGCCCCAGACGTCGTGGACGGCAACCTCGTCTCCTGCCGGGGGTGGCCCGACATGCCGCAATTCGGCAGGGCGATGATGGAGCTGTTTTCGAAGTCCATCGACTCCGAATCGGCATGAGCAACCCCGACCTGCCCCGGTGACGGCACTTCGGACCGTCACGGTCGACGGCTCCCCCGTCCACGTCATGGAGAGCGGCACGGGGCCCGCGGTGCTGATGCTGCACGGCTCCGGACCCGGCACGACCGGGTCCGGCGCCTGGGCAACGACGGCGGAGGCGCTGGGCACGTCCTGGCACCTGGTGGCTCCTGACCAGGCGGGGTTCGGCCGCACACCAATCCCGGCGGGCTCCAGAGGTGGGCTCCGGCTGTGGACGGAGCAGGCCGCGGGCCTGATGGATGCTCTCGGTGTCGAGCATTACGCCGTGGTGGGTCACTCCATGGGCGGTGCCGTGGCGCTGGCGTTGGCGGCCGCGCGTCCCCGGCAGGTCACCCATGTCGTGGCGGTCTCGACGATGGGCGCCCCCGGGGCGCCGCTGTCCGCCGAGCTCGACGCGATCTGGGCCGCCCCCGCCGGCCCGCTCGGGGCGCGAGACATGTTGAGTCGCCTCGTTTACGACCAAGCGCTCGTGACCGAGTCGGCAGTCGATGCCCGTGCAGCCGCGATGCGAGCGGGGGCGGCCGCATTCGCGTCATTGTTCCCCCCACCTAGGGCACGTTGGGCCGACGAGCTCGCCCTCTCTGCGCAAACGCTGGCAGGGGTCCGCGCGCCCGTGCTGCTCGTCCACGGCGCCGAGGACCGAGTCACCCCGATCGGGACGGCAGCCCTGCGCCTGCTCGAACATCTGGCCGATGTCCGTCTGCACGTGTTCGGGCGATGCGGGCACGTGCCGGCGATCGAGCACCCGCACGACTTCAGGCGACTCCTGTCGTGCTTCCTTTGCCGGGGACAAGGTCACTAATTCGGGACTTTTGACGAGATAGACAAAAGTCTGCTCGCTCCGAACGTAAGTATTTACATTTTTGGAAGAAGTCCATTACTGTTCGGGCGTAACTTACCTCCCTGGAGAGGTCCGCCATGGTCCTTTCGCCGGTTCTGCCTGATCGTTCTTCGTTGCCTGCGCGGCTGCTCTGGTTCGAGATGGACATCTACTGGGCGTTCGTCGCGCAGCACCGGTACCAGAAGTACACCGATGCCGGCGGTGTCACCCGGACCAGCATCTTCGACCCGCTGGCTACCGTCTTGCCGATGCCCCACCGGTTTCCGCTGTTCCACGTCAAGGACGGCGCGCCGGCGAACAACGCGGACGGATACAACTTCGTCCCGGTCGGCACCGGTGTCCTGCCGCTGCGGGAGTTCCTCAACGCGGTCCCGCAGAAGGGGTACCACTACCCCAACTATGAGCAGGACAATGCGCCGGGGAATGCGACAACCGCCCCCAACCAATCCCTGGACTCGTCGCGGATCAGCTTCGGCAACATCGCCGGCTGGCGCGGCTAGATAGACCGACTCTCCCGCCCGCCCAGGGCCGCTTCTTCATTGGCGTGCAGAGCGGCCCGG
Source organism: Dactylosporangium sp. NPDC049742 (assembly GCF_040674675.1). Lineage (NCBI taxonomy): Bacteria > Bacillati > Actinomycetota > Actinomycetes > Micromonosporales > Micromonosporaceae > Dactylosporangium > Dactylosporangium sp. NPDC049742. The sequence goes on along the minus strand of NZ_JBFANF010000110.1, from coordinate 4,798 downwards.
GGCGGGCGAGGAGGACGGCGAAAGCAGAGGAGATTCCATGCACCTCAGACACCCCACCGTCAGACGCAAGGCTACCAGTCTGGTAGGGCTGCTAGCACTGCTCGGTACCGCGGCGGTGGGAGCGACGCTGACCAGCACGACCACGGCAGCGGCCGCTCCCAACCCCAAGGGCATCCAGTACAAGGTCCTCGTGGTGCGCAGCACCCAGGACGCGGTGTCGTCGGCCGGCCTGGCCGCGATCCGGGATGCGGCCAGAACCGGTGATTTCACGGTCGTGGCGCCTGGGCCCGCTGACATAGGCGACCATTTCACGGAGAAGAAGCTGGAGCAGTACCGCGCGGTCGTGTTCTTGGACACGGGTCTCGCGAGCCCGCTCACGGACGCGCAACGCGCGAACTTCGAGAGCTACTTCCGCAACGGCGGCGGCTTCGTCGGCGTCGGCTCGGCGGTCGAGACCGACGAGTCCTGGTCGTTCCTGACCGACATCCTGGGGACGCGTGCGTCCGGCAGGACCGACGTGCAATCGGGTGACGTGAAGGTCGCCGACCGCGTCCACGACGCGACCAAGGATCTGCCGCAGCTCTGGTCGCGGACCGACAACTGGTACAACTTCACGAAGAACGTCCGCGGTGTGTCACACGTCCTCGACACCGTCGTCGAGGACCCGTTCGGGCCGCAGCCGCAGGGCGGCAACCTCGACGGGATCGCCGGGGGCACGATGGGCGCCGATCACCCGGTCTCGTGGTGTAAGGACTTCCGGGGCGGCCGCTCGTTCTACACCGGCCTGGGCAACACGGCCGCGAGCTTCGACGCCGGCCTCACCAAGCACCTCAAGGGCGCGATCGGCTGGGCCGCAGGCCAGGCCGACCCGGTCTACAGCGATTGCGGCGCGACCGTGCTGGCCAACTACCAGCAGACGAAGATCGGCTCGCCGCCGAACCTGCAGGAGCCGATCGGCTTCGACCAGCTGCCGGACGGCCGCGTTCTGCAGACGGACCGCCTCGGCTCGCTGCGCATGCACGACTCGACCACGGGTGTCACCACGGTCGTCGCCAACTTCGCCGATCCGAGCCTGCCGATGACGCAGCAGATCTACTCCGCGGGCGAGGACGGGCTCTATGGCCCGGCGGTCGACGCCAACTTCGCGACCAACAAGTGGGTCTACCTCTACTACTCGGCGAAGGAGGTCACCGACGTCAAGCTGAGCGACGGATCGGTCGTCACCCAGATCACGCCGAACACCACCCCGCCGAACGTGGCGGCGTCCAAGACCGCGTGGGATCCGTACGTGGGCTATTTCCAGCTCAGCCGCTTCAAGTTCGTCGACGCCACCGACAGCACGCCGGCGCACCTCGACATGGGCTCCGAGCAGCAGATCATGCGCGTGCCGGTCAACCGCCAGGAGTGCTGCCACGTCGCGGGCGACATCGACTTCGACAAGCACGGCAACCTCTGGATGGTCACCGGCGATGACACGCCCGCGGGCGGCATCAACGGCGGCGGCTACGGGCCGTACAACTCGCAGAAGACCGACGAGCAGCAGACCGTGCGCGTCACCAACGCGACGGGCGGCACGTTCACGCTGACCTTCGAGGGCCAGACGACGGAGCCGATCGCGTGGAACGCGGATCGCAATGCGATCGACGCGGCGCTCGAGGCGCTCTCGAACATCGAGGCGGATGAGATCCAGACCAGCGGCGGCCCGGTCAACACGTCGAACGTCAACGTGTTCTTCCGCCGCGGCAAGCAGCAGTCCGATCAGCCGCAGATCACCGCCGACGGCGCCGGCCTGACCGGCACCGCCACGCGGGCGATCGCCACCAACACGGCGCAGGCGGGCGGCTGGTATCAGCGGCTCACCGGTGACTCGCGCCGCAGCGCGCTGAACACCAACGACCTGCGCGGCAAGGTGCTGCGGATCAAGGTCAAGGACGGCAGCATCTCCGCCGCCGACGCCAACAAGGTCGACTTCGGCTCCGGCACAGGCGCCTACTCGATCCCGTCGGGCAACCTGTTCCCGCTGGTCGCGGGCGCGCCGCAGGACAAGACGCGGCCGGAGGTCTACGCGATGGGTTTCCGCAACCCGTTCCGGATCCAGGTCGACGAGAACGACGTGGCCTACATCGGCGACTACTCGCCCGACGCCCAGACACCGCAGCGCTCGCACGGCCCGTCGGGCACCGGCCGCTACGAGATCGTGCGCAAGCCGTCCAACTACGGCTGGCCGACGTGCTACAAGCGCGACCTCGCGCACTACGAGTGGAACTTCCACGAGTTCGCGCCCGGCACCACCACCGCGGGCACGCCGCTGAACAACCCGCCTCAGAAGTTCGACTGCGACGGGCCGACGCAGCGCAACGACTCGCTGTGGAACATTGAGGGCGGTCCGACGGTCGAGCCGGGCCTGAGGGACGTCCCGCCGGTCACCGACCCGGACATCTGGTACTCCTACCGCGACAACAACACGAGCGCGCCGCTCGGCACCCCGTGCGAGGCCTCCTACGCGCCGACCCCGGGCCCGATCGCGCCCGGCTCGACGACCGAATGCCCGCGGCTGTTCCCCGAGCTCTACACCGGCGGCGTCGGTCCGCACGGGGTCACGAAGTACCACTACGACCCGGAGAACCCGAACCCTAACAAGTTCCCGCCGTACTACGACGACTCGGTGATCATCAGCGAGTGGACGCAGGACACGCTGCGCGAGGTCAAGCTCGACAAGCAGAACAACCACGTCCAGAAGATCAACAACTTCCTGGATTGCGGCAGCCGTGCGAACGCCGTGGCAGGCAGGTTCCAGTTCGAGTGCGACAACCCGATGGACGTGCAGTTCGGTTCTGACGGCGCGTTCTACATGCTGACCTACGGCAATGGGTTCAACGTCATCAGCCCCGACGCGGGCATGTACAAGTGGGAGTACGTCAAGGGCAAGCGCGCGCCGAAGGCCGTGCTCACCACGAACCGCACCGACGGCTCAACGCCGCTGACCGTGAACTTCTCCAGCGCCGGCTCGCTGGATGAGGATCCCGGCGACTCGATCCGCTACGAGTGGAACTTCGGCGACGGCTCGGCGATCGGGACCGACCCGAACCCGACACACACCTACACGCAGTCCGGCCGCTACACGGCCGTGCTGACCGTGCTCGACTCGTCCGGCAAGCAAACCTCGACCAGCACCGTGATCACCGTGGGCAACACGAGTCCGACGGTGGTCGTCAATACGCCGGTGGAGGGCGGGACGTTCGCGTTCGGCGACGACATCCCGTTCTCGGTCACGGTCACCGACCCCGAGGACGGGACGGTGAATTGCTCCGAGGTGCAGGTGACGTTCGTGCTCGGCCACGACGCGCACGGCCACGCCGAGGAGTCCGTCAACGGCTGCTCGGGCGTGCTCCACACGGACGCCGACGACGCCTCACACGGCGGCAACGTCTCCGGCGTGGTCCAGGCGCGCTACACCGACCACGGCGGTCCGGGCGGCGTCCCACAGCTGACCACGACCGGCCAGCACCAGATCCGCCAGAAGCACCAGGAGGTGGAGTTCGTCGTCAACCAGTCCGGCACCAACACGGCGACCAACACCGACGGCGGCGCCGGCGTGCACCGCGGCAGCCTGGGCGCGGGCGACTGGCTCCAGCTCAACGGCCCATTCAACCTGACCAACATCGATTCGATCACGTTCCGCGTGGCGGACGCGGCGACCGGCCGCACGCCCGGGTCGCCGCTGGCGGCAATCGAGGTCCGTCAGGACTCGATCACCGGGCCGATCCTGACGACGGCCAACCTCGTGTCCACCGGCGGGACGGGAACCTGGACGAGCCAGACGTTCCCGGTCTCGATGTCCGGGACGCATGAGGTGTTCCTGGTGTTCCGCTCGGTCACGGGCGGCGCCACGGGCGGCAACCTGGTCAACCTCAACTGGGCCGAGTTCGTCGGCACGGGCATCGGCACCTAGGCCACCAACGTTCACCGGGTGACCGGCGGCCTTCGGCCGCTGGTCACCCGCGCCGGCGAAGCGTTCTATCGAACGAACGATCACTTTCAAGGTGATCGCTCTCCGGCCTACGCCCCCGGGACGTTTGAGGACAGACGTGTCATCAGCGAGCCGGCCACACCCTGGCCCTTCCGACGGCGATTCCGCCGTTCGCGATGGTCGCCTCGTTCGTGGTCTGCCTCCGCGTCCCACCGCAGAAGTGGAAAGGAACCGCATGCCCAACCAACCTCACACCGCGAAAGCTCTGCGATCACACCCATCCGGCCGGACGGCCGGAGACTCCCGCCAACGCCTGGTCCGCTACCTGGTCGCCGCCGCCTTACCGGCCGCGTCCATGTCCGTCGGGTCGCTCGTTCTCGCCGCCCCGGCCTGGGCCGCACCAACCAGCGCGGCGGCCACGCTCACCCCGGCCGTTGCCACCGGCACCAACAGCTGGTATCGGGGTCCCGTCACCCTGAACCTGTCGGCGACCGACGGGGCCGGCGGCGTACAACGTCTGGAATACCGCCTCGGCAACACGGCACCCTTCCAGACCGTGGCGTCCGCGCCCAGCCCGTTCCCCGGCACACTGAGCGGCTCCATGCAGATCACCCAGCAGGGCACCACGACCGTCGGGTACCGCGCCGTCAGCGGTGACGGTTCCGTCGAGTCCACCCGCACCATCACCGTGCGGATCGACACCGTCGCCCCGGTCGTCAGCTGGCCCGGCATCGTCGACGGGAAGGTCGGCCACACCGCCACGCTGATCCCGACCCGGACTGATCCCGCGCCCGCCTCCGGCGGCGTCTTCATCCAGAAGATGTGGAT
>NZ_JBFANF010000109.1:0-25545 GCF_040674675.1 Dactylosporangium sp. NPDC049742 | reverse complement strand
TGGTCCGTCTCGGCCGAGGAGTGGTCGTAGGAGGTGAAGTCCGACTCCTCGTACCGCGCGCCGCTCGGGTCCGTGTACGACACCTGGTGACCCTGGTCGAACGACGTCGACTCAGCCGCCGCGTGGTCCTGCTCGTACACCCCGAACTGCGAGTCGTAGTTGCTCTCACTCGCGTCGACCTGGTGCAGCTGGTCCAGCGCCTCGTGCTGCTCGCCGGTCTCGATCTCGCCGTACTCGCTCATGTCAGATCCCTTTGTATGTCGGTGGTTCGCGAAGTGTTCCTTGCGATGCACCAAACATTACGGAGCCGCTGACCTCGCCGAATCACGGAAACGTGCCAGCGCCTCGGGTCGCTCCTCACTCGGCGGCTGGCCCTGCCCCAGCACCGCCAGGACCGTGCCGAGCTTCTCCCGCAGCGTCGGGTCGAGGTGCAGCAGGAGGTACAGCAGCGCCCACGCCAACCCGATCACCTTCGCCCAGTCGTGCACGGTCTCGGAGAAGCTGAGCCACGGCTGGGCCAGGTACACCGCCGCGAGCGGCAGCCCGGCGAACACCGCCACCCGCAGCGCCTCGGTCGCGACCGTGCGGCGGCTGCGCCGCACCGGTGCCGGGACCGCGACCGCCGCGGCGCGCCGCAACCGGCCCAGCTCGCCGGTCGCGAGGGCCCCCGCGTTGTGCCGCAGCACCTCTTCGACCCGCCGCCACGCGTCGGCCGACGCGGGCGCGGCGACCAGGAACTTGAGCTGCCGCACCGCCCGCGCGGCACCCCGCCCGCCGTCGGTGAGCTGCCGGTGCGTGTCGGGGTCGACGAGCCCGAACGACGCCGGGAGGTCGTGCTCGACGGCGTACGCGATCCGCTCCAGCCGCTCCACCCAGAACCGCCGCCACCGCAGGTCGTTGCGCCGCCCGACCCGCCGCAGCTCGTCGAGCATGGCGAGGGTCTCGGTCAGTGCGACGGCACGCGGCGCACGCCGCTGGAACCGGCGCATCGCCCAGGCCGCGACGAGCCGGCACCCCGCCGCGGCCGCGAGCCGGGCGGCGCCGACGGCCGCGACGGCGACGAGCATCGCGCCGGCGAACGCCTGCGGGCCGTCCTGACCCCGGTACAGCGCCGTGCCGGCCAGTGCGAACCCGGCGATCAACGGCGCCGCCCGGGTGATGACGGCGCGGCGGTCGTCGGCCCGGGCGGCCGGGAACAGCAGCAGGTGCGCCGTCAGGTAGACGGCGCCCGCGGCGACGGCGCCCTCGAACTCGCTACCGGCGATCGCGCCGAGCACGGGGCTCGCGGCCACGGCCGCCGCGACGCCGGCGACGGCGCGGACCACGGCGTTGGCCCGCTGCCACCACAAGGTGACGGTCTCGACGTCCAGGGCGTGCCCGTCGACGACGGACCGGGCCGCCGGATCGGCGGCCGGGACCACGGCGTCCAGGGTGGACAGCAGTGGGGCGACCCCCCTGCGCCAGGCGGCGAGGGCGGCCCGGTCCGTGTCGCGCATCCGCTGCCGGACCATCCACAGTGGACCGCCGGTGCGCCACCAGAGTGCGCGACGCCTGCCGCGCGACCACTGTGGCGTGGTCGGGGCGGGCCCGATCGCATCCAGCGCCAGGACCCGCAACCGGTAGTAGGCGAAGAAGGCCGCCTCCCGCTCCCGGACGAGGGGCGTGGCACGGATCGCCGGTGCCGCCGCCTCCAGCAGCTCGACGACCGCCCTGGGACGATCCAGCCACGTGAGCGCCGCGACCCGGCCGTCGACCACGTCGATGTCGTCAGGGTGCGACGCCGCGAGGTCGTCCAACCGGGCGAGGGTCTCGTCCTCCCGGTCGGCGAGGAACAGCTGCACCGCCAGTTCCTTGACGATCTGCGGGTCCTGCCCGCCGGCGGCGAGGACGTCGATCGCGGCGTCCCGACCGGCCCGCTCCTCGGCGCGCTCGGCACGGTGGAGGGCGTCCGCGGCGTGGGCGGCCGCGACCATGAGCTCCGACGCCGGGACGCTCGCCAGCGGACCCAGCACCTCCTCGACGGACAGCGCCGCCCAGGCCGCGATCGCCTCCTCGTCGCGGCGCCGCAGCCGGCGACGCACGGCCGGCAGCGGGCCGCCGGTCTGCCACCACAGGCGCCGCTGCCGGTCGTCCGCGTCGAAGGCGCCGCACGCGGCGGCCGGCAGCCCAGCGGCGTGATACGCCCGCGCCACCACCCGCCGCAGCGCCCGGGCGCCCGCCGTCTCCACCGGCAGGCTGTCGGCGAACCGCACCGCCTCCGGCAGCCGACCCATCTCGATCAGCAGCGTGCACTGCCGGACCAGCACCTCGATCGGGCTCGGGTCGGCGGCGAGCCGGCGGTAGAGCGCGAGCGCAGGCTCCTTCCGGCCGAGCCGCTCGGCGACCAGCGCGGCGCGGCGCAGCAGCAGCGGGTGGGTGGAGTCGCGGCGCAGCGCGTCGGCGAGGACTGTCGCGGCCTCGGCCCGCCGGCCGCCGTCGAGGTGCGCGGTGGCGGCGCCGCAGGCGGCGAGCGCGTCGCGGTCCTGTGCCGTGCCGTTCACGATCCGGGTCAGCAGCGCGCACATGTCCACCGCGGCGCGGGCGGGCGGACCGGCCGCCTCGACGAGCCCGGCGAGGACGCGCTCCTCCTCGCGCCGCCGGCGCCGGAACTGAAGCAGGCCGCCGGTGCGCTCCCAGTGGCTTCGGAGACCGGCCGGGTGGGTGTCGACCGCCAGCGTCGGCAGGTTCATCGCCGTGTACGTGTTCGCGCGCAGCAGCCGGCGGGGTGCGGTGCCGAGCACGGCGAGCGCCTGCACGAACCGTCCGTGGTCACGCAGGGCGATGTTGCGGTCGGTGATCACGGCCTCGTCGTCGGGGGCGACCCGGTGGGCCTCGGCGAGCAGGGCGAGCGCGCAGCCGTCCCAGCCGATCGCGAACTGCGCCGCGGCGAGCGCGCGCAGCAGATCGGGGTCTGAGGGGCCCGTGATCAGGGCCTCCGCCAGCAGGTGGGCGGCATCGGCGTGATCGCCGGCAACAGAGCAGAGCTCCGCCGCTTCAAGGACCGCTGCCGGTCCAGTGCTCGACATGGCGGTAAGCATCGAGGGTCGCACGTGTTCAACGCGAGCGGTTCACCTGAAGTATCGAAATATCCGACCATCCGGTGAATGTTTCACGGCCGTCCAGCGTCGATACGTCCTCCGGTCGCCGGTTCGTTGCCATGCGCCGCTCACACCCCGTGCAATCCAGGGCAGTGAATGCCTTCTGGAGAGAGGTTCCATGAATCGACGACGAAGACTGGCGCTCTGGCTCGCCGCGGCGGTCGCCGGAACGGGCACGGTGGTCATCGCGGCGGACCCGGCGGCCGCGCACGGCGCGATGATGGTGCCCGGCAGCCGGACTTATTTGTGCTGGAAGGACGGCCTGAACGCCACCGGCGCGATCCAGCCGAAGAACCCGGCGTGCGCGGCGGCGGTCGCGCAGAGCGGTCCGAACTCGCTCTACAACTGGTTCGCGATGCTGCGCTCCGACGGGGCCGGCCGCACGAGCGGGTTCATCCCCGACGGGAAGCTGTGCAGCGGCGCCGCGACCGTCTACGACTTCTCCGGCTTCGACCTGAACCGGTCCGACTGGCCGCTGACCCACCTCACGTCAGGCTCCACAATGGAGTTCGACTACAGTAACTGGGCTGCGCACCCGGGCACGTTCTCGTTGTACGTCACCAAGGACGGCTTCGACCCGACGCGGCAGTTCAACTGGTCGGACCTGGAGTCCACGCCGTTCCTGCAGGCGACCAACCCGGCGCAGGTCGGCTCGCCCGGCACCAACGACGGGCACTACTACTGGAACGGGCGCCTGCCGTCCAACAAGTCGGGCCGGCACATCATCTACTCGGTGTGGTCCCGCTCGGACAGCACCGAGACGTTCTACGGCTGCTCCGACGTGATGTTCGACGGCGGCCACGGCGAGGTGACGGGCGTCGGCACCACCGGCCCCGGACCGTCGACCTCGGCGTCGGCCTCCACGTCGGCGTCGCCGAAACCGCCCACGTCCAGCGGGCCGCCGCCGGGCGGCAACGCCGGGTGCGCCGCCACGTACCAGGTGACCAACAGCTGGCAGGGCGGCTTCCAGGCCGACGTCAAGGTGACCAACTCCGGCACCGCACCGGTCAACGGCTGGCGCGTCGGGTGGAGCTGGACCGGCGGGCAGCAGGTGAGCCAGGGCTGGAACGCGACGGTGACCCAGTCGGGCACCGCCGTCACGGCGACCAACGTGAGCTGGAACGGCACCGTTCCGGCGGGTGGCAGCACCAGCTTCGGCATGCTGGTGAACGGCGCCACGGGCAGCGCACCGCAGCTCAGCTGCAGCGCCAACGGGCAGAACCCGCCGCCCACGTCGCCGTCCGCCTCCGCGTCGGTCTCGCCGTCGGCGTCCACGTCGTCGGGTCCGCCGCCCGCCGGCTGCACCGGCGCCGCCTTCTGCGACGGCTTCGAGAGCCAGACCAGCGGCGGGGTGTCCGGCGCGTGGAGCGTCTCCAACGCCAACTGCTCCGGCACCGGCACGGCCACCGTCGACACCGCGGTCGTGCACAGCGGCAGCAAGTCGGTCCGCATCGACGGGAAGGCGGGCTACTGCAACCACGTCTACGTGCGGCCCACCAAGGACCTCAGCGGGCTGGGCTCGGTGTGGTACGGGCGGCTGTACGTCCGGCACACGACGGCCCTGCCGGCCGCGCACGTGGCGTTCGCGGCGCTGAAGGACAACGCCGACGGGGGCAAGGACCTGCGCCTCGGCGGGCAGAACAGCGCCCTGCAGTGGAACCGTGAGTCCGACGACGCGACCCTGCCGGCGCAGAGCCCGTCCGGTGTCGCGCAGAGCCGCCCGTTGCCGACCGGGCAGTGGAACTGCGTGGAGTTCATGGTCGACGGCCGCGGGCTGCTCACGACGTGGCTCAACAGCACCGCCGTGCCCGGCCTGCAGGTCGACGGGGTGCCGACCGCCGACATCGACCAGCAGTGGCTGTCGAAGGCGTGGGCGCCGCGGGTCAGCGACCTGCGCCTCGGCTGGGAGAGCTACGGCGTCGGCGACGACACCCTCTGGTTCGACGACGTGGCCGTCGGCGCGTCCAGGATCGGCTGCCTCAGCGCATAGCTGGGCCGCAGCGCGGCGGGGACCCCGGGGCGCCCGAAGAACCAGCCCTGACCGTAGTGGACACCGAGGCCGGCGAGCGCGAGCGCGTCGGCCTCGGTCTCCACCCCCTCCGCGACGACCGTGGCGCCGCACCCGGCGGCCAGGTCGACCAGCGACCGGGTGAGCACGCGCAGCACCTGGTCGGTGCCGACGCCGGTGACGATGCTGCGGTCGAGCTTGATGACGTCGGGCTGGGTCAGCACGATGTGCCGCAGCGACGAGAACCCGGCACCCACGTCGTCGACGGCCAGCCGCATCCCGCCGCCGCGCAGCGGGGCGAGGACCTGCTTCAGCCGGTCGTAGTCCTCGACCGGCTGGTGCTCCGACAACTCCAGCACGATCCGGTCCAGCGGCAGGCGGCCCAGCAGGTCCAGGCATTCCGGCGTCAGCAGCGTCCCCGGTGAGATGTTCATGGCGACGTACCCGTGCACGCCGGCCAGGTGCTCCGCCGCCTTCCGCAGCGCGAGGACCTCCAGCCGGTCGCCGACGCCGATCTCGTGCGCCTCGGCGAAACACACGTCCGGCGGGCGGTGCCACGCCTGCGGGAAGCGGCTCAACGCCTCCGCCCCGATCCGCCGGCCCGTCGCCACGTCCACGATCGGCTGCAGCACGACCTGCGGCCCGCCCGCCTCGATGACCGGCCCGAGCCGGGCGCCGATCTCCGCGTGCAGCTCGCGCCGGCGGAAGTCCGGCTCGATGATCACCGCCGCCGCCTGCGACAGCACCTCCATCAGCGCCTTGTCACGCTTCGACAGCTGCTTGTCGGCCCCGAACCCGGCCGCACAGAACGTGCCGTAGACCGTGCCGTCGCTGAGCACCACCGGCACCGACACGTAGCTGCGCAGGCGGGGCATCCTCGCCGCCGGCAGCTTCATCGCCTCCGGGAACTTGGTGACGTCCGGGATCACCGCCGGCAGCCGGCCGTCCATGATGCTCTGGCAGAACGAGTTGGCCCGGGGGCGGGTCGTGCCGTCGCGGAACAGCATCGGCAGCGCCGACTCCACGACCTCCAGGTGCTGGGTCGTCTCGTCCAGGCGGGTCATGAACGCCAGGCTCAGCCCGAGCGCCTCGCGGGCGGTCTTGAGCAGCTCGGCGATCTGCCGGGCGGACTCGGAGCGGGCTCGTGCCATGTCCTGCACCGTCGGCGGCCGCTTCGGGGTCCTGAGGTTCTGTGGTGCAGGGCACGGTGCGGTTTGGTGACAGAGAGTCGATCGCTTTCCTGACGCCGGGCGCCGAACCGGATCCCTACCGTCATGCGGGACACCGATGCAGATGAGGGAATCATGGGACTTTTCAAGCAGTTCAAGGACATGCGGAACGTCGCCGCCGCCGCGCCGGGCATGGTCGCCCAGGCCCAGCAGACCAGCGCCGCCGCGCAGGCCTACGCGGCCCAGCAGCAGGCCGCTTACGGCATGCAGGGTTACGGCGCCGCCAACGCCTACGGTGCCCCGGTCGCGACCGGTATCGCCGCCGACGACCCGCGGCTCGCGCCGATCGCCGGCGTCGACCTGGTGATGTACGCCCGCATCTCGAAGGCCGCCTCGCAGGAGGGCCTCAACGCCGACGGTCTGGTGCTGAAGGCGCAGTCCTTCGGCGTGCCCGCTGCCTCGTGGGACGAGGCCGCGACCGGCTGGCCGGCCCGCATGCGTGGCGACACCCAGCTCGCCGTGCACTACGGCAACCTGTTCGGTCAGGTCTGACCCCCGTGGGCCTCTTCGGTGACCTGCGCCGGCTGAACCAGCAGGCACGGGCGATCGACGCGACCTACGACCCGGCCGCCCAGATGCGCGCCGGCATGGCGCAGATGCAGCAGGCCCAGCTCAGCATGCAGGCGCAGACCGCGAACCTGGAGCTGGAGCAGATCGGTACACCCGGCGCGGCGACGATCCTCGGGCTGGTCGACACCGGCACGCGGATCAACATGGTCCCGCTGGTCCGCCTGAACCTGCTGGTCGAGCACGCCGGCAAGCCGCCCTACCCGGTGACCGTCGAGACGATGCTGCCGCTGCACGCGTCGGCGCAGGCGGGGATCGGGCAGCGGGTGTCCGTGAAGGTCGACCCGTCACGCGCGGAGCGGGTGCTGGTCCGCTGGGGCCTGCCCGTCTGATTCCGCTGTTCCGCCGGTGTACCGGTTGTGCCGTCCCACCGGCGTTCCTGGTTTTCGCTGTTCCGCCGGTGTACCGGTGGCGCTGTCCGCCGTTTCGCTGGTGCTTGTGTACCGCTTTGCTTGTGTACCGCTGGGCCCCCGGCACGCCGGCCGGGGGCTGCTCAGCGTCCGCTTCTGCGGCCGACCCTGGTCTGCGCGGAGAACGCCGCGGCGCCGGACGGCCGTGCGGTCGCCGCGGTGCCGCCGGTCTTCGGGGCGCCTCCGCCGGCCGCGGCCTGGGTCTCCCGCTGGCCATCTCGCTGCCCATCGCGGTGGGTGGCGGGGCGCCGTCCGCGCCGGCGACCGCTGCCCGAGTCACCGGCCTCGCCCCCGGCGCGGCGTGCCGTGGTGTCGCCGCCCCGGTTTGCCGTGGCCTCCCCGCTCCGGCGGCCGGTGCCGTCTCCGGCGCGGCGTGCCGTGGTGTCCCCACCCCGGTTCGCCGTGGCTTCCCCGCTCCGGCGTGCCGTCGCGGCTCCGCCGCGGGCCGCTGCTTCCTCGCCGCCGCGTGCCTTCGGCTCGCCGCCGCGCGCGCTTCCGCTCCGGCGTCCGGTCCGGCCGGGGCCTTCCGCGGCGAGCGCGGTGCCGCGGCGGGTGGGGGAGGCGGGGGCTGTGGTCGTACCGGCGACGCTTGGGCTCGTGGCACTTTCTGCCGCGCTGCCCGCTCCACGGCGGCGACCCGAACGGCGGCGACCCGCGGTGCGCGGGGCGTCGGTGCCGTCCTCGGCCCTGGCGCGACCCTGCTGCCGGGGGACGGCGACCGGCTCGGCGGGCGGCTCATGGAACGTGCGCACGCCCGGGGCCAGCTCGGTCAGCAGCGAGTCGCCGGGGCGCAGCCTGGTGATCGTCGGCTTGATCCCGGCCTCGCGGGCCAGCTGCCGCACGTCACCGGTCTGCTTGTCGGTCATCAGCGTGACCACGGTGCCGCTGGCGCCCGCCCGGGCCGTGCGGCCCGACCGGTGCAGGTAGGCCTTGTGCTCCGCCGGCGGGTCGGCGTGGATGACCAGCGCGACGTCGTCGACGTGGATGCCCCGCGCGGCGATGTCGGTCGCGACCAGCGTGCGGGCGCTGCCGTCGGAGAACGCGGTCAGGTTCCGGTCGCGGGCGTTCTGCGCCAGGTTGCCGTGCAGCTCCACGGCCGGCACACCCGCGGCGACGAGCTTGCGCGCGAGGGTCTTCGCGCCGCGCTTCGTGCGCGTGAACACCACGGTCCGCCCGGGCGCGGCGGTCAGCTCGACCAGCACCGGGAACCGGTCCTCGTCCCGCAGGTGCAGCACGTGATGGGTCATGTCCACCGGCGGTGCCGCCACCGGGTCGACACTGTGCGTCACCGGGTCGCTCAGGTACCGGCGGACGAGCACGTCGACGCCGGCGTCGAGCGTCGCCGAGAACAGCAGGCGCTGCGCGTCGGCGGGCGTCGCGTCGAGCAGCCGGCGGACCACCGGCAGGAAGCCCAGGTCGGCCATGTGGTCGGCCTCGTCCAGGACGGTGACCTCGATGTCGTCGAGGCGCGCGTGACCGGACCGCACGTGGTCGTCGAGCCGCCCGGGGCAGGCGACGAGCACGTCGACCCCGGCGCGCAACGCGGCGATCTGCGGGTTGGCGCCCACCCCGCCGAACACGACCTGCGTGCGCAGCGACAGCGCCTGCGCGAGCGGGGCCATCGCGGCCTCGACCTGCGTCGCGAGCTCTCTGGTCGGCACGAGCACCAGCGCCCGGGGGCGTCCGGGGCGTCGTGGTGCCCGGCTCGCGGCGAGCCGGATCAGCACCGGCAGCACGAACGCATACGTCTTCCCGGAGCCGGTGCGACCCCGCCCGAGCACGTCACGACCGGCGATCGCGTCCGGCAGCGTGGCCGTCTGGATCGGGAACGGCTCGGTCACGCCGCTGGCGGCGAGCGCGGCGACGAGCGGTGCTGGAACGCCGAGATCGGCGAAGGTCGCCGACGAGGATGCAGGGATGAGGCGGCGGACCGCCATGAAGTCTCCGAACGTCTGAGGGGTCGTCCTGCCCGGCGCTGACGGTGGTGGTCGCGGCGCGGGGGCCGACGGTGCGGACCCATCGTACCCGAGACGATCACCTGGTTTGCGGCTCGGACGGTCCGGGTAGCTGCCAATCCATGGCAGACATCGATGTCCGGACCGCGGCCACCTACGCGCGGAAGGCGCCCGATGAGCGTCCGCTGCGCGGGTACGCCACCGTCATGGCCGTCTTCGGCGCCGCCGTCGCCACGGCCGCCGGTGTTGCCAAGCTCACTGGAAAGCGGCTTTCCGAGCGCCCCGCCGCGGCCGACGTGGCCCTGCTGGCCGTCTCCACCCACAAGCTGTCCCGGCTGATCACCAAGGACGCCGTCACCAGCCCGCTGCGCGCCCCCGTCACCCAGTTCGAGAGCGCCGCGGGCTCCGCGGAGGTCAACGAGACCCCCCGCGGCCACGGCGTCCAGCACGCCCTCGGCGAGCTCCTGACCTGCCCGTTCTGCACCGCGGTCTGGGTCGCTTCAGGTCTCGGCGCCGGCCTCGTGTTCGCCCCCCGCGCGACCCGCTTCGGCATGGCCGTGGCGTCCGCGATCGCCGGCGCCGACTTCCTGCACCTGGCCTACTCCGCCGCGAAGAAGGCCGCCGGCTGACCTCCGCTCACTGCTTGGTGGAGTCCCCGCCCCCGGTGTGCTGCTGCGCGGCGTCGACGGCCTTCTCGATGTGCTCCGTGTGCTTGCCGCCGGTCTTGTCGTCGACGATGTCGCCCACCTTCTCCAGCGCGGCGTCAACCTTGTCGTCGTGCTGGTCGGCGAGGTCCTTCACCCTGTCGAAGAAGCTGTTCATCGCTCGTCCCCCTTGTCCGTTTCCGCACTGTTCCCGTACTCGTGCCACTGTGCCACGATCATGCCCGACCGCCCTCCCCAGGTCACCCATCCGGCGCGGTCCCCGCTCCCACCCGGCTGCCTTGCCGTGCTGCCCCGACATGCTGGCTCGACGTGCTGGCCTCGACCTGCTGGCTCGACCTGCTAGCCCGGCGCGCTGGTTCGACGTTCTGGCCTCGACGTGCTGGCTCGACCTGCTAGCCCGACGTGCTGGTTCGACGTGCTGGCTCGACGTGCTGGCTCGACGTGCTGGCCTCGACCTGCTGCCCCGACGCACTGGCTCGACGCGCTTGCCCAGCGCGCTGGCTCGACGTGCTGGCCTCGACCTGCTGCCCCGACGCACTGGCTCGACGCGCTTGCCCAGCGCGCTGCCTCGACCTGCTAGCCCGACACGCTGGCCCGATGCGCTGCCTCGGCGCGCTGGCCCAGCGTGCTGGCTCGGCACGCTGGCTCGACCTGCTGCCCCGACGCACTGGCTCGACGCGCTGGCCCGGCGGCGTGCGAGGCGACGACGTTGCCCGCACCCCCATCGGCGCCTAGCGAGGCCGCGTCGTCATCCAAGGCCGCAGCGCCACGCCCGTCGCCTCCTCCACCGCCGCCCGCATCTCCTTCGGGTCGTGATGCGCCGGCAGGTCCTCCATCACCACCTGCACCGCCCCGGTCACCGCCCCGACGAAAGCCCCGACCAACGCCCCCGCCTTGACCCGGTCCAACTGCTCCGGGAACGCCTCGGCCAGATGTGCCGCGATCTGCTGCTGGGCGTCCAGTTGGATCTGCAGCGCCCGCCCCCGCACCGCCGGCACCTCCCGGATCAGCCGCAGCCGTAACGCCGCCAGCCGGTCGGTCAGGTCGTCGCTGTCGACGCCGGTCAGATACAGGGCGCGGATCAGCACCTCGACCGGCGAGTCCTCTGGGTCGCGGGCCGCTATCGCGTCGACCGTCGCCTGGACCCGGCGGTCGCTCTCGGGGAACAGCAGCTCCTCCTTGCTCGCGAAGTAGCTGAAGAACGTGCGCGTGCCGATGTCCGCCGCCGCGGCGATGTCGGCCACGGTCGTGCGCTCGTAGCCGTCCCGCTCGAACAGCTCGGTCGCGGCGTCGACGAGGGACTGCCGGACTCGGGCGCGTTTGCGGTCACGCAAGCTCATGCCGACATCGTACCGCATCAACTGCCGACTCGCACTCATTGCAATTCTGCACTGGATGCAGCTATCGTGGTGGCATGACTCCTCCCACCGTCCTCATCTCTGGCGCCGGCGTGGCCGGCCCGACACTCGCCCACTTCCTGGCCCGCGGCGGGTTCCGGCCCACGATCGTCGAGCGCGCGAGCGGCCAGCGCTCCAGCGGCAATCCGGTCGACGTGCGAGGCCCGGCGCTGCCCGTGGCCGAGGAGCTGGGCATCATGCCCCAGCTGCGAGCCGCCGCCACCCACGCCACCTCGATGCTCGTCATCGACGCCAAGGGCCGCCCGGCCGGCCGCATCCCCATGCCGAGCTCCAAGAGCGCGGCGGGCAACAGTGAGGTCGAGCTTCCCCGTGGCGACCTCGCCAAGATCCTGCAGGAGGCCGCCCGCGGCGACGCCGAGCTGCTGTGGGACGACACCATCACGTCGGTGTCGCAGGACGCGAGCGGCGTCGACGTCACGTTCGAGCGGGCCGCTCCGCGCCGCTTCGATCTCCTCGTCGGCGCCGACGGCCTGCACTCCGCGGTGCGCCGGCTCGTCTTCGGCCCCGAGCGCGAGTTCGTGCGGCACATGGGCGTCTGGGTGGCGACGATGCCGCTGGACGAGCCGGCCGACCATCCGCACGACGTGCTGATGCACAACACGCCCGGCAGGCTCGTGTCGATCCATCCGTCCACGGGCCGGGCGATGGTCGCGTTCATCTTCCGCGGTCCGATGGTCGACGGCTTCGACCACCGCGACACCGCCCAGCACAAGCGCATCGTCACGGAGGCCTATGCGGGCGCCGGCTGGCGGGTCCCCGAGCTCCTCGCCAGGCTGCAGGCGGCACCCGACCTCTATTTCGACTCCGTCAGCCAGGTCCGCCTGCCGTCCTGGTCACGGGGGCGGGTGACGCTGCTCGGCGACGCGGCGTCCTGTGTCTCCCTGTTCGGCGACGGCTCGAGCCTCGCCATGGCCGGCGCGCACACCCTCGCGACCGCACTCGCGGCGAGTCCGTCCGACCATGCGTCGGCGTTCATGGCGTACGAGGCAGCTCACCGCACCCGCACCGACGCCAAGCAGCGCGCCGCCGGCCTCGCCGCGACGATGCTGATCCCGAAGACGCGGCTCGGCATCGCCACCCGCAACGTCGCCGCCCGCGTCATGCTCTCGCACGCCTGATCAACCGACGGGCGGCCGCCGGCCGCTCCGCCAGACTTCGACCCGAACGATCTCACCACTGCTCTTGGAGGTGTCAGGTGCGCATCGCGGCGATCGTGTCGGCGGCAGCGAGCATCTGGGCGGCCAGCGGCTGGAGGCCGACCTGGACCAGGACGAGGCCCGTCGAGACGCGTTCGACGACACCCCACTCCCAGATCGCCGTCTCGTCGAGGCCGGTGCGGGCCGCGAGCCAGCGCGAGCGGTCACGTGGGTCGGCCGCCATCAGCTCCACCGGGTCTTCGCGCATGATGACACCGAGGTCGTATTCCGCCTCGACGAGCAACCCGTCGGGGTCGACGAGGCGGAAGCCGTCGGGGGCGCGCAGCGTGTTCCACTCGTGGACGTCGCCGTGGACGAGGACGGCCCGTTCGTCGTCGTGGGCGGCGGCGCGGCGCTCGGCGCAGGCGAGTGCGTGCGCGACGGTGCGTTCGGCGCAGGGCCGGTCCAGCCGCTCCCACGCCCCGGTGATGAAGGTCGTGAGCCACGCGCCTTTCGCCGCCCCGGTCGGCAGCCCGGCGTCCGGCGCCGGCCGCCACACCCGGCTCGCGACATCGCAGAGGATCTCGTGGCGCGTGGTGACCGGCAGCCCCAGCTCGAAGAGGCTCGGTCCGAGCTTCTCCAGCAGCAGCGCGTCCCGGGCGACGTCGTGCCGCAGCAGCCGCGCGCACCCGTCGCCGCCCGCGAGCCGCAGCACCGTCACCTCGTGGGCCGTGGCGTTGCCCGCGCGCGGCACGATCAGCTTCAGGACCGCGGGCGTGCCGTCGGTCATGGTGGCGTCGGCGACGAAGGCCTCGGTGGCGTCGGTGTACACCCGCCCGACGTGGACGGCCCAGTCCGCCTCGATGTCGGCGACGAGCTCGGGCAACCGCCGCAGCCAGTCGTGCGCCCCGGCAGCTTCCGCCTTCGCCCGTACCGTCGCCGGCAACGCCTCGTCGACCCACCTCGGCGGCCTGTTGTCCGTGCTTGTCACGGTCCGGTCCTTCCTGCGCCGTCCGCACCCGGCACCACCGGCATCAGTCGCTGACCGGCGTCGGTCGCGGCCGGTGTCGCAGCAGCGGGCGTGGCTCCGGGCGCGGCTCCGGGCGGCCCGTCCGTGCCGGTCGCCTGAGCTGCTCCGCCGACGCGGCCCGGCCGCCGCGATCCGTTCGGGACGGGAGGTGCCTCCATCGGTCGGAGCCTGCCCGCCGGCCGGACCGCCGGCAACCGCAATACGGCGGCGCCGCCGTAGCGAGGGCCCGGCGCTCGGTGGGGTGGCACGGTCAGGTGGTGGCGCGCAGGACGAACCCGCCGCCGTCGCGGTTGCCGATGGTCAGGGTGCCGCCGGCGGAGTCGACGCGTTCGCGGAGACCGGCGAGGCCGTGGCCCGGCGAGTCGAGGTCTGCGTGGCCGGCCCGGTCCCGGGTGGCAGCGGCCCGGGTGGAGGCGTCCGTCGCGGACGCCGCGGCGGCCGGGCGGGTGGTGGGGCCGCGGCCGTCGTCGCTGATCTCGACGGCGTTGTGCTCCAGGCGGATCCAGCAGTGTTTCGCGTCGCTGTGACGGATCACGTTGGTGACGCCCTCACGGACGACCCAGGCGAAGAGCTGCTGCCGGGCGGGGTCGGCGGCCTCGGCGGTGAGGGGCACCTCGGCCTCGATCCCGGCGGCGTCCAGGGCGCTGCGCGCCGAGGCGAGCTCCGTCGCCAGGGACATCTCGCGGTAGCCGGAGACGGCGGCGCGCACGTCGACGAGGGCCTCGCGGACGAGGCGCTGGATGTCGGTGAGCTCGGCCTCCGCGCGGTCGGGGGCGATGCGGACCAGCCGGGCGGCGAGCTCGCTCTTCACGGACACGACGGTGAGGGAGTGGCCGAGGAGGTCGTGCAGGTCGCGGGCGAAGCGGTTGCGTTCGGCGGCAACGGCCAGCTGGGTGATCTCCTCGCGGGCCTCGGCGAGCTGGGCGTTGCGCTGCACGACGCGGGTGACGCCCCAGACGGCGAGGGCGGCGACCAGGACGGCGAAGGTGAGGTCGATGCCGCCGTCCCAGCCGGGCACGAGCTTCGGCAGGGCGGCGGCGCACGCGGCGGCGCTGAGGACGACGGTCCAGGCGAGGCGCGGACCGAGCGAGAACACGGCCATCACGCCGACGTAGACCAGCGCGGTGAGGCCCGACTCGCCGACGATGAGCGTGAGCGCCGCGGTGAGGGCGATCATGACCCCGAGCCGCCACGCCGCGGAGGGAAGGACCATGGGGGCGCCGGTGCGTCGCATCGCGGCGCGGGCGGCGACGAACGACATCAGGTAGAGCACGCAGAAGGCGAGCGCCGCGGTGAGACCGGCGACGCGCTCCCAGACCTCCGGGCGGCGCCAGGCGTCGCCGATGGGGCCGGCCATGTAGAACAGCCAGACCGCGGCCCACAGCCAGAAGAACCTGGGTGTGGACCGGCGGCTGGTTGGGTCACTCATGACGGACACGGTACCGACGACTCAGGCGCGGGCGGTGTCGACGCGGAACCGGCGCAGCGCGACGAGCGCCAGCACGAGCGTCCAGCCGCCGAGGACGAGGATGGCCTGGACGTCGATGTGGCCGTGGTCGAGCGGGCTGCGGGCGACCTGCCCGGTCCAGTAGGACGGGGTCAGCTTCGCGATCTGCTGCATGAATCCCGGCATGAGCGAGACCGGCACCCAGAGCCCGCCGAACGCGGCGAGGGTCAGGTTGAGCAGCGCGGTGACCTGCTGGACGCCGTCGGGCTTCGCGAGGTAGCCGATGACGACGCCGAGTGCGGCGAAGGGCAGCGCGGACAGCCAGGCGCCGACGAAGCACAGCACCCACTCGGTCGCGGTGAGCCGGATGTGCAGGCCCAGGGCGCCGACGAGGAACGTGACGAGGGCCGGCGGGATGGCGACGAGCAGCGCGACGATGACCTTGTTGACGACGTACCCGCCGGGGGACAGCGGCGTGAGGCGCAGGGTGCGGTTCCAGCCGAGGCCGCGCTCGACGGCGATGGTGCTGCCGCTGGTGAGGGCGGCCGTCATGGCGCCGAAGAGGGCCATGCTGACCATGACGTACTTCTTGGCGTCGGCGTCGCCGCCGACGGAGACACCGCCGATGATGAGCAGGAGCAGGGCCGGCATGAGCATCGAGAAGATGACGACGCGCTTGTTACGGACGAGACGGACGATCTCCATGCGGAGGTAGGTCGTGTTCACTTGCTGCTCCCGGCGGCGGTGAGGGCGATGAAGGCGTCTTCGAGGTTGCGCGCGGTGACTTCGACGTCGCGCGCGTCGGTGGAGTTGAGCAGGGACCGCAGGGCGGTGTCGGAGTCGTCGCAGTGCAGCATGACGACGTCGCCGCGGGTCTCGACCCGGTCGACGCCCGGCAGGGCGGCGAGGCCGACGAGGTCGGCGCCGGGGAGGGTGGCGCGGATCGTCCGGCCGGTCACGGCCGCCTTGATCTGCGCGGCGGTGCCGTCGGCGATGACCTGGCCGGAGCGCAGCAGCACGATGCGGTCGGCGTAGGCGTCGGCCTCGTCGAGGTAGTGGGTCGCGAAGAGCACCGTGCGCCCCTGCGCCGTCTCCTGCCGCATCGTCGTCCAGAACCCGCGGCGGGTCTCGACGTCCATGCCGGTCGTCGGCTCGTCGAGGACCAGCAGGTCGGGGTCGGCGACGAGGGCCATCGCGAAGCGGATGCGCTGCTGCTGCCCGCCGGAGAGGCCGCCGACACGCTGGTTGGCGAACTCGGCGACCCCCGCGCGTTCGAGGACCTCCGGCACCGGACGCGACCGCTGCTGCAGGGCGGCGGTGAGGCGCACCGTCTCGCCCGCGGTGAGGTCCGGCAGCAGGCCGCCGCTCTGTAGCAGCGCGCCGACGGTGCCCTTCGCGATCGCCTTCGCCGGGGACTGCCCGTCGAGCAGGACCGTGCCCTCGTCGGGGCGCAGGAGGCCGAGCAGCATGTCGATCGTCGTGGACTTGCCCGCGCCGTTCGGGCCGAGGAGCGCGACGACCTCGCCGCGGCGGATCGTGAGGTCCAGCCCGTCCACGGCGGTGAGCGCACCGAACCGTTTCGTGAGGCCGGTCAACTGGACTGCTGCGTTCGTCATGCCAGAAGCATCGCCGGGTATCCACCCCGGCGGATCTGTCCGGCGTCACCCGCGACCCCATGACGGATGTCATGCCGGGGTGCATGCCGGATCACCCGAGCACCCTGATACGCGTCCATCGGGCAAATATTTCGTATCGTTATCATTGCGTCTCCGCCCGTTACATCCGCTTGTGTACTGATATCTGCCGACTCATGTAGCCTCCTTCGGTGTAGATGTCGGTCGTTCGGATGAGCTAACGGGGTGGTGATGGCCTGATCCCGTGCCATACGATCGCGGTCCCATACCGTCGATCGAGCAGGTCACGTGCGCAAGCAGCTGTCCGTCCCCGAACGCATCGGCGCCCTCGGCGCCGGCATCGCGGTGGCCGGAGCGTTCTGGCCGATGTTCACGGCATCCACCGGTCTCGGTGCGCCGTGTCTGCTGCGCACATTCACCGGCGTCCCGTGCCCGGCCTGCGGTCTGACCACCGCCGCGGTCGAGCTGGTGCACGGACACGTCGTGGCCTCGGCGGCGGCGAATCCGGCCATCCTGGGCGTAGCGGCGATGACCGCCGTCACGGTACCGCTGCTGCTGCTGCGCCAGGTCGGCGTGGTCGGTGCTCCGGTGCCGTGGTCCGGCAGGGCACGATCGCGCATGGGCTGGGTCATGCTCGTGGCGGCAGCCATGAGCTGGGCCTTCCAGTTGCACCGGCTCGGGTACTCCTGAGCCGGAACGTGTTGCAGTACCCCCACTTTTCTCGTCCAAGGAGTTCCATGAACCTCGCAACGTGGCCCGTGCGGGTCGGCGCATTCATCGTCGACTACATCCCCGCCTGGCTCCTGTTCGGCATCGGCGCCGGCGTCGGCCGCAACGACGACGGCACGCTCGGCCCGATCTACTTCGTGTTCGCGCTGCTCGGCTTCGGCTACATCGTGTACAACCGCTGGATCCTCGGCGGCAAGGGCCAGAGCCTCGGCAAGAAGGCGCTGGGCCTGTACCTGGTCAAGGAGCAGACCGGCCAGCCGATCGGTGCGGGCATGGCGTTCCTGCGGGACATCGCCCACGTCGTCGACAGCATCATCTGCTACATCGGCTGGCTCTTCCCGCTCTGGGACGCCAAGAAGCAGACGCTGGGTGACAAGATCGTCGGCACGGTCGTCACCAAGGCGTAAGTACGCCATGGAAAGCACCCCGGACCTCCGGGGTGCTTTTTCATGCGCCCGGTAGCGTCGGCGTGATGAGGCTCGTGCTGGTCGCCGACACCCACGTACCGCAGCGGGCGCGTGACCTGCCGGCCCAGCTGTGGGTGGCGGTCGAGGCCGCCGACGTCGTCATCCACGCCGGTGACTGGGTCGACGAGCCGTTCCTGGACCAGTTCGAGGCCCGGTGCGCGCGGCTGATCGGCGTGCACGGCAACAACGACGGCCCGGCGCTGCGGGCCAGGCTGCCCGAGGTCGCCGACGTCGAGCTCGACGGGCTCCGGGTCGCCGTCGTGCACGAGACCGGCCCGGCGACCGGCCGCGAGCAGCGCTGCGACGCCCGCTTCCCGGGCCGGGACCTGCTCGTCTTCGGCCACTCGCACATCCCGTGGGACACCGTCACACCCGCCGGCCTGCGACTGCTCAACCCGGGCTCACCGACGGACCGCAGGCGCCAGCCGTACGCCACCTACATGACCGCGACCGTGACCGGCGGGGCACTCGTCGACACGGTGCTGCACCAGGTGCTCAGAGCGCCTCGAGCGTGAAGTACTGCTTCAGGAACGGCAACAGCGTCTGGTACGCGATGATCGTGTCGGGCTGCTTGTTGTCGTGGGACAACACGATCGAGCCCTGCCGGACGTGCTGTTTCACGTCGGCGATGACCCGCCTGATGTGGGCGGCGTCGTCGGCGTCCTTCGTGTGGTTCCAGTCCGCGGGGTCGACGTCCCAGTAGATCGACGCCATCCCCAGGTCCTTCGCCTTCGCGATCAGGCCGGGGCTGAAGTTGCCGCCGGGCGCGCGGAAGTACTTGATCGGGGCGCCGGGGGCGGCGGCGTGGATGACCTCGTTGGTGCGCTTGAGGTCCCAGTCGATGTAGCCGGGATCCTTCTTCGCGAGATTGGTCAGGTGCTGCCACGAGTGGTTGCACAGGGTGTGCCCCTCGTCGGCGATCCGCCGCACCAGCGCCGGGTTGTCCCGGGCGCGGAAGCCGACCAGGCAGAACGTGGCCTTGACGCCGTTGTCCCGCAGCAGGTCGAGGATCTTCGGGGTGTTCACCGGGTCGGGCCCGTCGTCGAACGTCAACGCGACCGCGGTCGTCCCGGTGCGGCTCTGCGAGCCGGCGGCGCCGTGACCGGAGCCCGGCGGGCGGATCACGAACGTGCCCTCGGGCCCCTTCACCGTCGACGCGCTCGCCTTCGGCGACGGCTTCCCGGCCGGCGACTTCGAGGCGGACGGGCCCGCCGACGGCGACACGTCGGCCGTCGGGGAGGGGTCCGCGGACGCCGTCGCGGAAGGGGTGCCGGTGGCTGGCCGGGCGGCCTGGTGGTCCTGCTTCTTGTCCGACCCGCACGCCGTGAGGGCGAGCATCGAGGCGATCAGCAGCGTGACCACGGACCTGCGTCGGGGCACGTTGAACGCTCCTTACAACAAACGGCAAAACGCGTTGCCCGGCCAACGTAGCCGAATCCGGGCATGATTCACATCCCCTCTAACAGAACGGAGGCATGTGAATACATAGGGTTATGGGACTCGATACTGCCGTTATGGTGCTGGCATGACGACGACCAGGGCGGTGCCCGTGCAGCTCCTACCGCATCTACGCCGTGCCCGGGACCATCTCGACCGGCACTATCGCGAGCCCCTCGACCTCGACGCCGTCGCCGCCGTCGCGTGCGTCTCCAAGTACCACTTCGTGCGCAGCTTCGAGTCGGCGTATGGCGAGACACCCATGCGTTACCTGACCCGCCGCCGGATCGAGCGCGCCCAGGACCTGCTGCGCTCCGCCAACCTGACCGTCACCGAGATCTGCATGCTGGTCGGCTTCAGCAGCCTCGGCTCGTTCTCCTCCAAGTTCACCGCGATCGTGGGCGAGAGCCCGACCGCCTACCGGGATCGCTGGGCGGCGCTCGGCAATCCCCACGTCCCGGGCTGCTTCCTGTTCATGAACGGCGTGCTGACGCGCAATTCTGGAGAAGCACCCAGAAGCTGACGGTCAGTAACGTTGTCCACATGATCTCGAACGTTTCGCTTGTCACGCTGTACTGCCTCGACCAGGACAAAGCCCGCGACTTCTACGTCGACGTGCTCGGTTTCGAGGTCCGCACCGACGTCACGCTGGGTGAAGGCTACCGTTGGCTGACGATCGGCCACCCGAGCCAGCCGGAGCTGGAGGTGACCCTCATGCTCCCCGGCCCGCCGCTCGACGAGGAGGCCGCCGCCTTCGTCCGCCGCCAGCTGGAGAAGGGTCAGATGGGCGCGCTCGGCCTCCGCGTCGACGACTGCCACAAGACGTTCGAGGAGCTGTCCGCGAAGGGGGTGACGTTCCTGCAAGAGCCCTCCGACCGCCCGTATGGCGTGGAGGCCGTCATGCGCGACATCACCGGCAACTGGCTGGTCTTAGTCGAGCCCCGCGCCTTCACGCCGTCAGACTCCAGCTGACGGACGCCAGTCCACCAAGGTGACGCGTCGCTTCGCCCTGACCTTCGCCCCGAGTCCCGCGATGTACGTGGAGGTTGCTGACGGCGAACGCTCGACAACCGGCCTGCCCGGCACGACGGCTATCGCGGCCTGCGACGTTGCCGGCCGCGGGTGGGGTCACGTGAGCGGCTCCGACAGGACCGCCTCCACGCCGCGACCCGCCCCGACCTGACACTCGGAGCGGCCGTTCCGCGGGTGGCGTGACCGGCTCAGCGACGCGTGGATGGCCTCGCATCGGGTTGGCTGGTGTCGTGTTCGGGATGGCTGGCTCTGCGACGGGTGTGGCCGGTTCAGCGGTGCGCGGGACCATCAGCGATGCGCGGATGGCGTCGCGTCGGGCTGGCTGGTGGGCATCGGTGTGCGGGGGTGTTGCAGGTCGGCCGCGACGCCGGGCCGCGACGCCGGCTCATGCGGCAGCAGCGACGCCATCTGCAGGACGTCTACCGGGTCGCCTAGGACGCCACCGGCGACCACCTCATCGTCGCGGTCGCCGACGGCTCAGGGTTGCGGAGGGCTGGGCTCATGGCTGCTTGTTGGTGTGCGCTGACCAGCCGGTGGCGGCGGCCCATTCCTCCGCTGCGACGATGACGAGGTCGACGACCGGGTCCTTGACGTCGCTGTAGATGCCGAGGTCGTCGGGGATGCCGGAGAGGGCGTCGGCGAGGGCGGACTTGAAGGCGCCGTAGGCCGGGACGGCGGCGGGGTGGGCGCGGAACCAGTCGCGGAAGAGCAGGGCCAGGCGTTCGTTCGGGGAGCCGGTGCGCCGGACGTGCAGGTTGATGCCGGGACCGGACCACATCCGCTTGGTCCACCGGGCCGGGTCGTCGGTCAGGCCGGCGGGCACGTGGTCGCGCTCGAACGGCAGGCGGGACAGGCCCAGGGCCTGCAGCGGGGCGTCCAGCGGCGCGTCGAGGTCGGCCACGCTGACCTGCAGGTCGAGGATCGGCTTGGCGGGCATGTCCGGGATCGACGTGCTGCCGATGTGCTCGACGGCGGCGGCGTGCGGGGCCAGGTCGTGCAGGAGGCGGGCGGCGAGCGCGAGGCCCTGGGCGGTCCAGTCCTCGCGCGGCGCGTCGACGACGATCGGCATCAGGGCTCCACCGTGGCTTCACGCTTGGCCTTGGCGCGGCGTTTGCCTTCGTGCATCGCCTGCACGCGTGGCACGGGGATCGTGTGGCCTTCCTCGATCAGCGCGGCGTCGAGTCGTTGCGGGGATGGCATCCGCTCGGCCCACGGGTCGGCGCCGGCGAGGAGGGCGGGCACGGTGTGGACGGTGAAGTCGGCCGGGGAGACGTCGTCGAGGTCGGCCCAGGCGACCGGGAACGAGACCGGCGTCCCGGGGCGCAGCCGTGGACTGTACGCGGCGGCGACCGTCGCGCCGCCGACCCTCGTCGGGTCGAGGAAGACCTTTCCCTCGCGGTCCTCGCGGATGAAGGCGGTCGTGGCGAGGGACGGGTCGAGCTTGGCGGCGCGGGCGGCGACCGCCCGGGTGGCGGCGGCGATGTCCTCCATCGGCGCGTGCGCGTCGATGGGCACGAACACGTGCAGGCCCTTGGCGCCGCTCGTCTTCACCACGCTGTCCATGCCGAGGTCGGTGAGCACGGCCCGGATCAGCCTGGCCGCGCCGACCGCGAGCCCGAACGCGTCCGGCGCCGGCGGGTCCAGGTCGAGGATCATGTGGGTGGTGTGCGCGAAGTCGGGTGCCTTCGACAGCAGCGGGTGGAACTCGATGGAGCGCTGGTTGGCGAACCACAGCAGGGTCCGCCGGTCCTCGCACAGCCCGTAGGTGACGTTGCGCTTGGACGACTCGGCCCAGACGGTCACCCTGGGCACCCAGTCGGGCGTGTACTTCGGCAGGTTCTTCTGCATGAAGGGCGCCTGGCCGCGCAGCACCCGCACCACCGACAGCGGCCGCCCCGTCAGCGCCGGGATGATCTGCGAACGGACGGCGTCGAGGTAGTCGACCAGGTCGCGCTTGGTCGCCCCCGCCTCGTCGAACAGGGTCTGGTCGAGGTTCGTCAGCGCGACGCCGTCGCGCTCCTCATTCGCAGCGGTCACCGCCACACCGTAACCCCCGTCCGGTCCCGAACCCTGGAACCTAGTGTCCTAGGAAGCGTAACGTGACGTGACCCCGGCCGCCAGTCGCAGCCGGGGCGAACCCTCAACGAACGTGGGTCACGTCGCGTCCTCCAGTACCAGATCCATGTTGATCAGACCGGCGGTGCTGACGCCGGCGGCGGCCGAGGCGATGACCGTGGCCATCGGCTCGGTGACGTTGCCTGCCAGGTAGACCCCGGGGACGCTGGTGGTGCCGGCGGGACCGGAGGGGAGGTGCGTGCCCAGCGGCACGCCGTGCGCCTCGAAGGCGGCCGGTGCCAGTCCCAGCGGCTCGAGGAACGCGGCGCGTGCCGCCACCCGTCCCATCGCGACCAGGGCCTCGACCGGCACGATGGTGCCGTCGGCGAGGTGGGCGCCGTCCGCGCCGTACGAGACGACCTCGCCCTCGACGATCCGGATCCCGCGCCGGTCCAGCCGCGCGACGTCGTCCGGGGTCGGGGCGGGAGCGGTGTGCCGTAGCAGCGTGACCTGCGGGGTCCACTGCCGCCACAACAGCGCCTGGTGGGCCGCCATGCCGGTGGTGGCGAGGATGGCGACCGGACGGTCCCTGACCTCCCAGCCGTGGCAGTACGGGCAGTGCAGCACCCGGCTGCCCCAGTGCTCGGTGAGGCCGGGGATGTCCGGCAGCTCGTCGACGAGGCCGGTCGTGGCGAGGATCCGCCGCGCCGACACGGTCCGGCCGTCCGCCGTTTCGACGGCGAACTTCGGCGATGCACCGGTGACGGCGGTGACGACGCCGTCGCGGATTTCGCCACCGTACTGGTGGACCTCGGCCCGTCCGATCGACAGCAGCTCCGCCGGCGGCGTGCTCTCCCGGCCGAGGTAGTTGTGCACGTGGCCGGCGGGGGCGTTGCGGGGTTCGCCGGCGTCGATGACCAGCACCCGGCGGCGGGCCCTGGACAGGGTGAGCGCGGCGCTCAGGCCGGCCGCGCCGCCGCCGATGATCACTACGTCGTAGTCGTTGTCCATGCCACGAGCGTCCGTCGCCGTGGCGCGAACCGCAATGGTCCTTGCCGAAACTGCAAGGGTGGGTCGTCTGCGGGTAGGACGCGGGTCCTACCTGAGGACGAGTGATCGCGGTTCGGGTCGCTACCTGAGACTGTCGTCGCGGGTCCGTGACCGGTCGTAGCGTCGGGGCATGATCGAGGCGCAGGCATTGAGCAAACGCTACGGCGGCACCGTCGCCGTCGACGCACTGTCGTTCGCCGTGAAGCCCGGGCAGGTCACCGGGTTCCTCGGGCCCAACGGTGCCGGCAAGTCCACCACCATGCGCATGATCGTCGGGCTGGACCACCCGACGTCGGGCACCGCGACGGTCAACGGCCGTCCGTACCGGGCGCACCCCGACCCGCTGCGGCAGGCGGGCGTCCTGCTCGACGCCCGATCCGTCCACAAGGGACGGTCGGCACGCGCGCACCTGCTGGCGCTCGCGCACACCCACGGCATCCCGGCCGCCCGCGTCGAGGAGGTCCTCGGGCTGGTCGGCCTGGAGTCCGTGGCGCACCGGCGCGCCGGCGGGTTCTCCCTCGGCATGGGGCAGCGGCTCGGCATCGCCGCGGCGCTGCTCGGCGACCCCGCCGTCATCATCCTCGACGAGCCGGTCAACGGGCTGGACCCCGACGGTGTCCTGTGGATCCGCAACCTGTTGAAGGACCTCGCCGCGGAGGGCCGCACGGTGCTGGTTTCCAGCCATCTGATGAGCGAGATGGCCGTCACCGCCGAGCACCTCGTCATCGTCGGCCGGGGCCGGCTCCTCGCGGACACCACCGTCGCCGAGCTGATCGCCCGGGTCGCGGTCGGCACGGTCGTGGTCCGCTCGCCCGACGCCACGGCGCTGCGCGACGCCCTGACCGCCACCGGCGCCGTCGTCACCGGCGTCGAGCCCGGCCTGCTGCACGTCACCGCCGCCACCGCAGAGCACATCGGTGACGTCGCACGCGCCGCCGGCATCGCCCTGCACGAGCTCACCCCGCGCCGTGCGTCCCTGGAGGAGGCCTACATGGAGCTCACCGGATCGGAGGTCGAATACCGATGAGGCTCACGTTCCCGCGCGTGCTGCGCGCCGAGTGGAGCAAGCTGCTGTCGCTGCGCTCGACCTGGCTCACGCTCGGCGTCATGGCCGTCGTCACCGTCGGCATCGCCGGTGCGGTCGGCTATGGCGTGCACCGTTCCGTCCTCGGTGGCGGCGGGGCACCCGACGTGGCCCGGGCCGTCAGTGCCGGCTTCCTGCCCGTCGACTTCGTCGTGCTCGTCGTCGGCGTGTTCGGCGTCCTGCAGATGACCGGTGAGTACGGCACCGGGTCCATCCGCTCCACCCTGACCGCCGTCCCGCGCCGCTGGCCCGTCGTCTGCGCGAAGGCCGTCGCCCAGGCGGCGCTCACGGTGCCGCTGATGACGGTGGTGTGCCTCGGGTCGTTCCTGGTGTGCCAGGCGTTCCTGGGCGTCGACGGCGCCTCGCTCGGCGACCCGCAGGTGCCGCGGGCGATCGCGGGCGCCGCGGCGGGTCTCGTCCTCACCGGCCTGCTCGGCCTCGGCGTCGGCACGCTGCTGCGCCACTCCGCCGGTGCGATCACCGCGCTGGTCGCCGCCATGTTCGTCGGCCCGGCGCTGCTCGGCGCCGCTCTGCCCACCGACCGCGCCGACGACGTCATGCGCTTCGTGCCGACGGTCGCCGCCCAGGCCATGTACAGCGTCGACGGCTCCGGGAACCCGTTCAAGACCTTCTCCCCGGCCGTGTCGGCCCTGGTCCTGGCGGGCTGGGCCGCGCTGTTACTGCTCGTCGGCACCCTCGTCCTGCGACGCAGAGACGCCTGACCCCACCCGCGCACCGCTGCGGCCCGGCCGCGCTCAGCGATGCTGCACGGCCCTGGCCCTGCCACCCTCTTCGGCCGCCGAGCCGGGCCGAGCCGAGCCGGGCCGAGCC
This sequence comes from Dactylosporangium sp. NPDC049742, assembly GCF_040674675.1. Taxonomy (NCBI): domain Bacteria; kingdom Bacillati; phylum Actinomycetota; class Actinomycetes; order Micromonosporales; family Micromonosporaceae; genus Dactylosporangium; species Dactylosporangium sp. NPDC049742. The sequence continues at coordinate 224 of NZ_JBFANF010000109.1, read as the reverse complement.
GGGCCGAGCCGGGCCGAGCCGGGCCGAGCCGGGCTGAGCCGAGCCGGGCCGAGCCGGGCCGAGCCGAGCCGAGCCGGGCTGAGCCGGGCTGAGCCGGGCCGAGCCGAGCCGAGCCGGACGGAGCCGGGCCGAGCCGGGCTGAGCCGGGCCGAGCTGACGACCTCGTCGAGGCCACCCTCGGCCGAGTTCTGCAGGATCTCGTCGAGCAGCGGGATCAGCGACTC